>JAJDVB010000194.1 GCA_022826345.1 Alphaproteobacteria bacterium
GCCATGGGGTGGAAATCGCCGGATCGCCCTCTTCGCCGACCCGAGAGCCGCAGAAATCTGCGACCTCGCTGGGGTAAGAAAAATCTCAGATCACCTGGAGCCCTTGCTCATCAAGGGATTCCCGACAGCGCACACGGCTCGGACGCCAGTTGCAAGCGCCAATAGTGCGGAGGACATGACGGCAGGGAGCATGTCGCCCGCCGGGCCAGAGACGCTCGTGAGCGCCCGCGACATCGGCGTCAGGCGAAGCGAGCGCTGGATCATCCGCCACGTCGACGTTCAGGTGCCGAGGGGCGCGCTGGTTTACGTGATCGGCGCCAACGGTGCCGGCAAATCGACCTGCGCCAAGGCCGTCCTCGGCCTGATCCAGATCGACGAAGGCGCGGTCGAGCGCGCGTCAGGCGTGGCGGTGGGCTATGTACCGCAGCGCCTCGCCATAAGCCCGACGCTGCCGCTCAGGCTCCGCCGCCTGATGACGTTGACCCGGCACTACCCGCGCCGAGAGATCGAGGCCGCGCTCGCCGCCGTCGGCCTTGAGCGGCTCGGCAATCCGCCCATCTCGACGCTCTCCGGCGGCGAGTTCCAGCGGCTCCTGCTGGCGCGGGCGTTGATCGAGAGGCCCGATCTGCTGGTTCTCGACGAGCCGGCTCAGGGCGTTGACGTGAGCGGAGCGGACGTCTTTCACGAGTTGATCCAGGAGGTCCGTCGCAGCCTGGGCTGCGGTATCCTGATCATCTCCCACGACATCGAGCTTGCGGCCAAGACCGGCGATGATGTCGTGGTCCTCGTGCCCCACGAGCATGACGAGGAGCCCGCCGGCGCGGGCGCCGGTGCGCCGGGGGCCTGAGCGTTGCTCGACGACTTCTTCACGCGCGCGCTCATCGCCGGTATCGGTCTCGCGCTCGTCACCGGGCCGGCCGGGTGCTTCGTCGTCTGGCGCAGACTGGCCTACTTCGGCGAGACCATCGCGCACTCCTCGCTGCTCGGCGTTGCCTTCGCCATCGTCATTAGCATCGATCTCGTGATCGGCATTCTGGCCAGCGCCGCGCTGGTGGCCTTCATCATGTTCTACCTCGACCGGCGCGGTACGCTGCCGACCGACACTCTGCTGGGCCTGCTCGCCCATGGCGGGCTCGCGCTGGGTCTCGTGATCCTCTCGTTCTTCCCGTCCATGCGGATCGACCTGCACGGGCTGCTCTTCGGCGACATCCTGGCCGTCGCGCGTGTCGATCTGGCGGTGATCTGGGGCGGCGGCGCGGTCGTGTTGGGCGTGCTCGCGTGGCTCTGGCGCCCGCTGCTGGCGGCGACCGTCAACCCGGACCTCGCGGCCGTGGCGGGCCTGAAGCCGGAGCGCGCGCGGCTGATCTTCGGGTTGTTGGTGGCGGCGATCATCGCCGTCGCCATCAAGATCGTGGGTATCCTGCTGATCGTGGCGCTGCTGGTGATCCCGGCGGCCACCGCCCGGCGCTTCGCCCCAAGCCCCGAGTGGATGGCCGCAGGCGCGGCGGCGGTGGGTACCGCCGCGACCGTGGGCGGACTCTACGCGTCCGCGACCTGGGATACGCCCTCCGGCCCCTCCATCGTCGTCACCGCGCTAGCGCTCTTCATCGTGACCCGCATCGACGGGCTGCGGAATTTGGGTCAAGCGGTGCTCAGCCGGGGGCGGTGACGGCCTCGTCGGTGCAGCTGACGCCGGCGGCGATTGCCGCCCGTCAGCCGAGCGGCGTGTTGAGAAAGGCAATGAACGAGACCAGGCCGACGAGGGTGACCAGGGCGGCGCCCGCGTAGTTCATTCCGTGGCGGAGCGCGATGGCCCCGCCTCCGCCCGAGCGCTCCATGACCCGCATCGCGGCCTGCCTTGCGAGGATCGCGCCCACCCCAAGCACGCAGATGCTGGACCCGATGCCGAGCGACATCGCCGCCACCAGCAGGGAGCCCGGAACGATCATGTCGTTCGCCACCGCATAGAGCATGATCAGCACGGCGCCGGGGCAGGGGACCATGCCGGCCGCGAGCGCCAGAATGCGGCCTTCCGCCTTGCCGCCGTGGCTGTGGCCGTGATGGTGGTGATGGCCGTGGCCACGATGGTGGCCATGACCGTGCCCGTGCGCATGAACGTGATCGTGGTCGTGATGGTGAGTGTGCCCCCCGTGGCCGCGCGCTCTCAGCGAGGCCCGAATGGCCTGGTAAAGCATGTAGAGGCCGATGCCGACGATGATGAGGAAGCTCGCGGCGCGCACGCCCGGCACATCGGAGAGCCCCAGTCCGAAGCCGCCGCGCAGCACGAGGTCGGCCAGCCAGACGATGACGATGGCGGCGATGACGTGGACGATGGCGATCTGCAGGGCCATCACGACGCCGCGCATCACCCGCGCTTCCCGCCCGAGGAAGTAGGAGACGACGACAAACTTCCCGTGCCCCGGCCCGAATGCGTGGATGGCGCCGTAGGCGAACGCGACCGCAAGGGCCAGGAGGAAGGCACCGAGATTCTCGCCCCGCTCGATGGCGTTCATGTGGAAGGCCACTTCGGCGTTGGCGCGGCGCTGGAAGTCCATCAGGAAGTCCGTCACCCCGTCAAAGAAGCCGCCGCCCTCCTCGACGATTTCGACCTCCACAGGGGCCGGCGTTGCGGCGTCGGTTTGCGAAAGCGCGAGCGGCGCCGTGAACAGGCTCGTCAAGAGCAGCCCGCACACCATGCCCAACAGCGTGGCCGGTCTGCGGCGGCGGCGTCTTTGGAGCCGCTGCTTCATCGAAGCTTATCCATCGCAGGCGAGCGTGACCGGCTGGGGATGGCCGGATTGCGCGCCCTTGCCGCGCGCAATGCGGAACTTGCAACCCGGAGTCATCTCGCCGCTAACCAGCAGGAAGGGCGAATCGGAAAAGCTGAAATCCACGAAATTCTCGCGATCGAACAGGCTGACGGATACAGGCTTTGCCTTCGGATCGAGGGGCGGTGTAACGCCCACCGTAAACTCGTAGACGAGCCGCGCCTGCTCGATCCGTGCCGCAAACCGATCCACGTCGATGCCGTCGTATTGTTCCTCTCCCGACCAGATGTGAACAAAATAGTCGGCGGGTGAGAGTGGATCGAAGGTCTCGGAACGCAGGTTTCTGACTTCAAGAGGATTGAGCGTTCCATCCCTGTCCAGGTCGTAGGTCTGGATGGTGTGGGCGCTGTAGAAGTCGTCGAATGCCCACGAAAAATCCAACCCGCCGACCCGCTGATCGTCGAACGCGACGGTGATCGTGGTCTCGACCCAGACGTCCGGATTGGCGCGCGCTTCGGTCGCCGCCAGCGCTACGGTCAGGGCGACAATCGGCACCCACAGCCTGAGCATCGTCGCCATGAAGGGACGTTGTGACATGTTGCGTGACATGTCAAGAGAAAGGGTGCCGGCGCGAGGGCGGCGCGGCTTGGCTAGGGCGTGAGATCCACGGGCCCGAGCGCGATCTGCGGGGGCGAGTCGGTCAGCGCTTCCAACACCTTCCTCTGGCTGCCGCGCAGCGCCTTCTCGGTCAGTTCCGCCGCCCGCTCGCCGTCGCCTTCGATCAGCGCGTCGACCAGGTCGTCGTGGAAGTGGTGAAACTCGTGCTCCCGCCGCTGCATGGCGAGGCCCAGATGCACGATGCGCTCGTGCTGCTCCATGAGGCCGACGACCAGGGTGACCAGGCGCTGGTTGCCGGTGCACTCCGCGACGTAGCGGTGGAACTCGCGGTTGGCCCGCAGGTAGGCCGCCCGGCCGGCCCTGTCGCCTTCCGGATAGGTCGTGTGCGCGGCCTCGTTGAGCGCGCGCAGGCGGACCGCATCCACCCTGCCGGCGGCGAGCCTCACGGCGGTGACGTCGAGCACGAGGCGGAGCTGAAAGATCTCCTGAATGTCGCGCAGGGTGACCGGGGAGACCGCGTTGCCCTGTCGCCCGCGTGAGACGATCAGCCCTTCCTGGCGCAGGCGCATCATGGCGCTGCGGATGGGCGCCTTGCTCATGCCGTAGCGCGCGACGAGCGATCCCTCCGACACTTCCTCGCCCGGCTGCAGTGCGCAGGAGATGATGTCGTCCTTGATCGTCGCGTAGGCCGTGTCGTTCAGGTTCTGCGCGCCCGCCTGCGTGCCTTCAGCCGGCGGTCTGGAAGAGAGCTTGGCTGTGCGGGGCTTGCGGGACGGCATGGATGCTCAGGCCCTTGCCGGCTGACCGGCGCGCTGGTTGCGCCTGAGCGTAACGCATGTGTTTGCCGGCTACGAGGGGCGGCAGCAGAGGCAGCGGGTGCGAGGGGCCACCGGCGTTCAGCCGGCGCCATTTGCGCGCTTCCGTTCCGGTACAACAAGCGGCGCCGCTTGCTTCGGCATACCGATCGGCTACGCTCGGGCCGCCACCTGAAGGGAGAGCCCGATGAGCCAAGCCGCCGCCTCCGTCACCCGCATCTCAGCGCCGAGCGCCCACCCGTTTTCGCCGCCCGACATCGTGCTCCATACCGAGCCAGAGGACGAGCGCATCTGGGTGCCGCTGAAAGAGGGCGTCTGGCTGCGCCCGCTGATGTACAACACCGTGCAGGGCGGCTGGTGCGAGGTGGTCAAGGTCACGGGCGGCGGCTTCGTCTCGCGCCACCGGCACCCGGCGCCGGTCCACGGCCTCGTGCTCAAGGGCGCCTTCCGCTACCTGGAGCACGACTGGATCGCCGATCAGGGCACCTACATCTACGAACCGCCGGGCGAGGTCCACACTCTCGTGGTGGACGACGACTGCCCCGAGATGCACTGCTTCTTCGCGATCTCGGGCTCGGTCAACTACGTGGACGAGGAAGGCCGGGACGTCCGCGCCGAGGACGTCTTCCACCGACTCGACCGTGCGCGCGAGCACTACGAGGAGGTCGGCCTCGGCGCCGACTACGTGAAGAACTTCGTGCGCTAGCGTGGTCGGAGCCTGCGTGTCGAAGAGATCGAGACCGCAGGCATCGGATGTCGGAGCGATTTGCCATGCAAGAGGGATTCACGGCCGTCGTGAAGCAATCCGGTCCTTGGTGGATCGGGTGGATCGAGGAGATTCCCGGCGTCAATTGCCAGGAACGCACGAGAGAGGAGTTGCTGGAAACCCTCCGAGTGACGTTGCGTGAAGCGCTGGAGTTGAACCGCCGGGAAGCCATCGAGGCCGCTGCTTGAGAGCTTGATCTCGAAGCACTGAGTTGCTGTTTTTGTCCGCGACAACCAACGAATTCTTGGCCTTGTCTTCGAAGCTCTCCAAAGTATTTGAGAACGTGCTGAAGCGCGACGCCGTTGCATCGACTGTCCGCGGCTATGAACGCGATTTCGGTCGTGACGAGGCGGAAAGCCTGGAACGACGGAAGAGGGAGTACAAGGCTCTCACCAACCAATACTACGATCTAGTAACGGACTTCTATGAGTACGGTTGGGGCAAGTCCTTTCATTTTGCGCCGCGTGCCTCGGACGAAAGTTTTCCAGAGTCTCTCGTGCGCCATCAACGCTACCTCGCACAACGACTCGCCCTGCAACCCGGAATGCGGGTGGTGGATCTAGGCTGTGGTGTCGGTGGACCTTTGCGTGAGATCGCCCGCTTCACGGGTGCCACGATCGTCGGCGTGAACAACAATGGTTACCAGCTTGAACGAGCCCGGACATTGACCGACGAAGCGGGACTCGGTCGCCTGGCTGAGTATCTCAAGTGCGACTTCATGCACATGGATGCGCCGGACGAGTCCTTCAACGCCGCCTACGCGATCGAGGCCACCATCCACGCGCCGAGCAAGGTTGGCTGCTACGGTGAAGTATTCCGTGTGCTCAAGCCGGGAGGATGCTTCGCGGCGTACGAGTACTGTCTGACCAGCCGCTTCGACCCAGATAACCGGCGGCACCAGCGGATAAAGAGCGATCTCGAGGTTGGCGGAGCATTGCCGGACATCCCCTTTCCGCACCAAATCGACGATGCGCTGCGGCGGGTCGGGTTCGAGTTGCTGGAAGCCCGAGACCTGAACGAGAACGCGGGGCCGGGCATCCCCTGGTACCAACCCCTCGCCGGTTCACGCCTCTCCCTTGCCGGCTTTCGCAGTTCGAGACCGGGGCGCATGGTGACACACGGCACATTGCAGCTCCTGGAAGCACTCAGGATCGTGCCCGAGGGGACCGTGCGCGTGTCCGGCCTCCTGAATCTGTGTGCAGCAGCGATGGTGGCATCCGGGCGCTTGGGTATCTTCACGCCGATGTATCTCGTGCACGCGCGCAAACCGCAATAACGCCGCGATACCACGTAACACTGACCGACTCGCGCCAGCGGCGAGGCACGAATCAACCGTGCAAGGCGGCGCCTGCCGCACCTATAATGCGCCGCCGGTGAGCGAGGGGGAGCAGCCACCATGTATCCAGCACCGATCGACGAGTATGTGCGGCCGGCGACGGTCTCAGACGCGCTCGCCGCGCTCGGCCGTTACGACGAAGGCGACGCGGTCTTCGTGGCCGGCGGCCAGAGCCTCATGCAGGCGGTCAAGGCGCGCCTCGTGCGCCCGCGCTGCCTGATCGACCTCCAGGCGGTGGACGGGCTCTCCGGCATCGATGTCGGTGCGGACGGGGTGCGCATTGGGCCGATGACCCGCTACGCGGAAATCGCCAAAGACGAGCGCCTCACCGGCGCCTGTGCCGCGCTCCGCGACGCGGCCCAGCGTGTCGGCGACCGCCAAGTGCGCAACCGGGGCACCATCGGCGGCAGCCTCTGCTGGAACTATGTCGCCGCCTGCATGCCGCCCACGGCGATCGGGCTTGGAGCGCAGTTGGAGCTGACGGCGGCCGACGGCGGCACGCGCACCCTCGCGGCGGAAGACTTTATCGGCGGCCCGCTGGAGACGGCGCGGGAGGATGACGAGATCCTCACCGCCATCGCCATCCCGGCCGCCGGCGGGAGTGCCGGCAGCGCCTACAAGAAGTGGGGCCTCGTCACCGACGCGCTGCCGGTGATCGGCGTCTGCGTCGCGCTGGAGGCGGCTGACGGGCGCTGCACCAGCGCGCGCGTCGCGGTGGGCGGGCTCGCGAACGGGCCCACGCGCTCGGGCGCCGCCGAAGAGGCGCTGGTCGGCGTCGCGGCCGGCGATGACGACGGCATCGCGGCGGCGCTCGCCAAGGCCGCAGACGAGATCGAGACCCAGGAGGACCTCTGGGCCGACAGCGACTATCGCAAGCAGCTCATCCGCTCGCTCGGTGCCGAGGTCACGGCCACGGCCTTCGCGCGAGCGGCCGGTTAGCTCAGGGAGAGGAATCCAGCAATGAGCACGACCACGATCACGGTGACGATCAACGGCGAGGTCTTCGAGGAGACCGTGCCAGTCCGCATGCTGCTGGTCGACTTCATCCGCGAGCGCGCGGCGCTCACCGGCACCCACATCGGCTGCACCTACGAGGGCGTCTGCGGCGCCTGCACGGTCCAGATCGACGGCGAGGCGGTGAAGTCCTGCCTGATGGTCGCCGCGCAGGCCGACGGCCACGAAATCACCACCGTCGAGGGCCTGGCCCAGGGCGGCGCGCTCTCGCCCCTGCAGCGGGCCTTCAACGAGCAGCATGCCCTGCAGTGCGGCTACTGCACGCCGGGCATCCTGATGAACATGGACGAGTTCCTGCGCGAGAACCCGGACCCGACAGACGACGAAATTCGCCACGGGCTGGTGGGCAACCTATGCCGGTGCACCGGCTACGCGCACATCGTCGACGCGGTCCGTCAGGCCGCGAAAGAGACTAGGTGACGGAGGCGAAGCGGATGACCGGGATAAGCGAAGGCTGGGTCGGCAGCCACTTCCACCGCAAGGAAGACCACCGCCTCATCACGGGCAAGGGGCGGTTCCTGGCTGATATCGCGCGGCCGGGCGCGTTGCACATCGTGTTCAAGCGGAGCGACCACGCGCACGCCACGATCGAGAGCGTCGACGTGAGCGCGGCCAAGGCGATGACGGGCGTCGTCGCGGTCGTCACCGGCGACGACATCAAGGACGAGATCCTGCCCATGCCGCAGCCGGTGGTGCAGCCCGCGCTGCCCGCCACCTATCCCAAGCACTGGCCGCTCGCGGTCGGCAAGGTGAAGTGGCACGGTGAGCCGGTGGCGGCGGTCATCGCCCGCGACCCCTACATCGCCGCCGACGCGGCCGAAGCCATCGAGGTGGCGTACGACCCGCTTCCCTATGTGGGCGACCCGGAGAGCGCGCTCGCGGAGGGTGCCACCATCGTCCACGAGGACTGGCCGGACAACATCATCTTCCAGATGGATTTCACCGGTGGCGCCGACGAGGAAAGCCAAAGGGCGCACGAGGCCAAGGTCCAGGAGGTCTTCGACAGCGCCGACATCGTGATCAAGCAGCGCTTCACCTGCCACCGCTGCGGCGTGGCGCCGATGGAAACCCGAGGCGCGCTCTTCGAATGGGACGAGTCCGATGGGCTTACAGGCTGGCTCACCACCCAGCGCCCGCACATCGACCGCCTCGCGCTCTCGGACATTCTCGATATCCCGGCGGAGAAGGTCCGCATCATTGCCCCGCGCGACCAGGGCGGCGGCTTCGGCGTCAAGGCGCCGTTCTACCGCGAGCCCATGCTGATCGCCTACATGGCGAAGAAGCTGGGGCGCCCGATCCGCTGGATCGAGACCCGCCAGGAACACCTGATGGCGGTGAGCCAGGAGCGCGACCAGATTCACGATCTCGAGGTCGCGGCGGCGAGCGACGGCAAGCTGCTCGCGATCCGCGACCGCGGCTTCGCCGACTGCGGCGACGGCTGCGAGGGGGTCTACTGGGGCTTCCTGATGCCCTTCCTCGGCGCGGTCGAGCTACCCAACGCCTATGACTGGCCGATCGGCGACATCAAGGTGAAGGTCGCCATCACCAACAAGTCGGCGCTCTCGCCGGCCCGCGCCTTCGGCGAGTTTCCCACGCGCTTCGCCATGGAGCGCGCCATCGACATGGTAGCCAAGCGCTGCGGCATGGAGCCGGCGGACGTGCGCCGCAAGAACCTGGTCGCGACGCTCCCCCACATGTCGATCACCAACGAGTATTTCGACAGCGGCGACTTCATCAAGGTATGGGACAACCTGATGGCAGAGGCCGATCTGCCGGGCTTCCGCGCGCGCCAGGCGGAGGCGCGGGCCGAGGGCCGCTATCTCGGCATCGGCTTCGGTCTCGGCGTGGAGCTTTCGGGCGTCGCCTCGGAGCTCTTCGTGCCCATGGAGAACCAGCCGGGCTATGGTGCGGCGACAGTGCGGCTCGACCCGCGCGGCAAGGTGCTGGTGTTCGAGGGCGACGCGCCCGGCGGGCAGGGGCACGAGACCACGGTGGCCCAGGCCGTCGCCCACAGCTTCGGCATCCACCCCAACGATGTGGTGGTGACTACGGGGGACACGGGCACCACGCCCTTCGGCTCCGGCACCGTCGGCGCCCGCGCCGGCTCCTACTTCGTCAGCGCCGCGGTCCAGGCCTGCGAGTTCCTAAAGGAGAAGATCGCGCGCATCATGGCCCACGACCTGGCGCTCGCCGATGCGTCGCCCGCCGACTTCGACTTCGCGGACGGCTTCGTCACCTACAGCAAGGACGCGAACATCAAGAAGACGTTCCGGGAGGCGGTGGAGCGCGTCATCATGGCGCCGATCAACCTGCCTGAGGGCGAATCGGGCGGCCTCGAGCACACCGCCTTCTTCGAGGCCGAGAAGCCGATGATCGCCTTCAACGCCGATGTCTGCACGGTCGAGGTCGACATCGAGACCGGCCAGTTCAAGATCCTGAGCTGGACCACGTCGGAGGACGTGGGGCAGATCATCAATCCGCAGATCGTCGAGGGGCAGATGCAGGGCGCCATCGTCCAGGGGCTCTCGAACACCATGTTCGAGGAGTTCGTCTACGACGAGAACGGCCAGCAGCTCACCGCCGACTTCGAGAACTACAAGCTCGCGACGGCGGCGGACGTGCCGGACATCAAGGTGACCCATGCGCCGACGCCCTGCCCCTACACACCGCTCGGGAGCCGGGGCATCGGCGAGGGGCGGCCCTCGGACGTGCCTGGCACGCTCTGCAACGCGATCTGCGACGCGCTTGAGCCCTTCGGCATCGAGATCACGGACCTGCCGCTCAGGCCGGACTCGCTCTGGCGCAAGATTCAGGCGGCGCGCGGGGTCTCCTAGGGCGTATCTCCCCGTCGCGCCGCGTCGGTAGGGGCGATGGCGGGAGACAGAGTACGCATCGGCTCCGGCGCGGGCTTTGCCGGCGACCGCTGGGAGCCGGCGGCCGAGCTGGTCGAACGGGGCGGCCTCGACTACATCGCCTTCGAGTGCCTGGCCGAGCGCACCATCGCGCGCGAGACACTTGCGCTGCACCGGGGGCAGGGGAGCGGCTACAACCCTCAGCTTGAGGACCGCATGCGTGCCGTGCTGCCGCCGGCCGCCGCGCGGGGCGTGCGCGTGCTCAGCAACATGGGCGCGGCGGACCCGCTGGCGGCGGGCCGCAAGACGGCCGAGATCGCGGCCGAACTCGGGCTCGACGACCGGCGCTGCGCGGTGCTGCTGGGCGATGATGTGCAGGGCGCCGTCGCCGACCGCCCCGACCTTCCCTTGATGGAGACCGGCGCGCCGCTGGAGAGCATCCTGCCGCGTATGGCGTCCGCCAACGTCTACCTCGGCGCGGACGCGGTGGCGGCTGCGCTCTCGACCGGGGCGCCGGTGGTGGTGACCGGCCGGGTCGCCGACCCCTCGCTCTTCGTCGGCCCCATCGTCCATGCCCTCGGCTGGAGCTACGACGATTACGTCCGTCTCGCCCAAGCGACGGCGACGGGCCACCTGCTGGAATGCGCGGGCCAGGTGACCGGCGGCTACTTCGCCGATCCCGGCGTCAAGGAGGTGGCCGGCTTGGCGCGCCTCGGCTTTCCCTTCGCCGACGTGACCGATGCAGGCGTGGTCACCATCGGCAAGTGCGACGGCAGCGGCGGGCGCATCGACGCCGCCACCTGCACCGAGCAGCTCCTCTACGAGGTCGACGATCCTGCGGCCTACGTCACGCCCGACTGCGTGCTGGACATGACCGGCATCGCCTTTCGCGAGGTGGGGCCCGACCGCGTGGCGGTCTCGGGCGCGCGGGCGCAGGCACGGACCCACACCCACAAGGTGAGCATCGGCTATTTCGACGGCTATCTGGGGGAGGGGCAGCTCTCCTACGGCGGGCCCAACGCGGTCGCCCGCGCCCGCCTTGCCGGCGAGATCGTGACGGAGCGGCTGCGCCTGCGCGGCTTCACTTACGACGCGCTGGACGCCCGCCTTATCGGGCTCGACAGCCTGCACGGGCCCGCGGACGGACGGCCCGAGCCCTACGAGGTAAGGCTCCGCGTCACCGGCCGCACGCAGGACAAGAAGGCGGCCGACGCGGTGGGCTTCGAGGTCGCGGCGCTCTACACCAACGGGCCGGCGGGCGGTGCAGGGGACGCGGCCTCGGTGCGCGAGATCCTCGCGGTGCAGTCGGTGCTGCTGCCGCGAGATCTGGTCACGCCCCGCGTCGAGGTGGTGGACGCCGGGTGATGCTGACCGTGCATGACCTCGCCCACGCCCGCGCCGGCGACAAGGGGCATTCCGTCAACGTCTCAGTGATCGCCTACGACGAGGCCGGCTACGAGCGTCTCCTGCGGGAACTCACCGAGGCGCGCGTGGCGGCAGCCTTCGCCGCGCTCGCCGACGGTCCCGTGCGCCGCTACGCCCTGCCGGGGCTGGGCGCCTTCAACTTCGTCATAGAGCACGTCCAGGGCGGCGGCGTCACCGCGACCGGCGCGCTCGACATCCACGGCAAAAGCCTGTCGTCGCTGATGTTGACAATCCCCCTGCCCGGCAACGAGCCGGAGGAGTAGCCCGCATGTCTCACAATCCGGGTCCTTCGCCACCTGCCCGAGACAGGCGAAGAATCCCGGTAAGTTGCAGAAGAGTATTTAGGGCGGCCTATTCCGGCCCACTCCGGCCCAAAGTGGCCCAAGGTGACCCAAAGTGGTCCGACGCGAGCGACCCAAGGTGGCTCATGGCGAACCGGAGCGGCGCATCGGATGGCTATCGATATCGAGCCGGTGCGCGCCTTCGTCGTGTGTCTCCGGGGTCCAGCCGCGCCAGTCGCCCTCGACCTCGGCGCGGATGATGGCGACGGCCTCGGGCGACAGCCCCCCGCCGCCCTTCGGCGTCTTGTTTCGCCCGGCGTCCATGCGGGCGACGGCGCTCTCGCGGTCCGCACCGCTCTTGCCGGCACCTTCGATGCGGTGCATGGCGAGCGCAAGCGGGGCGATCTGCTCGGCGGTGGGCGGTGCCTCTTCGCGGTCGAGGGCGATGGCGGCACGCAGGGCGAGAGATCGGAGCGTCTCGAGCGCGAGCCGCCCGGTTCCGCCCTCGGGCCGCTCGCCCTGCGACTTGAGCCAGAAATCGACAAGCCCCTTGTCCTCGCTCCAGCGCCGCAGCCTTTCGCGTGCCCTCTTGGCGTAGCGGACGACGGCCGAACGCGAGCAGGTGCCGCCATGCGCGCGGATGAGCCGGACGATCTCGTCGATGGTGGCGCCCTCGGCGATGGCCTCCTGCACCAGCGCCAGGAGCGGCCGCGGCAAGCGCTCGATGGAGGAACGCCCGGCCATCAGCCGCGCCTCCGGGGCGGTCCCAGCCCGGATTTGTCGATCGGGTGATGGTCTGCACACTGCATCTGCACAGCCTGCCTCCCCCCGCCCGTCCCGTGCACCGCACCATGGTGCGGTGTATTTCGGGGAGGTCGGGGAGAACTTGGCCGGCTCTGAAAAACATGCGACTGCGCACGACACGCTTGATTTGCACATGATCGCTTGCCAAACATTTAGACTAGTCGTATAGTCTGGTCTATATGAATTGGAGAGCGGCGATGGTACAGATTGGCGCCTACGAGGCCAAGACACACCTGCCTCGGTTACTTGACCGTGTCTCGCGGGGCGAGAGCCTGACCATCACCCGCCATGGCAAGCCCGTCGCGCGGCTGGTGCCGGTGGCCGGCGAGCGCGAGCGGGCACGGGAAGCAGCAGCCCGCATTGTCGAGCGGCGCAAGCACCTCAAGCGTGTGCCGCTGGCAGACCTGATCGAAACGATACACGAAGGACACCGATATTGACGGCCATCGTCATTGACAACTCGGTGTTCCTTTCCTGGTGCCTGGGCGACGAGGATGACCCGACTGCAACTCAAGCCATGCAACGCGTGGCGGAGGAGGGCGGGGTCGCTCCCCGTATCTGGTGGTACGAGTTGCGCAACGCCCTCCTGATGAACGAGCGCCGTGGCCGGCTATCCCTGCAACAGGTGTCCGACACCTTGGATGACAGCCTGGAACTGGGCATTGCTATCGACGACGAGCACGACGGATCGCTCCTTCTCGATCTTGCCCGCGGGCACGGTCTCACCGCCTACGACGCCGCTTACCTGGAAGTCGCCGTCCGCCACAGCCTGCCGCTCGCAACCCTCGACCAACGCCTCCGCGTGGCGGGCGAGGCGGTCGGGATTTCAACGATTGGCCGCCGGTCGCCACGCTCTGCCCGATAGCTACCGGAGGTGGCGCTTCCGACCCACCCCATCAGAAACACGGTTACGATTGCAAAGACGAGTTCTGTCCTAGAGCGGTAGTGACCAAGCGAAGCTGCTGGAGCGGCGACTGTCAAAGCGATTACCCTATCTGCACACTCTATCTGTATAACCAATACCTAGTCCTCTAATTCAACTGCGTACCCATCTACTTTCTTTGTTTCTCTATTGTAGGACATTACTACGCGAAATGAGGCACCAACTGTTTTTTGCAACCACATCTCTCGCTCGTTCCAATCCCCATCCCATACGAAAACATCCTCAGCCGCCTCGAATTGAAAATCTTCTTTGTTCATATATCCCCCCACTTCTACAAGTATTGACCCAAATACGGAGACCATTATATATTTCTCATCCAACTTAGCTGTACTTAATGTGTCTATTTTGGCTTCTTCAACGCTATGGACTGTGGCCTCATTCCAAAGCCAGAACTCCATAAGGCCATTGACAGAGCGCAGGGATAATTCGTCTTCCAGACGATCCAGTGCCTCTCTTTTAAGTTCATTAGCGCTTAGTTCTGGGATATCTGAAATCACCCGTACCTCTAGGACCGGATGAACTTTCTCTAAAAAGTATTGGTTCAGACTGGTATAAACTTGAACACAATCTCTCCCATCTTTTAGCTGCTCTGCCAAGTGCGAGTGTAACACGATTTTGTTTTCAAATTTTTCACAAAAGTCGGCAGTATTATTAGTAACAAAGCACACTTCTTCATTCTCTTCTGTGCTGTTTATGTGGGAGGAAATCGTCTTCCAAACTATGTAGTCTTTGTGCCCGGCGCCACTTCTCTTGAATGGCTTCTGAGCCCTATATGATTCTTCGACTATTTCTTTTGTGGCAATCCGCGGGTAAGGGAGAACGTCTACTTTATATTCTCGCAAAAAATCATCCAACCATTCACAATACTTGATCGCTTCTTCCTTAACATCCATTGGCCTAACTTCCATGCCAATTAAGGAGTTGAGAGACTTTTGCGCTTTATTGAAATCAGTTAGAGATTCCCTCAACTTGACCGAAAATTGCCCTTTCACTTCATCGATGACAATTTCCAGTATGAATACGCTTATTCCCAAGAATCGAGCTGCCTTCAAGAACAATCTAGCAGACTCAGAACGAAAGAAGCCCTCTCCAACTATTATGCTGGTATCGATGAACACGAGCATTTCTAGCTCCACAACCCAATTGGAACAATGACCAGACAAGCCTGTAGGCGCAATATGAACTGAGGCAACTTTGGAGAAGTCTGCATCCGTGCGTAATCGCCTTACCGCGGCGTTAGCACCAACGTCCCCAGTGCGTCGTCCTCCACGGCTGCGCGGTCGGTGAGCATGGGCAGGTATTCCCCGTTGCGCCAAGGCTCGGCGAAGTCCTCGTAGTAGGACGACAGCGGGTTGCCGGACTGCCCCGTGCTGATGACGAAGACCGAGTTCTCGGGCTCCCCTAAGTCGTAGACCGCGCGATAGCCCGCCCCGTGGTTCTGGGCGAAGGGGCGCTCTGGGTCGTCCACGTCGAAGCCGCCGGCCTTC
>JAJDVB010000132.1 GCA_022826345.1 Alphaproteobacteria bacterium
CGACGGTGCCCTGAAGCGCATCGAGCGCGACCATGGCGGCATACCGATCAAGCTCTACCCCTTTACCAGGCATTCCATCAAGAATGCTCCGGCAACGGTGTTGATTGATCCGGCGCTCTCAGGTGGCCGGCCTGTCATCGCAGGGACCGGACTGGCTACCCGGATCATCGCCGAGCGCTACAAGCTCGGCGAGTCGATCAGCGATCTCGTCCAGGACTATGAACGCCCGAGCACGGAAATCGAGGAAGCGATACGGTGCGAGCTTGAAGCCGCCGCCTGAGACGCCGACGCTCTTCCTCGATCGAAACCTCGGAAAGAACATCATTTCGGCCCGTCTTCGCTCGGAAGGCGTGAATGTCGAGGTGCACGACGATCACTTTGCAATGGATGCCCCGGACGAAGAGTGGATCGGGTCCGTCGCCCGCAGGGGATGGGTAGCGGCCACCAAGGACAGGAACATTCTTTACCGCACGCACGAAATCGGGTCGATCCGGGAAAGCGCGGCGTTGTGACGATCGGTCGCGAAGCGCCTGTCGAGCCGGGCTCCACGGTCGCGCGTTCGGATGGAGGAAGCTCGCAATGATCCGCACATTCTGCGACCGGAGATCTCTCCGGACGTACGCGATCGGGATGCTGCTGGTGGCGGCGGGCCTGTCGCTCGCCGGCGCGGCGGCGGAGCCTGCGACGGCGGCGACGAACGAGCCCACTGCGCTCAAGATCGGTTTGCTGCTGGACCTGAGCAGCGGCTCGGCGCAGATATACAGGGACAGGCAGCGGGCGTTCGAGCTCGCGATCAAGCATGTCAACAACGCCGGCGGCGTCTTGGGCTCGCCCGTGACGGTCGCGGTCGGCGACGCCACGGCAGACCCGGAGAAGGCGGTCGCGGCGGCACGGCGTCTCGTGGAGATCGAGGGCGTGCATGCCATCGTCGGCCCCAACGCCAGCGCGAGCGCGCTGCCGGTGGCCGAGTGGGTGATCGGTCCGGCCGCAATCCCCACGATCAGCTTCTCGGCGACGTCGCCGGCGCTGACCGCGGTCGCCGACGACGATTTCCTGTTTCGAACCGCGCTCTCCGACGTGTCCCAGGGACCCGTCCTCGCCCACCTCGCACGCGAGCGGGGCTTCGACAATGTCGGCCTGCTTCATGTCGACGATCCCTGGGGACAAGGCCTTGCCGGTGCTTTCGAGGCAGCCTGGGACGGCCCCGTCGAGGCCGTCCCGGTGGACCCCGGCCGGACCGGCTTCCTGGCCGCGCTGCGCGAGTCCGCGAGCGGGGGCGCGCAGGCCCTGGTGGTGATCGCGTCCGAGTCGGCGGCCCTGACCATGGTCCGCGAGGCGATCGACCACGGCCTTTACAACAGCTTCGTCTTCGGCGACGGCGCCAAGCGGCCGAGTCTGGTCCAGTCCCTGGGCGGCGCCCGCCTCGCCAACATGTACGGCACCGGGCCCGCGTCGGCACCGGAGAGCGAAGCGTCCGCAGCGTGGGAGGCGGCCTGGGTCGCCGAGTACGGCGCGCTGCCGGTGCTCGCCTACGTCAAGGAGGCCTATGACGCCACGGTCGCCCTGGCGCTTGCGGCGCAGGCGGCGGGCCGGTTCGACGGCGCCGCCATCCGCGACCGGCTGCGCGCGGTCGGCAGCGCGCCGGGCACCGTCGTGCATGCCGGCCGCAGCGGGGTTGCCGACGGGCTTCGCGTTCTCGCCAACGGCGGGGAGATCGATTACGAAGGGGCCTCGGGCAGCATGGACTGGGACGGGAACGGCGATTTGCGCCGCGGCCACGTCGGCATCTGGCGATTCACCGAGGACGAACGGATCGAGGAGATGCGAGCGGTGGCATTCGAGGAATAGGGTCCCCGGGAACTCGGCCGCCGGATTGCTTGCTCGCTTTGCTTGACTCGGGTAACCAGTCCGCCTTCGCGCGGCGCCTCGGTGTCTCGCTCCCGACGCCGCGGAACTGGATGCGCTCCGGGTCCATCCGTTTCGACTACCTGCTCCGTCTTTGCTGGCGCGTCGGTCTGCATCCCGTGGACTTGCTGTCCCGTGAGCGCGAGTTCATCCGGTGCTTTAGTCGCAGTCGTCCTTCCCTTCCTTACTCCCCTCTCGTCGCGTCCTCTCGGGCCCCCGCGATGACTCTCCCCGCGTCAACCGCTTCCGCGTGCCTGAGCGCCGGTGTTCAGGAATAACAGCGCCGTTCTGTCGGTATCCGCGTGCGCCCGATCGTGGCAGGGTGCGCGATTCAGAATGAAATCGCCGAGAGGAACTCGTCGACCTGTTCGAGCAGTTCGCCGAAACGCGGGTTGTAGGTCAGCCGCGCCACAGGCCCTGCGTTGGGGATCGCCGCCCGGCTCTCGCCGACCACCTCTCCACGCCATGGATACGGGGCGGCCAGGCAGCGCGCCACCGCCTCGGCGCTCTCGTCGGAGGCTTGGCCGCAGTTTCGATAGTCGCCGTGCGTCCCATAGTGCGTATTTGCCGGCGCGATGTGGATCGACTGATGGGAGAAACCGGCAATGCGTTGCTCGGGCAGGAAGCTGTTGCGGTAGCTGACACGCGCATCGCCCGGGCCGGTACCCTCGCGCGGGTCGCGGCGATACACCACCAGCCGGCTGCCCGGATGGGAGAAGCGGTGCTCGAAGTAGCCTTGGTTGACGGCCACGTCGATGACGGGGTCGTCGGCGCTCTGCGCCATGAACACGGGCACGGTGACGCGGCGCCGCTCCAGCAACCGCGCGAGCTCCCGGGTGAGCAGCAGCGTCTCGGCGGTCGCGTTCACCGGCATCGCCTCATAGCGCGCATAGTCGTCGGGTGCGTCCCGGTCCAGCCAATCGAGGACATGGCGCAGCCAGACCGACTGGCCAACCAGCCAGGCGCGCCGGAGCGCAAGAGCGGGAGAGAACAGGAAGGCGCCCCTCACCGTGGCGTCTTCAAGCACGACGTGCATGGTGAGCAGCCCGCCCAGGGAAAAGCCTCCGACGAAGACTTGGTCGACGTCCACTTTCAGTGTCTCGAGGCCGAACCTTGTTGCGGCCAGCCAGTCCTCGCGGGTCACGTCGAGCAGATCTCCCGCCCGCGTGCCGTGTCCCGGCAGAAGCATCGCCCGAACCAGGAAGCAGCGCTCTGCGAACGCATCGGCCAGGTCGCGCATCGCCAGCGGCATGTCGGACAAGCCGTGCAGGAGGAGAACACCCCGGGTGGGGCGTGCGCTCCCCGCCGGCGGGCAATCCGCGTCGGGCGAGCGCTCGAACGGCATCGCGGCGGCGAGCTCCAGACCTGCGCGGTCGGGGTCCATGTACACCTTGTGGCGTTCGAGCCGTTCCCGCGTCTGCCGCACGTAGTCGTCGAAATCGCGATAACGGTCGGGATCGAACGGTAGACCCTCCCCGGTGGGCTGAAGGCGCGCGTCGGCGGCGTTCGGAATCACCGACGAGGCATCGGCAGTGAGCGGTTGGCCTGCGAGAACGAATCCGGCCCCGAGCAGCGCCCCCGCCGCTGCCGCCCTGGCTCTCCGGGGGAAGCCGTGCAATCGATTCCGATCCCCGCGGAAGGGGGTGTTGCGCATGCGCGGGCGCAAGCTGCTATCCGCAGCCGAGAGTCATTCGGCCCCTACCTCGCGCCTGCGCTCCAGCGCCCCTCCCGGCAGATCACATGGCTCCGTCAGGCGTCGGCCTGGAGAAGCCCCACAAAGCCGCGCAGATGCTCGACTGGGCGTGAGCCGGAGCGGGCGCGCGAGTAGCGGAACAGCGCTGCCGGCGGGTCGGACCCGGCGAACGGTGCATCTCCGGTTCGGCATCAGGTGGTTGTCGAAGCGGATGCCGCGCGACGCCACCGCGTCGATGTCCGGCGTTCGCGCGAGGGTGTTGCCGTAGCAGCCCAGGCTGTCGGCGCGCTGCTGGTCGGTGCAGAAGACGATGAAGTTGGGGGGATTGTTCACGCCGACGACTCGATGGGGGAGCTCAGCCGACCCATCGACAGGATAACTCCGGCTGCCGCGCCAAGGCACCGATCAGGCGTGGGGCACGTGCTCGTCGGTTCCGAATCCACGTCGTCTTGTCCTGACCGGGCCGCTGTGCTACATCCGCGCCAAGGCGGCAATCTGGAGGGGTCCTCGATGCCAACCGGTCCCACCGACAGCGGCAGGGCAAGGGCCGCCTCGCGCACCGTGGAGCGCCGTCGCGCGATCGCCGCACGGCCGGTTGCCCTGTGTGGTGACGCTCGCCCAACCCTGCGCTAGCGAGATTTCGCTCGCGTTCGTTTCCGTGGTTCGTCCGGCCGAGCGAGGCGCTTCGAAGTGATCGACCGACGAGAGCTTCCGACGTATACGATCTCCGAAGCGGCGCACTATCTCTCGGTGCCGGCAGCGACGATCCGCTACTGGTCGATTGGACGGGGCGCCAATCTGGCACTCATCAACATTCCGTCTCCTCGTTCCCCGACGCTCATCTCGTTCCTGAATCTCACCGAGCTTCATGTCCTTTCCGCACTTCGACGAGAGCACAGGGTAAGGATGCCGGGCATTCGACAAGCGATCGAGCATCTGTCCAGGCTCGCGGAAACACCGACCGACCGGCGCCATCCACTCGTCAGTCGCGCCCTGGAGACCGACGGCCTGGACGTCTTCACCGAGTACTACGGACAGCTCATCAATCTCAGCCGCTCCGGTCAGGCAGTCATGCGGGAAATCATCGACGGTGCCCTGAAGCGCATCGAGCGCGACCATGGCGGCATACCGATCAAGCTCTACCCCTTTACCAGGCATTCCATCAAGAATGCTCCGGCAACGGTGTTGATTGATCCGGCGCTCTCAGGTGG
>JAJDVB010000026.1 GCA_022826345.1 Alphaproteobacteria bacterium
GATGTCCCGCGCGGCCAGCCGGGTGCGGATCAGATGCACGGCGTGATAGGCCAGCACGGCGATCAGCAGGTGGGCCGCGATGCGGCGGTCGAGCTGGTGCCAGATCGGGCGAAGGCCGAGCTCGGATTTCAAGCTTCGGAATGTCGCCTCGATGTCCGTGATCCGCCAGTACGTCCGCAGGACCGTCTCGATGTCCCAGTCGAGGTGGCTTGTGCGCAGCACGTAGGCGCCCGCGCCCTCGTCGGCCTCGTCGTATTGGGGCCTGCGCTTGAAGCGCACGGCGGCCGCGTTGGGGCCGGTTTTCGCCTTCTCGACCGTGATCTCGTATAATGCCTGGCGACGGCGGAGAAGCGCTGCTTGAGGCGGCCTATGCTCTCCAGCACCTTGTCGTAGCGCTTGAGGCGGCCCTTGACCGGGAGGCCGCCGTGGAGCTTTTCCAGCGCCGCCTCGAAGGTGATTAGCGGCCAGTCGATGAAAAGCACGGAAAGCTGCTTCGCCCCTCGCAACCCGCTCGGCGTCGCCTCCAGGGCGAAGTCGTCAAGTTGGGCCGATTGGTCGATCATGGCTGCGCGATCAATCGGCCCGTTGGAAATTCAATTCCCGCGCGATGGCCGCTCCGATGCGCTCCGCTGCCGCCTCGGTCTCACGGTCACCAACATGTGTATAGCGCATGGTCATACTGGGATGTTTGTGGCCGAGTAGGCGGGAGACCAACGGCAGCGGGACGCCCTGCAGCACGGCATGGCTGGCAAACGTGTGTCTGAGGTCATGAAGGCGCACGTCTTCGATCCCGGCTTCCTTGCGCGCCAAGCGCCAGAGCGGCAGGTGATGCGAGAGCGGCCGCTTGGGACTCCTTGGCGCGGGGAAGACGTAGACGCTCTCCGACCGCGGCTGCCGCTGCAGGACGGCGCGTGCCTGTGAATTCAGGAAGACCCTCCGCGGTCCAGTTTTGGCATCCGTCAGATTGAGCGTGTCGCCGTCCACGTCCTGCCAGCGCAGGGTCAGGATCTCGCTCTTGCGGCAGCCGGTCAACAGCAGAAGGCGGATGGCGTCCGCCTGCCGCGCGCGCGACGGCCGCGCGCTGGCGAGGCGATCCAGTGCGCGATGAAGCCGGCCGACTTCATCGCGCGAGAGGAAGCGGGTCAGCTTGGGTCGGCGGTTCCACTTGATGCCGTGCGCCGGGTTCGTGCGGATGTGGCCACAGACGATCGCATGGTTCAGGATTCGGCAGAGAAGGTTCAACGCCCGGTTGGCCGCACCCGGTGCAGTCAGGCTGCACTCGTCGAACCAGCGGGTCACGCCGGACCGGTCGATCCGGTCTAGCGGCACCGGGCCGAAGGCCGGAAGCAGGCGCCTTGCGACGGCCCTGGCCTGTGCCTTTCTCGTGGACGGCTTTCCCCGGTCGAAACACGCCTCGCCCGGACCCGCGACGAACTCCCGGAAAGTCGGCACCGCTCCGCCTTCCGACCTGTCGGATCGCGTCCCGGTCTCGATAGCGAGGCAACCGGCGCGTGCCTCTTCGACACTCATCAGCGCCGCGGGTCCCAGCGTGATCCTGCGTGCGTTTCCGTCGCCCTTCCGGCGATACACGAAGCTCCGGTGTCCCGAAGGCCGCACCCGCATACCGAGACCCGCATGACGGGTGTCCCAGACCGTGTACTCGCGGGCCGCCGGTGCCAGTTTCCCCACGTTGGCGTCGGTCAGACGCCTCCTCTTCGCGGCCATGTCTCAGCCCTCCAGCGCGGTTCCGACGACGTCGGCCGCCTCGCGCACCATGGCGTCGGACAGGTGGGTGTATTTCAGGGTCGTCGCTGGATTCTTGTGCCCGAGCAGCCGGCCGATGGTCAGCACCGTCTCGCCCTGCGCCAGCGCCATGCTGGCGTACGTATGACGGCAGTCATGAAGGCGGACATCGTGCAAATCCGCTTCGGCCCTCACGCGATACCAGACCATATCCACCGCCTCCGCGCTCAGAGAGCTGTCCGTTCTTGGCGATGGAAAGACCCAGGCTGCCGTGCGAGGCAGGTTGTCGAGGATGGCGCGCGCGGCGGACGAGAGCCAGATCGTGCGCGGTCCGACTTTGCTATCGGGCAGGAACAGCTTGCCCTCGCGGTAGAATCGCCATTTCAGGGTGACGATCTCGCCCTTCCGGCATCCGGTGAGCAGCAGCAGCCGTATGATCGCCACAGCCTGAGGATGATCGGCCTCGTAGTTTGCCAGCACCTCGCCCAGCCGGCGTATCTCCGCCGTCGACAGGAAGCGCTCCCGCCCCTGCCGCCGGTATCGCCTGATGCCCTTGCAGGGATTGGTGCCCTCCGGCCGGTAGCCATAGACTTCGGCCTGGCGCATGATGACGGAGAGGATGGGGGCGGATCGGTCCGCCGCCACCGGGGTATCGTGAAGGGACGCAAACCATTGCTTGACGTCCTGGGCGGTGATGTCAGTGATCAGGCGCCCCTGGAACCAGGGCAGGATCTGGTTCCGGTAGTAGCCCCGGTTGACGCTGAGCGTCGATGGCTTCCAGTTCCGGGCGTAGCGCCGGAACACTTCGTCGGCGACGGTCTCGAACGAGGTGTCCGGCAAGATCGCAGCGCCCTCGCCGCTGCCGTTCCGGATCGAGGCCAGCATGACCCTGGCCCGTTCGCGGGCGTCATCGACGCCGATGGAGCCGGACTGGCCGACGATCTTCCAGACGCGACAACCATTGTGCTGGCTGTGGATGAAGTAGCGCTTGTTGCCCGAGGGCAGGACCCTGACGCCGAAGCCCTTGAGTTCGCGGTCGCGAACGTCGTATGCAGACTTTCGGGGCTTGAGCGTATCGACACTGCGTTGACTGAGGCGAAGCGTTGCCATTGGCTTTCCTCCTGCATTCCGAGTTGCAGCCGGGGCCAGAACGCGGACCGATTCCGCGCCTTCCGGCCAGAACAGGAGGAAAAAAGCAACGCTAGGTCAGTACATTAGCACCGCAGGTGCGCATGTCGGTGTGGCGTGCGGATCAAGAGGTCTGCAAGGCTGTCTCGACGAAGCGGCGCAGCGAACGAGACAACTCGCCGAGGACGGAAACCTGGCGGCGCAGTTTCAGCTTGGGCGCGAGGGCCGATACATCCCCGGCGAACCCGAGACGCGATGGCTGAGACGCGCCGCCGAAGGAGGGCGCGTGCGTGCCCGAATGGATCTGGGCAACGCTCTCTTCGACGGCGCCAGAGGTCTGGCCAAGGACTGGCCGCGGTCCAACTATTGGCTCCGCCTCGCCGGCGAAGAGGCTGATGCGGTAGCCCAGAACAATCTATCCATCGCATATCTCTACGGCGAAGACGTGCCGAAGGACCCAAGCGAGTCGCTCGAATGGTTGCTCCGGTCCCTTCCCAACGGATAAGTGGCCGCCGAATACAACCTCGGCGTGGGGTACTACGAGGGAGACGGACTTCCGATGGACAAGGAACTTGGCGTGTACTGGTTGCAAAGGGCTGCAGACCGCGGGGACGAGGCTTCGCAGAAGTATCTCGAAGAAGAGACGAATTGATACTGCGCAACACATGGCGAAGACGATGCGGCCCGATTCTGCACAACCCCGCCTGAAGAGAGGGAAACAGCCGTATGGCCACAGGACGGATCATCTGTTCGATCGTTGTTGTCGTCATCGCTGGCGTAGGCCTTGCCGCCGTTTGGCAGCCAGCGTTTTTCGCTGGCGCTTATGAGTTCCTCTCTGCACACAGGGATGAGAGCCTTACCGCCTTTCTTCTTATCGTCACTTCCGCAGCTCTCGGTTACGCGTGGTGCGGAAAACGCCGCGATACAAGGCTTGCGGGCTGTTGCACGGATGAGACGGACGAATGCCGCAAGAGGAAATATGCGGCCCTGCCGAATCCTTACCCAGAGAGCTACGGGGAAGGGGCTTCGATCACGGCGTTCGAGTACGAGTCACACTTGCATCTTCTGCGGCTGAAGAAGCGCCTGCCGTACATCGACTCTGAAGAGCAGTACATCGTGGCCAAGGATTACTCAGTGGGCTACCAGCTGAATGGCGCCAATACTTGGGAGCAGATCACCGTTCCAAGAGGCACGTTGACCGATCTCTCCTCGTCGCCGGGGCCGGCGCGCCTGTTCTTGGGCCGCGTGGGGCCGCACCTGGAAGCCTCGATCGTCCACGACTATCTCTACATCGCATGGCAGGTGAAAGACCTGAACGCGACGGACGACATGCGGCGTTTTGCCGACGACCTGATGCTGGCGGCGATGAGGGAGGCCGGCATGGGCTGCAAGGCGGACATCATCCATCTTGCCATTTGTCTGTTCGGCAAGCGTGTTTTCTACGGCCGCAACCGGGAACCCTTAATTCTGTGCGGCAAACAGCTTCCCAGGTGCTGCGGTAACGGGGAGGAGGAGCGGACGGAGAGTTCGGACTGCCCATCCCAGGGCGAAAAGTGAAACTCTTGACTCGGCTGCCCATCATGGTCTCGCGCTGGCAAGACGTCAGCATGCGGCGAGGTCGCACGAGCCGATTGCCGGCCCGGCCCCATCACGGAATGGAGTCTGGGCGCGACCGTTGGTTCAGCGACCGTCGAGCGTGCCCATCTCGGCCAATGCCTCGGCCGCCTCCGCGTGGCCCCGTTCGGCAGCCTGGCGGAACCAGTACCGGGCAAGAGCCAAGTCCTCGGATACCCCCTCGCCGTGTCGATGGACGTAGCCCAGGTCGTACTCGGCATCGACAAGTCCGCTCTTCACCGCCCGGTCGAGCCAGGCGTTCGATTGCTCCAGGTCCCTGGCCACGCCATCGCCGTTGAAGTAGTTGATGGCACTGATGCGTTGTGCGCCCCCGTGGCCTTGCCTGGCGGCCTCCTCCGACCAATACGCCGCCTTTCTTATATCCTTGCCGAGCCCGGGAGCACCTTCGTCATACGCGCCTGCAAGCCCGGCCTGGGCGTCCGGGTTTCCTTGCCTGGCCGACTTCTCAAGCAGACCCAGGTCCCTGTCTCCCGGAATGTAGCGGACACGCCGCCCAAGCTGGTATTGGGCGTCCGCGTTGCCCTGACTGGCCAGCTCCTGCGCGTGTGCGGTGGCCTTCTCCAGACAGGGCTCCAGCGCGCGGCTCTCGCAGCGCACTCCGATCGCGCCGTCGAGGAACTCGCGCACGGTGGCGGCCGGAACGACGCCTGCAATGTTCCGCGTGGACTCCTTGTGAATGCCCACGATCTCGTCGTTGGGAGCGAGCACCGGCCCTCCGCTGAAGCCCGCCTGGACGATGCGCTCCATCGGCAGGCGGAAGCCCGCTCTTGTAGACACGGTTGTCTCTTGCGTGGCGCGCAGGGTCGCGAACCGCTCCTTAGGATACCCCGCCAGAGGAAGCTGGTCCGCTCGGCCGAGCGGCAGACCGCGCGCGACGCGCAGGTAGCGGGGCATTGGCTCCGCGGTCTCGACCAGGGCGAGATCGTAGGTGGCGGAGATGGCGATGGGGCCGATGATGTCCACGGTTTCCTGCCTGCGGCGGTCCGTGAGCACGAGGGCGGTGCTCTGCTTGCGCATGAATCCATAGAGGACGTGGGCGTTGGTGAAGGCACGCGTCGGGCTCACCACGACGGCCGTCGCCTGGTTCCGCCGCTGCGTGTCGATGATCTTCCAGATCGCGCGGTAGGCCGGACGGTCGTCGGCGGCGCGGGCGGCGTCCGCCGTTGCGGTCGCCGCGACCGCGATGCCGACCAGTAGTGCGATCGTGCTCCTGGTCCGCGTCATGGGTCACACTCTCCGTTGATCGGGTCGTCGGAATCTACGCCTTGACCGTCCCATCTCAAGCGGTTCCGGCTGGCGAGTCGGCTCGTCCTGTTATCCGTGTACTGTCCCGAACAGGCCAGCGCGCCGGGGTCGGCTCACCACGCAAATGAGCGCAGACAACAATGGAGGGATAGGACGGTGCTCGGCGCGGGCCTCGTGCGCCGATCGGGGCACGAACCGATTCATGTCACTTGACCCTGAGGGGATCAAGAATGCGCGACCGGAAGACGCGATTCCAGTCGAAAGCCTGCGCACTCTCACCTTAGCGAACATGACGATAATTGCGGAATTGCAATGGACGGTGCCATCCGCTCTTGTCTCACGCTCGTTCTCGACCGCCTCCGGGACGGGCAGGCGCTATCTCTCGTAGGCACTGCGAGGCTGTGATCCCGCCAGGAAGATGTCTGCTTGCGCTTTGCGGGCGGCGCGCACCATTTCATCCATCTCTCGCGCACGCCCGTCGCGGATCATTTCGTCGCGCTTGAGCGTGGAAAGGATGTACGCGCTGCGGTGGGTGAGCTTGATGATCTCGACCAAGGCAGGGGAGAGTGCATTGACATCGGCACCCGCTGCGCCGTCGACAGTGTTCAGAGCGGCGTTTCGGACGTATTCGGAAGGCGTGATGCCGCGCTCTGCCGCTGCTCTCTGGACCTGTTCCCACTCATGATCGGAAAATCTGACCGAGCGTTTTGAGCGTCTGAAGCCACGCCCGATGCTTTGAGTTTGGCGGGTCTTGGTCCTGGCGGGCTCTGCGGTGTTCATGTCTACGTCTTTCGGACTCAGGTCTTCGGGATTTGTGGCCTTGTTACGGTGCTGATCGCGGTTAGTGCTGACGTTGGGAAAGCGTTTTCTGTCAGGCGACAGCTTGACGGGACAGGCTGATATCTAATTTCATATACCCCACAATTAGGTCCCGATCTTCTCGAATTGTCAACCATAACAATGTCATCAATGTGCGGCTTATTGACAGGACACTACCTCCAACACTATTTGTGCGAAGTTGAACGTACTGTAGCGCACTCCAGCGTAGTTGTTGCGGCTGGATTCATCATTGTTTAGTCCCTGCACCCCAGGTGCGTGGGGTGTGAGAGCCAAAGCGGCTCCGCCGTAGACAGGGACGTATGACAGGCATGGAAGCGGTCAGGCCCCAGCCGTGTTGCCGACGCCAGAGCGTGCGTCCTGGCACGCGGTCGGGCAACACGTGCCGACGATGCGGGCGGGCGAGGGGCAGCGGTCGCGACGGGAGATGCGACGCGGCGTGTGAGGGGAGCGTCGGCGGAGACTGCGGACGGCGCGCACGATGGTGCGGCACACGGAGACGGTGGTGCGTCGCAAGGGAAACGCAGGTGTGTCGGTCGAGCGTCCGGCGATGGCGCGCAAGCGCCGAGCCTGACGCGAGGCGGCGGCGCACGGCGGGTCGCACCAGGCGAACGACGTGAGCGCGCGCGGCGCAGGCGCGGATGCGCCAAGCTGCGACGCGCGGGGTTCCGCACGGAGCAAAGAAAAAGGGAACCGATCCTCGCCGAGGCGAGGACGGGCTCCCTGTGGAAGACGAAGCGTCGCCATCAGGCAGCGACGCAGTGAACCGGGATGCCGAGCCGCCGGGCCTTGTCGACCAGGTTCCCGGTGATGCCTGAGCCGGGGAACGCGATCACGCCCTTCGGCAGCAGGTTCAGCAGCTCGTCGTTCCTGCGGAAGGGGGCAGCGTTGCCGTGCGCCTTCCAGTCCGGGCGGCAGACGACCTGGTCGACGCCGCGCGCGTCCGCCCAGCTCGCCGCGATCTTCTCGACGCCGGGTCCGCCACCGTGCAGCAGCACCATGTCGCCGTACTTCGAGCGCGTGGAGTCGAGCGTGGCCCAGACGGCGTCTGCATCGCTGACGGTCTTGCCGCCGGTGATAGCGACCAGCGTTCCCTCGGGCAGGTGCGCGCGGGTCTCGCGGTCCTGCCGTGCGCGGCGGAAGTCCCGGGCGTCGATGGCGGCGGAGGTGAGCTGGCCGGTCTGGCTGGTGTGCGAGCCGTGGCGCGGGCGCCAGACGTCGCCGGTCTCGACACGGTAGGCGTCGGCGGCGAGGTCGCGGAGCTTCTCGAACGCATCGCGCCTGTCGCCCAGGTTCTGTGCGCGGTCGGTCAGAGTCTGCAGCTCCCATGCCTTCACCTCGGTGCCGTCCTGCGCGCGCTCGAGGTCGCGCATCTCAGGCGCGATGCGGTCGACGGCACGGTCGAGGCGGGCGACCTGGCTGTGCAGCATGTTGACGAAGCCCCACAGCAGCGGCTCGCGCTCGTCGGCCATCTGGGTGCCGTCGACTGTGATGCCGTCCACCATGACGCGGATGGCCTCGGACAGCGCATCGAGGGCGTCGTCCTCGTCCCAGACCTCGCGGCTGTCGAGCTCGCCGCGCTCGGGGCTGGCGCCGTAGAGCGCGATGCTGTCGCAGACGGCTGCGGTGGCGGAAGCGGATGCGGTAGCGCTGGTGGTATCGATCATGACGATCTCCTTCGGTTCGTCCTCCGAGGCGGTATGCCCCGTCGTGACGTCCTTTTCGGGTCACGCGCGCGCAGCGGAAGCACCTGGCCCTGGAAGCTCTTGGGCGGGAGTCGGTGCGGAAGGTCGCCGATTT
>JAJDVB010000201.1 GCA_022826345.1 Alphaproteobacteria bacterium
GTGCAGCCACGCCCAGACAGGGGCGTTGCAAAGCATGGAGTGCTGGAAAAGGGTGTGCGACATTGGGGCCGTCTCTGGAGATTTGGACTGTCACCGAGACAAAGCCCCCCGGCGAAATTCTTGCAAGTTCGCCGGGGGGCACCCTCCACAAAACATCGACTAATCCGAGCGGATCAGACCCCGATCCCCGCTGAAAGCCCGCGTCCTCTCAATCCGGTCGGCATCCTCGCGGCTCCACCCCATCCGGAAATTGGCCGCATCGCACGCCCTCTCCGCGTCTTCCCAGTTCTCCATCGTCGCCTCGGTGGGAAGATAGCCCAGACCGCCCTTGGTCACGATCCATATCTGGCAAGGGCCTGCCGTATCGCGGGCCTTTGGATCCGGCATCAGGACGAAGGGCGTGGCGGCGGAGTCGAGCAGGTTCCCGTATTCGTCGATGAACCTGGATTCGTCGGGATCGTCGGCGCCGATGGGCATGGCTGGAATTCCCCCGGGGGCGGTTCGCATGGAGCGGCCGTGCGTTGCGGTCGGACGGGCAAGGTTCCGCTTCGTCGTCGGCTTGGTTCACGCCGCTGCTGTGTCTCAGCTTGAAATGGGACTCGCCAACATTTGAGGCCCCGCCCCTTTGGGGCGAGGCCTCGACGCACAATCCTTAGAGAATTCGTCGCAACTGCCTATAGAGGCGAATGGCGAGGACAATCGCCTCGACCACCTCCTCAAGAGACAATGGCATTAGCCATTCCTTCCTGTTGGAGTTGAGAATCCTTCTCTAGTTGACCAAACGCCGGCCCGAGGGCCGACAGCAGGCTATTGCGGGCCGGTGACCGACCGCGAGCAGCAGATTTCGAACTGATACACCATTGGTTGCAGCCGGAAAGGCGCAATTCTGTTGGTGCTGTCGTCGCGTTTCGAGCGGTACAGACTCAGTTCGATTCGTCGTGCGCCAGCATGCCGGTGCCAGCAGCGGTTGGGCGCATTGCTCGAATGCCGGCTGGCGAGCAACATATCGACCTCGCCCGGTGATGCGGCATGGAGCTGCGGGCCGGAGCGGAACAATGGCGGCGGCGTGGCCGCCGGGTTGCAGGATGGCGTCCAAGACCACTCTCAATGCTGCGAATCTGGAAGGTCTCGGGACACGACGGCTCGCCAAGCTGCTGATCGATGTCTCTGCCGGAAACGCTGCGGTCAGGCGACGGCTTCGGCTGGAGCTTGCCGCGGCGGAGAGTGCGGAAGCGGTGGCCAGGGTGGTGCGGGACCGACTCGCGAGGATAGGCCGGTCGCGGGCGTCTCTCGACTGGCGGAAGCGTCGGGATCTGGCTGCGGATCTGGAACTCCATCGCAAGGCCATCGTCGAGCGGGTCGCGGATACCGCCGAGGCGCTGGAACTGATGTGGCAGTTGACTGAGCTGGCGAACCCGACGCTCGCGCGCTGCGACGACATGGACGGGACGGTCATGGGCGTCTTTTGCGCCGCCGTGGAGGACCTCGGCACCATCGCCCTCGACGCTGCAGCCGATCCGCGCAAGCTGGCCGACAGGGCCTTCGAGGCCGCAATCCAGAATCACTACGGCCAGTACAACGATCTCGTCGGCGTCCTGTCGCAGGCGCTTGGGCAGGAAGGGCTGGAGCGTCTGAAGCAACGGACGATCGAGTATTCGAAGGCGCCCCTCGCGCGGCCGGCGGACGGGGATCAACGGAAGACGGAGCAGCGGTCGCGGGGGACGGTTAACGAAGAGGAATTCGTCGAGAGAGTTCGGCGCGGGACCGTCCGGCTGATCCTGCAGGCGATCGCCGATGCTGAGGGCGATGTCGATGCCTTCATTGCCCAGCATGACGAGGGGGCGCGGAAGGTTCCGGTGTTCGCCGCCCGGATCGGCCGCAGGCTGCTGGCGGCGGGACGGGCCCAAGAGGCTCTCGAGGCCTTGGATGCGGCCGAACGCGGTGGTCACTCCGACCCGATCTGGCACGAATTCGATTGGGAGGACACCAGAATCGATGCCCTGGAAGCGCTGGGGCGGCGGGACGAGGCCCAGCAGATGCGGTGGCGCTGCTACGAGCTTTGCCTGTCGGAGCCGCACCTGCGGGCATATCTGAAGAGGCTTCCCGACTTCGAGGACATGGAGGCCGAGGAGAGGGCGCTGGACCACGCCCTGGGATTCCACGACGGGCTTGAAGCCCTGTCCTTCCTCGTATCCTGGCCGGCCCTGGACAGAGCCTCGAGGCTGGTCATCGAGCGGACGCAGGACATCGATGGCGCCTTGCACGAGGTTCTGGCGCCGGCCGCGGACGCGCTGGCGGCCAAGCATCCCCTGGCCGCGACGCTGGTCCTGCGGGCGATGATCGAGTTCACCCTCGGCAGCGGAAGGTCGAAGCGCTACGACCGCGCGGCCCGCCATGTGATGGATTGTTCCGCGCTGTCGTCGAACGTCGGGGACTTCGGAGAGTTCGAGACGCACGAAGTCTTCGAGGCCAGACTCAGGCGCGAGCACGGCCGCAAGGAGTCGTTCTGGAGCCGGTTTGGCTGAGGAGGGACGCTGTGACTCGCCGTCATGGCAGGGAATGCCAATGATCGTCGCCATACGTCAGCCATGCATCGACCCGGCGTCCGTCCCAGCGATAGCAGATGCGCCTGCCCGGGACGGGGATGCCGACCACATCGGGCCAGAATGCCGCCACGGCCAGGCCTGCGGGATGGCGCACGCTCGGATAGACGATGCCGTTACTGGCGTGGCGGTTGCGCAATTCGCGCGCGAGGGACTGCGCGGCCGGGTAGTCGTCCGCGTCGAGCGCGGCGTCGAAGGCCGGCGGGCCGCGGAGGTCGTGGAGGTCGGCGTCCAGAGAGCCGACAAGCTCACGGTAATCCGCGGTGGAGGGCTCCTCGTCGGTCGCCGACATGAAGCGCCGGAAGTGGAACAGCGTTTCCGCCAGCGCGACCTCGAAGCGGTCGCCGGCGTAGTAGACGCCGTACGTGCCGTCGCTGAAACGGCTCGGCCCGTCCCGAGAGACGTGGCAGAAGGGTGCCATCGCCCAACTGGCGCCCGGCCCCGACACGCGTCGTTCCGGTGGCACCAGATGGATTGCGCCGACCTCGTCGCGCACCCGCGGGTCGGTCCTGGCTTCGCCGGCCGCGATCAGCTCCCAGTCGGCCGGGTCGGCGATGTCCTCGAAGAGATCGACGGGTGGATAGATCGAGCGGACCAGGCGAAACGTGTGCGGCCAGCGAACCCTGCTGATATCCGGAATCACCAACCGGCGCGTTCCGCGTCGAGATAGGCTCGCACTGCCGCCAGATCGGGGATGGAACCGGCGAGAAGCCGGTTGAGCGCGGTGTCTCCGCCGAACGCACGATTCGGCTTGCGCAGCCAGGCGTAGCCGCGAGACGGGTCCGGGAACATGTAGCGGAGGCCCTTGTGAATGCCCATCAGCAGGGAAAGGCGCTCTCGAGTATCGCGTGAGATGCGGGAGACTTGAATCTGGCCTGCCTTCCAGCGCGCGTAGGTGCGTGCCGCGGGCCAGCCCAGCAGGATGCGCCCTTCGCGGTCGTCGAGCTTCCATCGTTGCGCGAGGTTGAAGAAGGCGCGCAGCATGGCGGCGGTCTCGGCATCGCTGATGTCGGTCGGGGAGGAGCCCGGCACGCGCGGGTCGAGGGCTGGCTGTGCCATACGGCGAACGTTAGAGTGAATTACGCCCTTAGGCAAGAATTGAGTGCTCGACAGAATTGAGTTCTCGGCCGATCGCGGCACCGTGGAGCTGGCAACCCTGTTGAGATGCAATTGAACCGGTTCGGTCCGGCGATCGTGGATCCGGCGCCGGGACGCCGGTTTCAGCGCCGCTGCACGTCGATGTGGAATACCGGGAGGCACGGCCGCGACGCGCCGCAGTCGAGCGAAGGCGGACGCCCGAACCGGTCAGGGCTTACAACGGGGGAGACCCGGCGATCGGCCATGCTGCTATGGTCGGCACAGCGACGTGGATGACGAAATCGGAGGACCCGTATCGCCGGGGAGGGATCGCATGGACAGAGGAGAAGTTGCCAGCCGCGTGGCAAATCGAACGAGCTTGAGCCATTTGGCCTCGCTGCTCGCGGTGGACGCGGTGTTCGAGGTGGTCGGCGAAGCGCTCGCAGAGGGCGAGGACGTGACAATCGTTGGATTCGGAAGGTTCACGACGAAGCGGCGGATGGCCCGTAGCGGGCGCAACCCGCGCACCGGCGAGGTCCTGGAGATACCGGAGGCTACGGTGCCGGCATTCAAGGCAAGCAGGATACTCAGGAATGCCGTGAACCGGGATTAGGCAAGACGAGCGGTGAAGAGCGGTCCGGCATCGTCAAGGCGTCTCAGTCGATGCCGTTCAGGGATGGGCTTCATTTGCTGAGGATGCAATGGCCAGTTCGCCCGCCTGCGACCGGCTCCGACTCGATACTCATCAAATCGTGCCTGGCTTGGCATGTGCGGCGCGTCGTGGGTCGGCAGGGGAGGCTTGTTGGCCGCCACGGCGGAGGCCTATACGATTTAGGAATATGCTCTCCCCGCGTCTCGCAGATCGGATTTTGAAGCACGGTCCATGACCCGCCGGTTCCCGATTTCGTGGCTTGGTCCTGCGGCACGCCTGCGAGACTCCTGACAGTCCGCGCCTCGGTTGGTCAGCAAAGTCAAACAGGACGGTGATGGAGTGATGGAGACTCCGATGCGACTGAACCTCAAAGCAGCGGCGGCCCTTGCCGCTCTGGCATTGATCGTGTTGACGAGTGGGGCTGCCGGGGCCGAGCCGACTGCCGCCCAAGTCAGGGACGATGAAACCCTCAAGGCCTACGTCGAAGCGGCGAAGGCGCATCTCGAGGCGATCACGGAGCTGAGCGAAATATCGAAGTTCAGGGAGGAGAAGCTGAGGCCGGAGGGGGACTGGAAGTCCGGATCGATGTTCATCATCATCTTCTTCGAGAGCGGAGAGCCGATCTTCCACGCGAACGATCGCGCGGCGGAGAACAAGAGCCTGCTCGGCGTCGAGGACGACCGCGGCACCAGGGTCGTCGAGGAACTCCTCAATGCCGCTGCCCAAGGCGGCGGTTTCGTCGAATTCTACGACGGGGGGCCGAAGACGGCATACGCTGTCGAATACATCTCCGGGTTCACCGAAACACGCTTCGTGGTGGTCGGCGGCTACTCGCAGGACGTCTCCCATGTCCCGGGCCGGATCGCGGATCTGCCGAAGCCCGCCGTCACCGCATCGCAGGTCGTGGACCGCGACACGCTCATCGCCTTCGTCGACGAAGCGGCCAAGCTGTATCGCACGGCCATGATGTCCGACAGCTACATTGGACTCCCCGAGCTCGAGAACGCGTTCCGGTTGGAAGGAGGGGACTGGAGGTCGGGCTCCATCTACCTGTGGGTCGTGAGTGGCGAGGGCATCACCCTGTTTCACGCAACCGAGCCGTATCGCGAAGGCAAGATCACCGACATGATGAGGACGGACTCCAAGGGGGTAAAGATCGCCGAGGAGTTGGTCGGAGGCGCGCGGCGCGAGGGCCGGAAGTTCCTTCGCTACCACTACGACAACCCGGACATCGAGGGAGACGAGGAGACCGGTTCGCCGAAGCTCGGCTACGCGGTGAGCGTCCCGCTGCCCAACACGGAGCAGAAGGCCGTCATTGGTTCCGGCATCTATGTCGACCTGGACGGCAAATGACCCCTGGCTTCGACCAGGCCAGCATCGGCCGATGGGACACGTCCGGGTCGAGGCCCCGGTTCGCCAGGATCAGCTTGATCGTGGTTCCGGCAGCGTCGGGGAACTCGCCGCCGAGGCGGTCCCGGCTCTGGGCGTCCCGGCGCGCTTGTCCGATCAGAACCTCGAACTGTTGTTCGGCGCCCAACTTTGACCCCACTGGGTCACGCGAAACCAACGAGTTAGCAGGCCGATCGGCGCCCAATCTACGCGCCGATCGGCCTGCCGAACCTGCCTTGCCGTTCGTCGGCCGCGCAATCGCCTGTCACCAGAACGGCGAAGCCGGACCGTCCTCGGCAAACGGATCCTCCCAGGGGAGCAGCCCGAAGCTCACGGCGGCGGGATCGTCCGCGGTCTGAAGGCGAACCGGAAAGGGCGCGGCCTTCCGCAGACCCGGCTGTGGCGTCCGCCGGCGCTGTTCCGCACGGTAGGCCGGGATGCCCCGGAGGACCTGTCACGTCCGCGGACCCTGCTCTATGCGTATGATCCGGATCCGGTCCCGTCGGCCGCTACCCGCCGTCCCGGAGCACCCTCACCATCGGATCGCGCCCGTGTACTGTTCGGCGGCGCAATGTGCCACAGGCCGCCATCGAATGCACCCTGGTTCCAAAAAAATCACATGTGATTGCTGAAGTACCCTGTCTTGTCTTCATAAAATATGCCCGCTAAATGTAAGATGGTGGAGGTGCACTACCTTGACGCCGAGCCGAAGTAGATGACGGGGCCAAGCAGCGGAGATGGTCGTGTGATGCCGGATTGGACCGCCGCGTCAGTCGCCGGGGAGGCGAATACCTGGGAGGAGCTGGCGGACGAGAGGGGCTTCTCGAGAGTAATTCGTCTGTCGAGATATCGCGCCAGCCAGACGACGTGGCCAGTCTTCCACGCGAGCGGTTATGGCGCAGGCATTTTTCGGCGGAGGGCATGATCATGGAGGTAACCACTGAGCGGCAGGATGGCGTCTTGTCGGTTCACGTGAGCGGGCGAATCGATGCCGGCAGCGCCAGCGAGTTCGAGGAGACCGTCGGGAACGCGATCCAGAACGATGACCGCGCAGTGATCATGGACTTCGAGAACCTGGTCTTCATCAGCAGCGCGGGCCTCCGCGCCGTCCTCATGACGGCGAAGAGCCTGTGGAGGCGGGACGCCGCATTCGCTCTTTGCTCGGTGTCGGGCACCGTCCTGGATGTCTTCCAGATAAGCGGCTTCGACAAGATCATGGCGATCCACCCGACCGGGGCCGACGCGCTGGCTTCCCTCGAGCGCTAACGTGGCGCTGTCCGTCCTGCGTTCCCGAACCTGCAGCCACTCCCGCACCAACCCAGGCGAGAGCATGTCAGGCTGACGTGACGACCGTCGGCTGGCGCCCTTCCGGGCTTCGGTCCGGGAGCGCGGACCAAGAATACGTCGAGCGTCAAGTCTCGGGAGTGTTCAATGGAGACGGAGGAGCTGATTCTCTTTCTGCTCCGGCGATTCCCCGGATTGGACGATGAAGAACTCTCCAGGCTGTCCGGGTTGACGCCGCCCCAGCGCGTCAAACGAGTGTGCCGCGAACTGGAGAGGCGCCAGCTCCTGGAGCGCAGAGCCGGGCCGAAAGGGATAATCAGAAACTATGTGGCCGGTTCTGAGTCGTGAATCGTTCCCGTCAGAGGACTCGCCGCCTCGTGCTGACCGCCGAACACGTCGGTCAGCAGGAGGCCGGCGCGCTCGACGTAATCGTTGGCATCCTTCCCGGCGACATTGGGAGAGGGTCGCATGCCCAAGCTGGCCGAGCGCCCTAACGATGCGCTCTACGTCCGCGACAAGGAGTACTTCGTCTGGGACGACCTACTGAAGGACTTCGGGGGATATCGCGCTCATCATGCTGAGTATGGAACAGATGATCGGCTTGGCTGGCGGCGGTTGAGCCCGTGCCCGGCGGCGCCCCCGGGCGCTGCGCTCCGATCGAACCTGCCGAAAGTCCGCCCGTGCTCCGGACCGTGGCGGCGCGTCAGCGATCTCCGGGTCTCGGCATCCGGTAGCCGACGCCGCGCAGGTTGAAGATCCAGGTCGGATCCTCCGCGCTGTCCCCGAGCTTCTGGCGCAGCGTGCGCACGAATATCCGGACCAGGTTCGCGTCGGCGCCGTCGCGACTGTCCCAGATCCGGCGCAGGATCGTGTCGTGGTGAACCACCCGTCCTGCGTTGACCGACAGCAGCCGCAGCAACTCGTACTCCGTGGCGGTGAGGTCCACCGCCTCGCCGCCCACCGTCACCAGGCGGCTGTCGTAGTCGATCGCGAGTTCGCCCAGGACGAACGTCTCCGGGTCCCTGTGCCGGCGCAGCACCGCCCGGATGCGCGCCACCAGCTCGGTGGGCGAGAAGGGCTTGACGATGTAGTCGTCGGCGCCCTGCTCGAAAGCCCGCGCTATCGTCTCGTCGCGGCCGTAGCCGGAGATGAAGATCACTGGCAGGTCGGAGAGTTCGGGGACCTCCTGGAGCAGCTCGATCCCGTCGCGCCCGGGCAGCAGCAGGTCAAGCAGCACGAGCTGGGGACGCTCGGCGCGGATCAAGCCCGCGAGGTCGTCCGGCGCGCCCGTCACCAGCGGGGCGTAGCCTGCGTCCGTCAGCGTGTCGCGCACGAAGCGCAGCGTGCGCGGGTCGTCGTCGACCACCAGGATGCGCGGCCGTTGCTTTGCGTCCGTGCTCGCCGGCTTGCCGGTAGCGGCAACACCAGTGCCACCGGGCTCGGCCGCGACCGGGATCGTGAAGGCGATCGTCGTCCCCTGGCCCGGGCCGTCGCTGGCGGCGTGGATGCGCCCGCCATGCGCTTCCACCAACCCTTTACAGATCGCAAGCCCCAGGCCGTGGCTCACCGTGCCGCTGGCCCCGCCGACATGCTTGCGGAAGAGGTGCGGCAGCAGCTCGGGCTCGACACCCTCCCCGTCGTCCGCCACCGAGATCGCGACATGCTGCGCGTCGCGCACCGCCGCCACGCGGATGACGGCAGACTCCCCCGTGTGCCGGGCTGCGTTCGCGAGCAGGTTGTTCAGCACCTGCACGGCCCGGTGCCGGTCCGCCATGACCGGGGGCAGACCGTCCGCGAGATCGACGACGATGCCGCGCCGGCTGTCGCCGCTCAGGAAAGCGCTCCTGGCCCCTTCGATCAGGTCCGCCACTGCGGTTGGCTCGGGCGTGACCGAGAGCGTGCCAGAGTCGATGCGTCCGGAGTCGAGAAGGTCTGCGATGAGACCGCGCATCTGGTCCGCCTGCTCGACAATGACGCGGAAGAATTCGCGCATCTCGGCCGGGTCGAGGCGAGCCGGCCCCTCCATCAGCGTGACCGCCGAACCCTTGATCGCCGCGAGCGGCGTGCGCAGCTCGTGGCTCACCAGACCCAGGAACTCCGTGCGCATCCGCTCGATCTCGTCGAGCGGCGCGAGATCCTGCATGGTGACTACCACCGATCCCGGAACCGGTCCCTCGGCCGTGATCGGAGTGGCGTTGATCAGCATCCTGACGCTGCGTCCGTCGGGCACCGAGAGCACGACCTCTTCCGAGCGCACGGTCTCGGGGCTCGCGAACTGCTGCGACAGCGGGAACTCCGCCAGCGACACCTCGCGCCCGTCGGCACGGCGGCACACGACGATGCCGAGCAGCTCCTCCAGCGACTGCCCCGGCATGCGCAGGCTTTCGACGATCCGTCGCGCCTCCCGGTTGTAAGACGCCATCCGCCCGCTGCGGCCGTCGAAGACGACGACGCCCACCGGCGAGGTCTCGACCAGAGCCTCGAGGTCCATCCTCGCGCGCCGCTCGCTACGGTGCGCACGCGCATTGCCGATCGCGGCTGCAGCCTGCGACGCGAACAGCATCAGCGCCTCCTCGTCCGCGGTGCTGAACTCCCCGCCGTCCGCCTTCTCGGCGAGATACAGGTAGCCGACGCTCTCGCCCCGGTGGCGCACCGGCGTGCCCTGAAATGCCGCCGCGAACACTGGCAGCGGCGCCAGGCCGAGCGCGCGCACGTAGCCCGGCAGATCCCCCACGCGCAGGGGTCCGGGCAGCTCGTGGAGGTGCTCGACCAGCCGCAGGCCGCCGGACCACTCCACGAGCTCGCGTTCCTGCTCGGGCGTGAACCCCGACAGGAGGTACTCTCCGGGCGCACCGGTCTCGTCGAAGGTGGCGATGATGCCGAGGCGCGCACCGGTCAGGCCGCGCGCGCCTTCCACGACCTTGCGCAGCACGGTGTCCAGATCGAGGCTCGCGCTGATCTCCAGGATCGCGGCGGCCAGCGTCGACGCACGGTCGCGCGGACTCTCGCGCTCATGCTGCTCTCGCGTGTCGGGATCGCGCTCTGTCACCGCCCTTTCCCTCCCTTCGCGTGCCGGCGACGGCAAGCCGCCGGCACGGCGCGTCGCCCCTTTATTCTAACCACATGCATTGAGGAAATTCTCATATGATTTGCTCACTTTACAGCGTCAAACGCGTCGTTGTGGAAGTCGCGTTCGATCAGGCGCCTGCGGTCGCGCCGCATTCCGGGACGCAAGCCCTGCGCGCGCCGCGGGCCCAGGCGCCCCGGTGCCATCCGCAGGAGGGCGATCGCGCTGCGCTCATGCGGTGACTGACAAGGCCTGGAATGAACTGCTGCGGCGGCGATGACCGTTCAGCCACTCACCTCAGGCGCGGATCCAAAAGGTGCCGCAGGACGACCATCGAATACTCCCAAGAGCCCCAGCATTCATGACCGTGCGCGCGCCCAGTGCTCAGGGAGCGCGACCAACGTGGAGGTGCACTACCGCCGCTGCTTGCCGGTGGAGCGCGGCCTGCAAATTCCTGGCGGACTTGACCGCGAATCCTACGGGATTTGACCGCGAATCCTGAGCATTTGACCGTTCGGGTCCAGGTCCTGGACCTGGCTTAGCCAGCCATTGCCTGGAGATGGCCGACAGGCCGTCCGAGGTGCCGATTCTCTCCCGACCCTGCCTGATCGATCACTCGATCGAATCGAGAAGGCAGGGGCGCGATGGAGAGGACCGGCATGATGAACATCAAGGACATTCTCCGGCACCGTCACGATTTTGCGCTGCCGCGGGCGCAGATCGCGGCCGCGGTTGGGGTGAGCACGGGGACGGTCTCGCATGTGCTCGCCCGGGCCGAGGCTGCGGGGCTCTCCTGGCCGCTGCCGTCCGATCTCGACGATGAGGCGCTTCGGGCTCGGCTCTATCCGGCGCTGGATCAAGACAACGATCGGGTGCGGCCGGACTGGAATGCGATCATCGAAGAGCTCACTGCACCCCGCAAGCGCCGGCGCGCCCGGCTGACGCGGCGCCAACTCTGGGTCGAGTACCGCGACGAGGCTCTGGCCCAAGGGGGGAGAGCCTATACCTACAGCCGGTTCTGTGCGCTGCTCAAGGAGCGTTTGCACAGCCGGCCCGAGCCGGCGCAGATGCGCTTCCACTACGAGCCCGGCCTTTGGGGCCTGTCCGACTTCTCCGGCAAGACGCTGGCACTGCGCACCAGCCGCGGCGAGAAGGACGTAGAGATCTTCGTCGCCGTGCTGGCGCATTCGAACCTGACCTGGGCCGAGGCGGTTCCCGACCAGGGCGTGCGGCACTGGATCATGGCGCACCGCCGCGCGTTCGAATACTTCGGCGGCGTCCCCGACCGCTGGATCATCGACAACCTCAAGGCCGGCGTCGACAAGCCCGACCGTGAGGAGCCCCGGCTCAATCCGAGCTTCCGCGAGTTCACCAAGCACTACGGCGTCGCCGTGTTGCCGGCACGCTCGGGGCGGGCGACGGACAAGGGACTCGTCGAGGCCTGCGTCGGGGCGGTTCAGTCGCGCATCCTGCTGGTGTTGCGCCACCAGACTTTCTTCTCGCTGGACGCAATGAACGCTGCGATCCGGCGCGAGCTCGACCGGCTGAACCAGGCCCCCATGGCCTGCGGCGAGACCCGGCGCGCGCTGTTCGAAGCCAACGAGCGAGCGCTCCTCAAACCCCTGCCCCGGAACCCCTGGGAATGGGGCGAGTGGATCGAGCGCAAGGTCGGGCCGAACTGTCACGTCCGCTTCGAGCGCAACCACTACTCCGCGCCGGAGCGCTACATCGGCCGCCAGGTCGACGTCCGCGTCGGCGAACGCATGGTCGAGGTGTTCCTCGAACGCGGCGGCGAGC
>JAJDVB010000024.1 GCA_022826345.1 Alphaproteobacteria bacterium
AGGCCTGCTTGACGGGGTGGCAATGGCTGACCGACCAGCCCGACGTGATCACGAACACGACCCGGCGCAACTGGGCCGTCGCGCCATCGTGATGATCCCAATGCCTCACCGTATCGGTTCATATGAATTGCGCCCGGTATCAGCGGCGCGGTGAACCTGGGCAGATCCGGGGTGGACATAGAGCGCTCCATGACGCTTGGGCCGGCGGTGAACACCGAGCGCGGCTCGACGGCGGGGCGTCAGGTTGGGATCGATCTCGGCCTCGGCTGGACGATGGGCGAGGAGGAGGGAACCCGCCACGGGCCGGTGCTCGGCCTCTCCTGGCTCGATCAAGAGGTGAACGGCTACCGCGAGAGCGGAACCTCCGCCACCGCCATGAACTTCGCCGCATTCGAGCGCGGCTCCCTCGTCGCCCGCGCGGGCTACCGGTTCTCGTTCGAGGTGGGCTCGGAGAGCCTCGGCATTCGTCCCTACGTTGCCGCCGCCTATGCCAAGGAGCTCGATGGCGACCCCGTCTCGGTCACGGCAGGCTCCAACACCATGAACGGGCGGTTCACGGCGGATGGCTTCGTGCCGCCCGAGGACTGGCTGAGCGTCGATCTCGGCATTTCCATGAGCCTCGGCGGGCAGGCGAGCGCGGTCCTGGGCTACTCAGGCCGCACCGGCGACGGCTCCCGCAGCGACCACCTGGTGAACGTGGGCCTGCGCGTCGTGTTTTAGCTTGGGCGCTGGTTGGAAGTCGCTGGGAAGGCCAGCGGCGAGGTCGCTCAGCCAAGCGTTGGCGCCGCCAACGAGCCAGGCTCGAACAGGTCTAACTGAAGAGTTTGAGCAACGCCACCGCCGACCGCGGAACCTCCATTTGGGGATCAGGTGGCGGAGGGGGTGGGATTCGAACCCACGGTACGCTCACGCGTACAACGGTTTTCGAGACCGCCCCGTTCGACCACTCCGGCACCCCTCCGCGGCCCGCCGCCCGTGGGGCAGCGCGGCCCCTATCTACGCCTGGCGGGCGCCCTCGGCAACCGCCGCGGCAGCGACGCTCCGCTCGTAGCCCGCGAAATCCTCGGTGCCGAGCACGTGCCGCTCCATCCAGGCGGTGAACGCCTCTCGTGAACGTGCGATGGCATCCCAGGCCTCGTAGAACGTGTTGTCCCGCTTGTAGTAGCCGAGCGCGTAGGACGGCCTGGCCCCGCCGGGCGCGGGCGAGACCGCGGTGACCACCCAGTGCGGCAGGTGCACCGAGCCGGGCCTGGGCTTGAGCTCGTCCACGACCTCCTCCACCGTGACCAGCACCGTCCGGCTCGCGAGCGCCACCTCCTTCTGCACGCCGGAGATGCCCCAGAGCATGACGTTGCCCTTGCGATCCGCCTGCTGGGCGTGGATCACCGCGATGTCGGGGCAGATGGCGGGGCTCGCCGCGAGCTTCTCGCCCGTAAAGGGGCAGGTGATGAACTTGATGATCGGGTTGTGTGCCGGCAGGTCCGAGCCGACGTAGCCCCGGATCACCGAGAAGGGCAGTCCGCTCGCGCCCGCGACATAGGCGTTGGCGAGGTCTGCGTGGCTCCGCTCCTCGATCTCCAGCGGGCGCGGCCAGCCCTTCTCCACCGCATCGCGGAAGCGATGCAGCGAGCCTACCCCCGGATTGCCGCCCCAGGAGAAGACCAGCCGCTTGACGCAGCCCATGCCGATGAGTTGGTCGTAGATCAGGTCCGGCGTCATCCGCACCGCCGTGAGGTCCTTGAGGCCCGCGCGGATCACCGCGTGGCCCGCCGCATGGGGGATCAGGTGGGTGAACCCCTCCATGGCGACCGTATCGCCGTCATGGATGAGCGACGACACCGCGTCCGCGAGCGGGACGATCTCAGTCATGCGCCGGGCGTGATGGGGCGCGAACGGGCGCGGGCGGGTGGGGAGCGGGCGCGGGGCGGCTAGAAGCGCACGGGCACGATCGGCGCCTCGCCCTTAGCGATCATTTCGGGGATCGCGGGCGAGGCGTTCTCCCACACCAGCAGCATCGAACGCTTGGGCGAGAAGCCCTGGTGGCGGATGTCGGCCGGCATGCAGGCGACATCACCGGCCCGCATGGTCACCACCGCGCGGGGGTCGCCCGAATGCTTGTCCTTTACGTCCCAGACGATCTCGTCCGAGAGCTGGATGAACCACTCGACCCGGTCGTTGCCGTGCTCCACCGGCAGGATGAACTCCTCCGACGTGGGGCAGAACAGGCTGTCCTTCACCACGGAGCAGACGGACGGGTTCCAGGTCACGTCCGAGCGCGAGAGGTACGCAAAGAGATTGAAGGACTGCACCTCGTTCTCGAAGCCGGGCTCGATCTCGACCTCCGGCTCGTCCTGCGCCACGTCGGCGAACATGCGGTTGACCGGGTAGCCGCTCTCGTCGGTACGGAGCGGCGCATCGTCGGGCAGGCCCACCATGCGCTTCGCCGTCACCCGCACGCGGCCGAGGGCCTCGGGGTTGCGCCCGCTCTTGCGGCCGAAGGGCTGCGCGGTCTCCTGCGGGGCCGTGAAGGGGTCGTAGCCGGCGTTGGTCCAATCATCGAGCATCGCCTGGAAGGTCGCCCTCAGGTCGTCGGAATCGATCGTCTCCGAATAGTCGCGGCCGTTGTCTCGGTAGGCGTCGTTGAAGCGCCCGATGTAGAGCTCGACCTGGCCGTAGAGATTGGTGGTGCCGAAGACGTCGTCGAAGTTGAGGGTGCCGTAAAAGAAGTTCCACGCCACCTCGCGCACCAGCGCGCGCAGGAAGGCATCCACTGGCATCAGATGGGAGCCGTCCGGCCAGGTGACATAGGCGAAATATTCGTCGCGGCGAAAGCCGAAACCGCCGATCTGGAAGGTGCGGTAGCCGGTGTAGTTGTCGGGATCGGAGGCCGCGTAGGCCAGTTGCGTCGCCATCGTGCTCACTCCTCGCCGGTCTGGCAGATTTCGGCCCAGCGCTCGATCGTAAGCGGGCCGTCGATCGTCTGGAACAGGACCACGCTCGGCGCCTCGGCCGAGATACGGTAGGCGGCGTTGGCCGGCAGCAGGGTCAGGTGGCCCTTCCCGGCGCGGATGCGACCCATGCGGGGGCCCTCCGGCTCGCCGTCCAGCGCGTGCGCGCCGTCGCCCTCGGGCGCGTCGCCGCCATGCCTCATCAGCTCGACCTCGATCCGGCCGTCGAGGCAGAGCGCGAACTCGTCGTGGCCCGCCGTGAACCAGGGCGAGGCGCCGTCGACGCGCATGATCTCGATCGCGTACTCCAGGTTCTTGGCGACGCACACCCGCTCGAACGGCGCCGACTTGCCCGCCACCTCGAACACATTGGAGAAAACATAGTTGCGCGGATCGTCGTTGATGATGTGGACCCCGCCCTTGCGGTAGTCGTCGAGCGATCCGAGCTCAGTGGTGTAGTCGGACATAGGCTCCGCCCCTTGCCCTTGGTTCGTGCTGTCGCCGTGATTTTAGCCGAAACTGCTAGCGCGAAAACCCACCGAGCGTCGAGCGTTCATCGCCTGGCGTCGCGCCAGGCGATGGCGGCGCGCAGGCCCTGGGTTCGCGTGATCTCGAGGAATTCACGCTTGGTTGCGGTGCCCTCAGCCTCGATCAGGAGGTCCTGGTCGAGCGCCATTTCCAGCGCTTCGTCGAAGCCCATCAGGCGGTACATGCGGTTGATCGTGGCTTTGGTGCGCTTGAGCAGCGCGGGTTCGATAGCGGCCATGCGCCGGGCGAGCCCAAGCGCGGCCTCCACCTCCTCGCCCACCGGCACGACGCGGTTGATGAGCCCGATCTCGCAGGCACGCTGGGCACAGATCTCGTCCTCGCCGGTGAGCAGGATTTCCTTTGCGTGCTTGGGCCCGGTGAGCCAGGGCATCAGCATCACGACGATACCGGCGCCGAAGCGGAGCTCCGGCTCGCCGAAGCGGGCGTCGTCTGCCGCCACGGTCACGTCGCAGGCGAGCGCAAGCTCGCATCCGCCGGCGAGCGCCGGCCCCCGCACCGCAGCCACCGTCGGCTTCGAGAGGTGCCAGAAGCGCATCACGGTGTCGAAATCGTCCCGCAGCACATCGCGCCATTGGGCGACCCCTTCGGGCGGTGCCGCGGCCTGCTCCTTGAGGTCGAAGCCCGACGAGAAGGCACCGCCCGCGCCGGTCACGACCAGCGCCCGGATCGACTCATCGCCCTCGACCGCATCGCACGCCGCGTTGAGCTCAGCCAGCATGGTCCGGTTGATGGCGTTGGCGCGCTCGGGCCGGTTGAGCGTGACGAGCGCGACCGCCGCCCGTCGCTCGAACGTGATGCATTCGTGGTCCATCGCAGGCCCCCGTACGGATGTGCCGGGCGCGAGCCCAGTCCTACACACGCAGCCCCGCTTGCCGCATCAGCGGCATCACCTTTTCGCCAAAGTATTTCAGCTCCTCGTGGTAATCGAGCCACGAGAGAATGAAGCCTTCGACGCCGATGTCGGCGATGGCGAGCATCTTGTCCACCACTTGCTCCGGCGTTCCAACCAGCGGGTAGCCGCCCCAGCCGGCGATGAAGCGCTCGCCCATGGCGCGAAGCTGCTCCTTGTTCGAGCCGTAGGAGTAGTTCTCGCCCAGCATCAGCTCGATGATCGTGTTGGTGGCGCCCCAGTCGCCTTCGTCCACGATGCGCCGGTAGAGCGCCTGCGCCTCGACCTCGGTATCGCGGCAACACACTAGACCGTAGCTCATCACGCCGCAGCGGCGGCCGTGCCTTGCGGCGCGGGCGTGAATGTCCTTCACGATTTCCTCCGCCTTCTCCATCGTCGTGATCGAGAGGAAGTTGAAATCGGCGAGCTTGGCGGAGAACTCGCGGCCGGCAGGCGACGAGCCCGCGTTGATTACCACCGGATGGGGCTGCTGAAGCGGCTTCGGCGCCAGAAAGCCCTGGTTGACCCTGTAGTACGCGCCCTCGTGGTCGAAGTCGTCCTCGGCCCAGAGCCGCTTCACGATGGAGAGCCACTCGTCCGCCATGACGTAGCGCTCGTCGTGCTCCAACTGATCCATGCCGAACATCTCGATCTCCGGCTTGAACCAGCCGCAAACGACGTTGAGGCCGAAGCGCCCGCTCGAAATGTTGTCGATGGTCGCCGCCTGCTTGGCGGCGAAGATGGGGTGTACCGTCGGCACGTGGGACGTGGCAAAGACCATGATGTCGGTCGTGTGGCAGGCCATCGCGGCGGCCCAGGTGTAGACCTCCAGATTGTTGCCGTTGAACTGCGTGGTTCCGCCGAAGTGCCGCCAGCGCCCCACCGGCACCAGCAACTCGAAGCCAAGGCGGTCGGCAAGCTGGCTGATCTTCACGCTGTGCTCGTAGGTGGGCTCGAAGGTCGTCTCGGCGTGCGTGATGGTGCAGCCGTTGGAGCAGTTCTGCCCGAAGACGCCGAGCTTGAAGCGGTTCTCGTTGAAGACCGGCACGTTGCGAGCGCGCCATTCGGCCGCGTCGTCGGGGTGCATTGTCGTGTTTAGGGTGTCCATGGATCGGTATGTTTGCCTTGCGGAAAGGGAATGCGGCTGGGGTGGGATCATATGTCGTTGGGCAGTGAACGCCGCCGCTAACTTACAACGCAGGCCGACAAGGTCCGAGACAATGCTTGACCTGCCCGCGCGGGGGCTTCAGAGTGACCGTCAAACAGGACGGCGTTCCGGCGGCCCGAGCTGCGCGGCGCGTCGTGTGACGGGAGCGTGAGACATGTTCAGCCCGATGAAGCTGCTTATCCTCGTGGTGCTGATTGCGGCCGTCTGGTTCGGCTTCAAGGCAATCGGCCGGGTGCGCGCCAAGGCCAGGGCCGCGGAGCCGCTCGAGCACGAGGAGCACCAGAACATCGACGACAACAGCCGCTAACGCACGCTCCCGCGGCAACTGCGGGGCATCCGCGCGGTTGACCGTTGCCTGAGCGGGGGGCATTGTCCGCCCGCCCTTTCATCCGAATCGCTGGCCTTCGATGGACGCCAACAGTCGCGACCGGTCGTTCCAGTCGCTCATCCTTGGCCTGCAGGCCTATTGGGCGAAGCGCGGCTGCGTCATCCTGCAGCCCTACGACATGGAGGTCGGCGCCGGCACCTTCCATCCCGCGACCACGCTGCGCAGCCTGGGGCCTGAGCCCTGGCGCGCGGCCTACGTGCAGCCCTCCCGCCGGCCTGGCGATGGCCGCTACGGTGAGAACCCCAACCGGCTCCAGCACTACTACCAGTTCCAGGTGATCCTGAAGCCATCGCCGGACGACGTACAGGACCAGTATCTCGACAGCCTCGGGGCGCTCGGCATCAACGTGAAGGCCCACGACATCCGCTTCGTCGAGGACGATTGGGAGAGCCCCACGCTCGGCGGCGGGGGCCTCGGCTGGGAGGTCTGGTGCGACGGCTTGGAGGTGACCCAAGTCACCTACTTCCAGCAGGTGGGGGGCATCGACTGCGATCCCGTCCCGGTCGAGCTCACCTACGGCATGGAGCGCCTCGCCATGTACGTGCAAGGGGTCGACAACGTCTACGACCTCGATTGGGACGGCCACGGCACGGTCTACGGCGACGTGTTCTTGCGCGCCGAGCGCGAGTTCTCGGCCTTCAACTTCGAGCACGCCGATGTCGACCGCCTGCGCCGCCACTTCGAGGACGCGGAGGCCGAGTGCACCGCCCTGCTCGGGGGTGAGAAGCCGCTGGCGCTGCCGGCCTACGACCAGTGCATGAAGGCGAGCCACCTCTTCAACCTGCTGGACGCGCGCGGCGCGATCAGCGTGGTCGAACGCGCCGCCTACATCGGCCGCGTCCGCGCCCTCGCCAAGGCCTGCTGCGAAGCCTGGCTGGCGGGGGTGGAGAAGTGAGCGCGGGCCATGCCTGACCTTCTGCTGGAGGTGCTGTCCGAGGAAATCCCGGCGCGCATGCAGGCGGGCGGGGCACAGGAGCTAGAGAAGCAGGTCTGCTCTCGGCTCGAAGAAGCCCGGCTCGAATTCAAAGCCGAGACCGTGAAGTCCTTCGCCACGCCCCGCCGCCTGGCCCTGATCGTACCGGGCCTGCCGGCGGAGCAGCCGGACATCACGGTGGAGCGCAAGGGGCCGCGCGTCGATGCGCCCGAGAAGGCGATCGCCGGGTTCCTCAAGTCCACCGGCCTCACGCTCGAAGACTGCGAGCAGCGGGAGACCCCCAAGGGCCCGGTCTGGTTCGCCGTGAAGCAGGAGAAGGGCCGCCCCATACCCGACCTTCTCGCCGATCTGCTGCCCGAGGCGCTGGCCGCGGTCTCCTGGCCCAAGTCCATGCGCTGGGACGAGAGCGGCGTGCGCTGGGTACGCCCCATCCGCTCCATCCTCTGCCTGCTGGACGATGAAGTGGTGCCGTTCCGCTTCGGCACGGTCGAGAGCGGACGCTCAACCCTCGGCCACCCCTTCCTCTCATCTGGTCCACTCGCCATCGCCGCTACTAGCGACTACGCCACCACTCTCGAAGACGCCAAAGTCATGCTCGACCCGGAGCAGCGGGCACGGAAAATCGAGGATGACGCCCGAGTACTGGCGCGGCGCGAGGGCTTCTTGATCTCGGCGGACAGATGGCTAGTGGGAGAGAACGCTGGCCTCGTCGAATGGCCGGTGGTCCTAGTGGGTAGCATCGACAAGGACTTTACTGCCGACCTGCCGACTGAGGTGCTGCGTTCTGCAATGCGAACCCATCAACGCTATTTCGGCGTAATAGGAGGTGGCGACCGGCCGCCCCCTCGTTTTGTCATGGTTGCCGATACCCATACCGCAGATGGGAATGCCGCCGTCGTCGCCGGCAACGAGCGGGTGCTGCGCGCGCGTCTCGCCGATGCTCGATTTTTCTGGGAGCAGGACAAGTCCCAGAGTTTGGAGAAACACATGGACGGGCTGAAAGGCGTGGTCTTCCACGCCCGCCTCGGCTCCATGTACGAGAAAGCCAAGCGCATCGAGAAACTGGCGCGCGTGCTTTGCCAGTGGATCGAGGAAGCCGAACCTGACGATGCGGCGCGTGCCGGACTCCTATGCAAGGCTGATCTCGTCACCGAGATGGTAGGCGAGTTCCCAGATTTGCAGGGTTACATGGGCGGTCTCTACGCGAAGGCAAGCGACGAACAACCAACAATCTGCGCCGCAATCGCCACGCATTACGCGCCCCAGGGGCCGAATGATCTCTGTCCGGAGCCGTCAGTGAGTGTGGCCGTGGCGCTTGCGGACAAGCTCGACACCCTCGCCGGCTTCTTCGCCATCGACGAGCGACCGACCGGCTCCAAGGACCCTTTCGCGCTACGCCGAGCCGCAATCGGTGTAATCCGACTAATCCTTGAATACAAAATACTTCTTGAGCACGGGTCGCCGCTGCGACTGCCTCTTGGCGACGCGATCGATGCCGCGATTGACGGTTACGGAGATGTGCTGCCGCCGAAGCCGGGGGCCGAAGCCACCCGCGACGAACTGCTCCACTTCTTCGCCGACCGGCTCAAAGTGCTTCTACGCGAGGAGGGCCGGCGCCACGACCTCATCAGTGGCGTGCTGGGGGCAGGCGACGAAGACGATTTGGTGCGCTTGCTAAACCGTCTCCATGCGCTCGCGATCTTTCTCGAAGAGGACGACGGCGCCAATCTGCTCGTTGCCTATCGCCGTGCCGCCAACATCCTGCGCATCGAGGAGAAGAAGGACAACACCCAGTATGCGGGTGAACCCGACAAGAGGCTCTTCGATCAAGCGGAAGAGGAAAACCTCTACGAACGCATTGACGCGGCCAATCGGCGCGCTGTCGACGCGCTCAAGCAGGAAGAATTCGGAGAGGCTATGAAGGCGATGGCGACGCTTCGCGAGCCGGTGGACGCCTTCTTCGATCATGTTACGGTCAACTGCGAGGACGCCGAGCTCCGCCGTAACCGCCTACTGATGCTTTCCCGAATCCGCAGCACGTTGGACATGGTCGCCGACTTCTCGAAGATCGAGGGCTGAGTCGTGGCCCGGAAACAGACTGCTTCCGACGCCCCCCTTCTCGTCATGCCCGGACTTGATCCGGGCATCCATTTCGGCCACGTCCGTCGGAGGGTGGCGGCTGGAATCCGCACGCAAGATTCTCTGAGCGTGCGCGACGTGGATGGCCGGGTCGAGCCCGGCCATGACGATGGAGGTGTAACTCTACGGACAGGCACGTTCGGGACAGAGGGCTGAGCGGTGGCCGAGTGGGTCTACCGCTTCGGCGGGGGGGAGGCGGACGGCGACGCCGGCATGCGCGCGCTACTCGGCGGCAAGGGTGCCAACCTCGCCGAGATGGCCGCGATCGGCCTCCCCGTTCCGCCCGGCTTCACCATCACGACTGCGCTCTGCAACGCCTATTACGCGCAAGCGCGCGCGCTGCCTTCTGGTCTCGATGCGGAGATCGAGGCCGGCCTCGCCCATATCGAGCGGATCGCGGGCGCGGGCTTCGGCGACCCTGACCGCACGCTGCTGGTCTCCGTCCGCTCCGGCGCCCGCGCGTCCATGCCCGGCATGATGGACACCGTCCTCAACCTCGGCCTCAACGACGAGACGGCGGGCGGCCTCGCGCGGGCGAGCGGCGATGCCCGCTTCGCCTACGACAGCTACCGCCGGCTCATCCAGATGTACGGCGATGTCGTCCTCGGCGTCCCGCACCGCGCCTTCGAGGAGCTGCTGGAGCGCGAGAAGGAAGCGCACGGCTACCGCCTCGACACCGACATGGAGGCGGACGACTGGTCCCGGCTGATCGAGGACTACAAGGCGCTGGTCCGGGCCGAGACCGGCAGCGATTTCCCGCAAGCGCCCAGGGAGCAGCTCAGGGGCGCCATCAGCGCCGTCCTCGATTCGTGGATGAACGCGCGGGCCGTCACCTACCGCAGGCTGCACGGCATCCCGGCCGAGTGGGGCACGGCGGTCACCGTGCAGGCCATGGTCTTCGGCAACATGGGGGAGGACTGCGCCACCGGTGTCGCCTTCACCCGCAATCCCTCCACCGGCGATGCGGCGCTCTACGGCGAGTATCTGGTCAACGCGCAGGGCGAGGACGTGGTGGCCGGCATCCGCACGCCCCGCGCCGTGAGCGAGGCTGCGCGCCAGGCGAGCGGCACTGACGGCCCCTCCATGGAGCGGGCCATGCCCGAGGCCTTCGCCGCGCTCAATGCGGCGCTCGGCCGTCTCGAAGGCCACTACCGCGACATGCAGGACGTCGAGTTCACGGTGCAGCAGGGCACCCTCTGGATCCTCCAGACCCGCGCCGGCAAGCGCACCGCCAAGGCAGCGCTCAAGATCGCCGTCGACATGGCAGGCGCGGGCCGGGTGAGCGAGGCGGAGGCGCTCGCGCGGGTGGACCCGCTGGCGCTTGAGCAGCTGCTCCATCCCACCCTCGACCCCGACGCGCCGCGCCGGGTGCTGGCGCGCGGCCTGCCGGCATCGCCGGGCGCCGCCTGCGGCAAGGTCGTCTTTGACGCCGACGAGGCCGAGGACCGCGCCGCGCGTGGCGAGGCGGTGATTTTGCTGCGAACCGAAACCAGCCCCGAGGACATCCACGGCATGCACGCGGCACGCGGGATCGTCACCAGCCGGGGCGGCATGACCAGCCACGCCGCCGTCGTCGCCCGCGGCATGGGGCGCCCTTGCATCACCGGCGCTGGCGAGCTTCGCATCGACGAGGCGGCGCGGGAGTGCCGGGCCGGCGACGCCATCATCGCGGCGGGCGATGTCGTCACCATCGACGGCACCAGAGGCGAGCTGCTGGAGGGCGCGGTGCCCACCATCGAGCCCGCGCTTTCAGACGACTTCGCGACCCTTATGGGCTGGGCCGACAACGCCCGGCGCCTGCGCATCCGCGCCAACGCCGAGACGACCGAGGATGCCGAGACGGCGCTCCGCTTCGGCGCCGAGGGGATCGGCCTCTGCCGCACCGAGCACATGTTCTTCGACGACGAGCGTATCGTCGCGGTGCGCGAGATGATCGTGGCCGAGGACGCGGACGGCCGCCGCGCCGCGCTTGCCAAGCTGCTGCCGGCGCAGCGCAGCGATTTCGCCGCGCTCTTCCGCCTCATGGCGGGCTTGCCCGTGACGATCCGCCTGCTCGACCCACCGCTGCACGAGTTCCTGCCCCGCACCGATGCCGAGATCGCGGGCGTCGCCCAGGCCGCCGGGGTCACGTTCGAGGCCCTGCGCGCGCGCATCGCGCAGCTTCACGAGACCAACCCGATGCTGGGGCATCGCGGCTGCCGCCTCGGCATCTCCTACCCCGAGATCTATGAGATGCAGGCGCGCGCAATCTTCGAAGCAGCGGCCGAGGCCCGAGGCGCGCGCCCGGTCGAGCTCGAAATCATGATCCCCCTGGTGGCGACCAGGCGCGAGCTCGACATCCTGAAGGCCGCCATCGAGCGCGTCCACGAAGCCGTGGAGCAGGAGACCGGCGCCGCAATCGCTTATTCCATCGGCACCATGATCGAGCTGCCGCGCGCGGCGCTGCGTGCCGCCGAGATCGCCGAGAGCGCGTCGTTCTTCAGCTTCGGCACCAACGACCTGACCCAGACGACCTACGGCATCTCGCGCGACGATGCGGCGAGCTTCGTCGGCGACTACGAGCGGGCAGGCGTCCTGCCGCGCGATCCCTTCGTCACCATCGACCCCGACGGCGTGGGCGAACTGGTGCGCGTTGCCGCAGAGCGGGGCCGGGCGACTCGCGCGGACCTCAAGCTCGGCATCTGCGGCGAGCACGGTGGCGACCCGGACTCCATCGCCTTCTTCGAAGACGTCGGCCTGGACTACGTCTCCTGCTCGCCCTACCGCGTGCCGGTGGCGCGCCTCGCCGCAGCCCAGGCCGCCATCGCGCGGGAAGGGGCTGCGGACGCGCTCAAGGAAGATCGGGAGGGATAACCCGCGCCTCGCCTGCCGTGAGCGGTTCTCCCGCCTCGGCAGCCGCGGCGATTCGCTCCAGCCGCAAAACCGCCAGCGCGGCGGCGTCAAGCCCTGAGCGAATCTCGCCCACCTCTCGCTCGCCCGCCATGATCGGCGTGCCGGCTGGCGGCAGCGGCCCTTCCAGCGCAACCGGCGCGAGCTGCCGGCGCACCAGGCCGCGATGCTTGGTGCGTGCCGTGAGCTCCTGGCCGACGTAGCAGCCCTTCTCGAAGTCGACACCGTTGAGCGCCTCGAAGCCGCACTCCATCAGCGTCGCGCGGCCCACCTCCATGTCGCGGCTGCCGTCGGGCGCGCCGTGGGCGATGCGGTGACGCTCGTAGTCGACCACGTGGCCCTTGGCGAAGCCCGCCCGCTCCAGGAACGCGAGGTCCGCGCCACGCGGCAACACCGCGCGAAGCCCGAGCGCCGCGTTTCTGGGATCGCGCATGACGGTGCCGCCTTCGCAGGGCGCCGTGCTGCCTTCGCCGGGCGCCAGGTCGAACGCGCCGTCGGCGCCCTCGCCGCCGAAGAGCGCCACCACCCGAAAATCCTCGGTCGCGTCGGCGAGCTCGATGTCGGCGCGCAGCCTGTAGGCCACCAGGCGCCCCCCGAGATCGCCGACGCGCGGCCCCTCACAGTCGAGCAGGTAGCCTTTCCCCCGCCGCAGCACGAAGAAATCGTGCAGAAACTTGCCCTGGGGCGTCAGTAGCGCCGCATAGATGCTGTGCGTATCGGACACGCGCTCGATGTCGTTGGAGATCAGCCCCTGGAGGAAGGGACTGGCCTCCGGGCCGTCCACAGAGACCACGCCGCGGTCATCGAGCGGGACGTAGAGAGGGGTGCTCATCGCCAAGAACTCAGAGTTTTCGCAGTCCGGAACACTATAGTCCCCGCAGCCATCGGTCCAAGCACCGGTCCTGGGCCCTTGGTCGGCGCCTGAGGGGCCGGGCCGCGTAGCGGCCCGGAGCGCGCGACTGCGCGCCGCACCGAATGGCGCGTAGACTTACGAGCAAATGTATCTTTAAGTGTATGTGAGAGGACATCGAAGGACATTATATGAGCTTTGGCAATGGTTTGCCGGAATTCTGCGAAGCTTTTCCCCTTCGCTAGACGACATGAGACGACATTCAGTGCCTTTCGCGTGTTGGGCAGTGTGTTGACAAATCGACAGCCACATGATCCAATGCCCGGAATCCCTTCGGTCACCGGGTGATGGTGCGCGATGAGGATCGAGATGTCATCGGTTGAGTGCTCGTTTCCAGTCTTTTCGGAGGGGCCGGAGCCAGATGTCTTTCTGCGGCAGGGCCCGTTGGGAATACCTGTCATAGC
>JAJDVB010000186.1 GCA_022826345.1 Alphaproteobacteria bacterium
CGGCTTCATCAGCAGGTGCTCCGGCATGTGGCACTGGCCGCGGTAGGGATCGTTGTGGACGATCACGTCGCCGGGCTCGATCGGCTCCTCCATCTCCTTCACGCAGAGCGGCACCGTGTGCAGGCCGGCGCAGATGATCGCCGGGTTCATCTCCGCCTGGCCCACCATGCGCAGGTGACGGTCGAACAGGCAGCAGGAGAAGTCCCGCGATTCGCTGAAGATCGGCGAATACGCGGTACGCACCATGGCGCTTTCCATCTCGTTGCAGATGTTGCCGAGCGCGTTGTTGACCACGGTGAGCGTGACCGGGTCTTTCTCCGGCGCGAGCCGCCCGGTGCCGACCGCGGCGCTCGCCGCTCTCGGCAGGCTCACGATCAGGCTGCCGTCGGCGCCGATCTCCACCTCGCTCTGCGGCGGCACGAGGGTGGTGGAATCCATCTCGTCGATGATCGCGGGGCCTGAGACCACGGAGCCTGCGGGAAGCTCCGCGCGGCGGTAGATCGGCGTCTCCAGCGGAGTGTCGCCGTCGAAGTAGACCTCGCGATGGGCGTGGGCCTGGCCCGAGCCCGTGGCGGGCGCGCTGAGCGTCGCATCGGTGCGCTCCTCGCCGACGGCGATCACCCGCACCTCGGTCATCTCGGCCACCTTGTCGCGAAGCGCGTAGCCGTAGAGCTCCTCGTGCTGGCTGTGCAGCCCTTCCAGCGCCCGCGCGAAGCCGTCTTCATCGAGCTCCAGCGTGTCGAGCTGCACCAGCTCGCCGAAGTTCTGGCCCATGTAGCGCATGCTGATATAGCCGGTGACGCGTGCCTCACCCTCCAGCCCGTCGCGCCTGAGCTCTTCCACCGCCTCGGGGGCGAGCGCCTGCAGCTGGGCGTTGAGGGTCGGCAGGTCCACCGTGTCCGAGCGATGGTTGACCGTGCGCGCGCGGTCGACGCGGAGGTCGGTCAGCAGCGTGCCGAGCGCCGAGCAAAGCCCCGGATGGGGCGGCACGACGACCTTCTTCATCTCCAGCGGCGCCGCGACATCCACGGCATGGAGCGGGCCGGCGCCGCCGAAAGCAATCAGCGCGTAGTCGCGGTGGTCGATGCCGCGCTCGACCGTCATCAGGCGGATCGCGTCCGCCATGTTCTCGGCCGCGGTCTCCAGGATCGCGCGTGCGGTCTCTACCGCCGTCAGCCCGAGTTTCTGGCCGAGCCCGGCGACGGCCTCGTGCGCCTTGGCCGCGTCCAGCGTCATCTCGCCGCCCAGGAAGTAGTCGGGGTCGAGCCGGCCCAGCACCACGTTGGCGTCGGTCACCGTCGGCTCGGTCCCGCCCTGGCCGTAGCAGGCGGGGCCGGGGTCGGCGCCGGCGCTGCGCGGCCCCACGCGAAGCAGGCCGCCCACATCGATATAGGCGATGGAGCCGCCGCCCGCGCCAATGGTGGTGTAGTCGATGAAGAGCGCGCTCACCGGCACGCCCCATTCCACCTCGTACTCGGTGGTGGAGCCGAAGGCGCCGTCGGTGACGAGGCCGACGTCGCAGCTCGTGCCGCCCATGTCGAGGGTGACGCCGTTGCCATCGGCGTGATCGCGGGCGAAGCGGGCGCCGGCGATGACCCCGCCGGCGAGGCCGGAGAGCAGCAGCTGGACCGGCGCATCGCCGGCGGATTCCGCCTGCAGGTGGCCGCCGTTCGACTTCATCAGCGAGAGCGGCGCCTCGATCCCCGCTTCCTGCAGGTCGGCCGAGACCTGGCCCACGAAGCGGTCGATGATGCGTTTGATGAACGCGTCGGTGATGACGGTGGCGCTGCGTTGATACTCGCGCCAGATCGGGCAGACATCGCTGGAGAGCGAGACCGGCAGGTCGGAGAAGCGCTCGGCGAGGTAGGCGCCGATGGCCTCCTCATGGCTGGGGTCCACGTAGGAGAAGAGCAGGTTGACCGCGACCGCCCACTCCTGCGCCGGGTCGCTCTTGCGCCACTCGTCGATCCAGTTGCCGAGCCGCTCCAGCTCGGGCTTTTCCAGCGGGATCAGGATGTTGCCCTTGTGATCGACGCGCTCCTTGATGCCGAAGACATGGCGGCGCAGGACGCCGGCCGACGGCTTCTCCCAGGCCGGGTTGTAGGCCTCCTTGCGCGCGATCAGCCCGATGATGGGCACGTCCTGCACGCCGTCGGTGCCGACGTAGAGCACGGTCGCGCCCTTCTTCTGCAGGCGCGCGTTGGTGGCGATGGTGGTGCCGAGCACGATGCGGCCGATCTCGTCCGGCGTGAGCTGGCTCTGGCCGATCGCGTTGAGCGGCGCGGCGGCGGGCTGCTGCGGCGTGGAGGGGACCTTGACGGTGCGGATGTGGCCGCTCGCGTCGTCCAGCGCGACCAGGTCCGTGAACGTGCCGCCGGTGTCGATGCCGACCCTATACATCGCCTGTCTCCCCGCCGTGGCGCGCCTCTTCAACGCGGCCTGCCGCCTTCGCCTCGGCGAACTCGGCGCGCACGCGCCGCTTCACGTCGGCGCACTTGTCCTCGCAGAACATCTCGCCGGGGAACTCATCGTCCACCCAGTATTCCCGCGCCATCATGATGCCGCAGAAGGAGCAGTTGAAAATTCGCGTGTCGTACCAGGCGAGCTCAAACGGGAGCCACTTGCCGCTCATCTCTCCCTGCCTCCCAGCGTGTCTCGGACGGCCGAGACACTTTCACGGCGCGCCAAGCGGGTCAACCGCGCGGCAACCGGGCCGTCAGGCCCGGAGCGCGCGACCGGCGATTGAGGGAAATGAATAAGTTGGGAGGGGGACAGGGGGAGGTGGGAACCGTTCGAGCTGCAGTGATCTGGCAAGATCGGATTGTGCTCTGGTTGTGTCGCGTTCAGCCCCCTCCTAACACGTCGCGCAGGAAGCGGCCGCCGAACTCAAGCCCGTCCGGCGCGATGCCGTGGCCGATCCCCCGGCTCACGTGCCATTGCACCGGCACCTCGCAGGCCCCGAGCGTGACCGCCGCCTCGAAGAGCGCGCCCACCGGCACGAGATCGTCCGCATCGCCGTGAATCAGCAGGGCCGGCGGCCGGGCGCGAAGCTCGCCCTTCAGGTGCTCGCCACCCACCAGTCGCCCCGAGAAGCCGAGCACGCCGGCGCAGGGCGCGGCGCGGCGATAGGCGACGTGGAGCGACATCATCGTGCCCTGGCTGAAGCCCACCAGTGCGAGGTCCTGCTCATCGAGCCCGAGTGCCTGGAGCCTGGCGTCGATATCGGCGTTGATCGCGTCCGCCGCACTGGCGACTCCGTCGGCCACGCGCTCGGGCGAGCGGTCGCTCAGGCTGAACCATTGCCGGCCCATGGGCGCCATGTCGCAGGGCTCCGGCGCGTCCGGCGCGGCGAAGCAGGCGTGCGGCACGAGCCGCCCCCAGGGCTCGGCGAGGCCGATCAGGTCGTTGCCGTCCGCGCCGAGGCCATGCAGCAGGAGCACCAGCTTGCGCGCCTTGCCCCCGCCCGCCGGAGGCCGTTCCGGACCCGTCAAGGCGCTCACGCTCTCTCCCCGCTGCCGGTTGCGAAAGGCGCGCTTAGCGGCCTGTCCAGGGGGCTCAAGCGAGAGGGCGGTTTCGCAATCTGCTACTTGTCGATGTCGCCCATGCACATGTACTTGACCTCGAGGAACTCATCGAGGCCGTAGTGTGAGCCCTCGCGGCCGATGCCGGATTCCTTCATGCCGCCGAAGGGCGCCACCTCGGTCGAGATGATCCCGGTGTTGATGCCGACGATGCCGTATTCGAGCTGCTCCGCCACCCGCCAGATGCGCCCGATGTCGCGGCTGTAGAAGTAGGCCGCGAGGCCGAACTCGGTGTCGTTGGCAAGCTGCACCGCCTCGTCGTCGGTCTCGAAGCGGAAGATCGGCGCGAGCGGGCCGAAGGTCTCCTCGCGCGCGACCTTCATCTGCGTGTTCACGTTGGCGATCACGGTGGGCTCGAAGAAGTTGCCGCCGAGGGGGTGGCGCTTGCCGCCCTGGATCACCTCGGCCCCCTTGTCCACCGCATCCTGGATGTGCTCCTCGACCTTGGCGACCGCGTCCTCGTCGATCAGCGGCCCCTGCTGGGTCTCGCCTTCGAGGCCGGGGCCCACGACGAGCTGGGAAGACGCCTCGGCCAAACGCTCGGCGAAGGTGTCGTAGACGCCGCCCTGCACCAGGAAGCGGTTGGCGCAGACGCAGGTCTGGCCCGTGTTGCGGTACTTGGACGCGATGGCGCCACTCACGGCCGAATCCATGTCGGCGTCGTCGAAGACGATGAAGGGCGCGTTGCCGCCAAGCTCCATCGAGACCTTCTTGACCGTGCTCGCGCACTGCTCGAGCAGGACCTTGCCCACCTCTGTCGAGCCCGTGAACGAGAGCTTGCGCACGATGGGGTTGGCGGTCATCTCGCCGCCGACATCGCCAGAGGGGCCTGTGATCACGTTGAAGACGCCGCGCGGGATGCCGGCACGCTCGGCAAGCTCGCAGAGCGCGAGCGCGGAGAACGGCGTCGCCGTCGCCGGCCGCGAGACCACAGTACAGCCGGCCGCGAGCGCGGGCCCCGCCTTGCGGGTAATCATGGCGTTCGGGAAGTTCCACGGCGTGATCATGCCGACCACACCCACTGGTTCCTTCGTGACCACGATCCGCCGGTCGTTCAGGTGCTGCGGAATCACGTCGCCGTAGGCGCGCTTGCCTTCCTCCGCGAACCACTCGATGAAGGAGCCGCCGTAGCCGATCTCGCCCCGCGATTCCGCCATGGGCTTGCCCTGCTCCGCGGTCATGATGATGGCGAGATCCTCCTGGTTCGCCATCATCAGGTCGTACCACTTGCGGAGGATCTGAGCGCGCTCCTTGGCGGTCTTGGCGCGCCAGGCGGGGAAGGCCCGGTTCGCCGCCTCGATGGCTGCGCGGGTCTCGGTGGCGGAGAACGCGGGCACGGTGCCGATCACATGGCCGTCCGCCGGGTTCACCACGTCGGTGGTCCGCCCCGATTTCGCGTCGAGCCACTGGCCGTCCACGTAGCATTGCTGGCGAAACAGCGTCGGGTCCTGGAGGAAGACGCCCTTCACGATCTCGGCGGCGGCAGTGCTCATGGTGCGATGTCCCTTCGGTCGGCGGAATGGTCGCGGAATTGCGGCGGAAGGCCGGCAGTATCGCCGATGGGGTGCTGAGCCGGCAAGGCGCGCCCCGCGTGAAGCGCCAGCGATCTTTGAGGCGCGGCCGACGCGCATTCTGGTCGCCGCGGGCGGTGCCGGACTGTCCGTGCTAGGGTGAGCCATGCGCGATCGGGGAGGGACGCGGGGCAGGGGCCCCGACCGCCGAGCTTTCTGTGCGGCCGGAGCGGCGGCCGTGTTCGGGCTGGTGGTCTCTCCCGGCGCTGCCGCTGCCCGAACCTATCTGGAAGACGCCGAGCGCCGGGTGCCGCTGCGCAACGTGTGGACCGGGGAGCGGCGCGATCTGGTCTACTGGCGCGACGGCACCTACGACCGGCCCATGCTCGATGCATACAGCTATTTGTTCCGCGACCGGCGCAACGGCGAGGTCGCGCCGGTCTTCTACGGCGTGCTCGATCAGCTCTTCTTCCTGTGGAAGTCGCTCGGCCGGCCGGCGCGCATCGACCTCGTCTCGGGCTACCGCTCGGAGAGGACGAACGCGTGGCTCCGCGCGAACTCCGCAGGCGTCGCCCGCAGCTCGTTGCACACGATCGGCATGGCGGCGGACATCAGGGTGCCCGGCCTCGCCGCCGAGGCGGTGTGGCGCGCGGCGGTGGACATGCGGCGGGGCGGCGCCGGCCTCTACCCGGCATCCGGCTTCGTCCACCTCGACGTGGGCCCGGTGCGAAGCTGGGTTTATGGGCAACAGTCGCGGTCTCGCGTAGCGGCCTCCGGAGAGGCACCGCTTCCTCCCGAGCGCCCCCATCGGTCGCGCCCGCCGGCGTCAGGCGAGGTCCTGCTTCCGCCTGAGCGTCCCGATCATCTCCGCCGTCGTGGCGGCTAGGTCGTAGCGCGGCGCCCAGTCCCACTCGACGCGGGCGGCGCTGTCGTCCATCGAATCCGGCCAGGAATCGGCGATGGCCTGTTTCAGCGGGTCGACCTCGTAGTCGATCGTGAAGCCGGGGACATGCTTGCGGATCTCGGCGGCAAGCTCCTCTGGCGTGAAGCTCATGGCGGTCACGTTGAAGGCGTTGCGGTGGCAGAGCCGGCTCGGATCGGCCTCCATCAGGTCGATGATCGCGGCCACGGCGTCCGGCATGTACATCATGTCGAGGCGGGAATCGGGGCGCAGGAAGCAGGTGAACCGGCCCTCGCGTAGCGCCTCGTAGAAGATGTGCACCGCATAGTCCGTGGTGCCGCCGCCCGGCAGCGCCACATGCGAGATCAGGCCCGGCAGCCTGAGCCCCCGCGTGTCGAGCCCGAAGCGCGCGTGGTAGTAGTCGCCAAGCAGCTCGCCCGCGACCTTGGAGACCCCATAGATGGTGTTCGGCCGCTGGATCGTGTCCTGCGGTGTGTTCTGCAGCGGCGTGCTCGGCCCGAATGCGCCGATGGAGCTCGGGAAGAACACCGCGCACCCGTTCCGGCGCGCCACCTCCAGCGCGTTGGCGTAGCCGCCGAGGTTGAGCGCCCAGGCCTCCTCCGGCTTCTCCTCGCCCAGCACCGAGAGGAACGCCGGCATGTGATAGATGGTGCCGATCTCGTACTTCTCGACCACGACGGCGATGTCGCCGGGCTTGGTGCAGTCGACGATCTCGAATGGCCCGCCTTCGACGACCGATGCCACGTCCCGGCGCCGCCAGCCCGAGGCGATGACGTTGTCCGCCCCGTGGCGCTCCCTGAGCTCCGGCACCAGCTCGGCGCCGATCTGCCCGAGCGCGCCGGTGACGAGAATCTTCCGCATGGGCTGAGGCTAAGGGGTCGCGTGCGGCCGGTCCAGCCCGCCGCCAACGCCAGCCCGCATTTCGCACCACGGTCGCGGCCTCGCGTCGCACCCAAGCGTTCGATCCGCCGGGAGCGGGCCGAAAAGCGTATCAGGGAATACGGTTGAGACCCGCGTCGCGCCGAAGGCGCGCGTACCCGCGCGACGCGGGCGGGCGCCTGGGCGCGACCCGAAGGGCGGCACTCTCCGGCCCACAGTGTGCGTCAAGCTGCTTGCCCGATGCCCCACATCGCGCTACGCAGCTTCCCTACCCTGTGGGCCGGACAGCGCCGCGCAGACCATGACCCTGGTGAGAAGTACGGGCCAGCGTCCTTCCGCAAACCGAGGCTCACGTGGAACATTCCGCCGCAGGCTTCGACGTTAGCAGATCGATCGCCAAAGGACGGAACGGGATCAATGGAGCGGCTACGTGTCGGAGTCATCGGGGTCGGCTGGTTCGGGACAGTGCATTGCCGGGCGATCGCCGACCATCCGCAGCTTGAGCTCGCTGCGCTTTGCGACAACTCGGAAGAACGCCTGGCCGAGATGGCGCGCGAGCACGGTGTCGCCCGCACCTGCACCGACTACCGGGTGCTTGTCGAGGACCCGGCAATCGACGTCCTTGCCGTCGTCACACCCTGGGACCACCACGCCACCCCGACCCTCGCCGGGCTCGCGGCCGGCAAGCATGTCCTGGTCGAGAAGCCCATGGCATCGACGGTGGAGGACTGCCAGCGCATGTGCGATGCCGCGCGCGACGGCGACGCCATCCTCATGGTGGGCCATATCTGCCGCTTCAACCCGCGCTATATCGCCGCCAAGCGCGAGATCGACGCGGGCCGGATCGGCAAGGTGGTCGCGATCAACGCCCGGCGCAACGTGCCGGCGCGGTGGGTGATCGATCAGCTTGAGACGATCGGCCCCATTCTGCACACCTGCTCCCACGATACCGACATGATGCTCTGGTTGACCGGTGCCAGGGTCGTGAGCACCTTCGCGCAGACCGTCAACTCGCTTGGCTGCAAGTATGACGACGTGGCCCAGCTCATGTACCGCTTCGACAACGGCGCAAGCGCGCTCTACGAGGGCGCCTGGTGCATGCCGGACGGCTCGCCCTTCGAGCTCGACGAGCGCATGTCGGTGATCGGCACCGAGGGCTTCATCCACATCCAGGACACCTTCCCCAACATCGGCATCTGCACCAAGGAGGGCTTTAGGAGCCCGGACACGACCTATTGGCCGGAGCTGCACGGCATCACGGGCGGTGCATTGCACGAGGAATGGTCCTACTTCGCGCGCTGCGTCCGCGAGGGCACGCGCCCGGCGCTGATCACGCCGGAGGAAGCGATGGAGGTCGTGCGGACCGTGCTCGCGGCGCATGAATCGGCGACCAGCGGCACGGTGGTGAGGCTGGAATGACGCGCGGGCGGCCCCCCTGCGGTTGACGACCCGGCGCGTCCTATGGCGCGTGCCGGATCGGTTCCGGCACCGGTTTCCGCAATCGGGCAGCCGCCGCTAAGATGCGGCAGGGAGACAGCGCGACGCGCGAGGAGGGAGCATGGCTCTGCATCCGCAGGTTCAGGAGTTCTGCGACGAGGTCAACGCGATAGAGGTGCCGCCGCTCACGGAACGGCCGCTCGACGAGGTGCGCGAAGCCTTCAACGATCTGGTCATGGGCCTGCAAGCGCCGGGGATCGACGTGGGGCGGGTCGAGGACCGCGACATTCCCGGCCCCAACGGGCCGATCCGCATCCGCCTCTACTGGCCCAAAGGGGCGGACCCCGCCACGCCGCTGCCCGTCTACGTCAATTACCACGGCAGCGGCTACGTGGTGCTCAGCATCGACACGCACGACGGCGTCTGCCGCGCGCTCTGCGAGGGGGCGGGCTGCATCGTGGTGGGGGTCAACTACTGCAAGGCGCCGGAGAACAAGTTCCCGAAGCCCACGGACGATGCCTGGGCGTCGCTCTGCTGGGTCGCGGAGAACTGCGCCGAGATCGGCGGCGATCCGGCGCGCATCGCCATCGGCGGCGATTCCGCCGGCGGCTGCATTACCGCCGTCACCGCGCAGCGGGCGAAGGCCGAAGGCGGGCCGCCGCTGGTCTTCCAGCTCATGGTCTATCCTGTCACCGACACCGACGAGAGCCGCCCGTCCTACAAGACCTTCGCGGATGGCTACGTGCTCACCGCCGAGGCCATGACCTGGTTCTTCGACTGCTACTTCAACGACGAGTCCGAGCGCTCGGACGTGCGGGCCGCGCCGATCCGCGCCGACGACCTGAGCGGATTGCCGCCGGCGATGGTGATGACCGCGAGCCACGATCCGCTCTTCGACGACGGCCGCGAATACGCCGAGAGGCTCAAGGCCGCGGGCGTGCCCACCGACTACCGCAACTACGAGGGCCACATTCACGGCTTCTGGACCGCCACCGGGCGCTTCGACGTGGCCGTTGAGGCGCACGCCACCGCCTGCGCCGCGCTGCGCGAGGCGTTCGGGACGAGCTCGTAGTCCGGATGCAGTTCGGGCGGGACAGGCGGAGTCCCGTCCCGATCATCGACATCGCCCCGTTCACGGCCGAGCAGACTGCCGGGCAAGAGGGCGTCGTTGACGAGGTCCAGGCCGCCTGCGAGGACATCGGCTTCTTCGTGATCACCGGCCACGGTGTCCCCGAGGCGCTGGTCGCGCGCATCTATGATGCCTCGCGGGCCTTCTTCGACCTGCCTGCCGAGGAGAAGAGCGCCGTCGGCGAGACCGGTTCGGTCATGGGCGGGCTGATGCACTTTCCGCTCGGCAAGGAAGCGTTGGCTGCGACGCTCGGAAACGAGGCCATCGGCGATCTGAAGGAGACCCTGGATTTCGGACCGGGATTTTGGGGCGATGGCTGGCCGGCGAACCCGCCTGATTTAGAGCCTGCCTGGCAGGCGTACTACGAGGCAATGTCGGAACTCGCGGCAACGCTGAGAAACATCTTCGCCGCCGCAATCGGACTTGAGGCCGATTACTTCGATGACAAGTTTCAGGGCCACCTTTCGTCGCTGCGCGTCATCGACTACCCGGAACAGTCGACGCCGCCCGCACCGGGGCAGCTTCGGGCCGGTGCGCACTCGGACTACGGTGTTCTGACGATCCTGCGCACGGAGGATGCGCCCGGTGGGTTGCAGGTGTGCACGCGTGCCGGCCACTGGACCGACGTTCCGCACATCTTGGGCTCGTTCGTCGTCAATATCGGCGACGCGATGATGCGTTGGACCAACGATTGCTGGGTCTCGACGCGGCACCGCGTCGTGAACCCGCCGACTGACCCAGGCCAGTCGACGCGACGCCAGTCGATTGCCTACTTCCACAACCTGCCGCGCGACACCGTGATCGAGTGTCTGCCGCCGTTTCGCGAGGCCGGCACGCCGCCGAAGTACCCGGCGATTACCTATGGCGAATACGCCGAACTGCGTTACCGCCAGGCCCACGGCGATGACAAGCGACTGAACCTGACAGACGACGCGCCCTCACTCGAGACGAATTCTCTGCCGTATTCCTGAGTCACGCTTACTCCGTCAGCAGGCCCGCCTCCTTGAAGGAGACGTGACGGGAGCGGCCGATCACCAGGTGATCGTGCACGGTGACGCCGAGCGTGGCACCGGCCTTGGCGACCTCCTTCGTGAGTTCGATATCGGCGCGGGACGGGCTGGGGTTGCCCGAGGGGTGGTTGTGCACGAGGACGACGGCGCTCGCGCCGTGCTCCAGCGCCCGCTTGATCACCTCTCGCGGATAGAGCACCACGTGATCGACGGTGCCGTGCTGCTGCTCCTCGTCGGCGATCAGCGCGTTGTGGTTGTCGAGGAAGAGCACGCGGAAATGCTCGGTCTTGTTGTGGCCAAGGCGCGCGGTGCAGTAGTCCAGCACCGCCTGCCAGGAGGCGATGACGGGGCGGCCGATCACCGCTTCGCGCAACGTGCGCACGCCGAGCGCTTCGACCAGCTTGAGCGTGTGGACCACGCCGTCGCCGACGCCGGCGACCTCCTTCAACGCGCCCTTCTCGGCGCCGAGCACGCCGCCGATGGTGCCGAAGCGCTCGATCAGCCGCTTGGCGAGCGGCTTGACGTCGCGCCTGGGCAGCGCCTGGCAGAGCAGCAACTCCAGCAGCTCGTAGTCGGGGAGCGCGTCCGCGCCGCCCTCGTCGAAGCGCTTGCGCAATCGTTCGCGATGACCGTGAAAATGGGGCTTGTCCGCCACCGAAGAGTTACTTTCAACAGTTGTAGGGCGGCTTGGTGAGCCCGAGAGGGGAGAGCGTGAAGATCTCGTGGCCGTCCTCGGTGACGCCAATCGTGTGCTCGAATTGGGCGGAGAGCGAGCGGTCCTTGGTCACCGCGGTCCAGCCATCCTTGAGCAGCTTCACCTGCCAGCCGCCAAGATTGATCATCGGCTCGACCGTGAAGAACATGCCGGGCCTGAGCACGGGGCCGGTGCCGGGCTCGCCGTAGTGCAGGATATTCGGCGCATCGTGAAAGATGCGCCCGATGCCATGGCCGCAGAAATCGCGGACAACGGCGCAGCGCTCGCCCTCGGCGTAGCTCTGGATCGCGTGGCCGATATCGCCGAGCCGCGCGCCAGGCCTCACCGCCGCGATGCCGCGCATCATCGCCTCGTAGGTGATATCGATCAGCCGGCGCGCCTTCACGCTGGGCTGGCCGATGTAGAACATGCGGCTCGTGTCCCCGTGCCAGCCGTCCAGGATCACGGTCACGTCGATGTTCAGCATGTCGCCCTTCTGCAGCCGCTTGTCGCCGGGGATGCCGTGGCAGACGACGTGATTGACCGAGGTGCAGATGGATTTGGGGTAGCCGCGATAGCCGAGCGGCGCCGGCACCGCGCCCTGGTCCACGATGTAGTCGTGGCAGAAGCGATCGAGGGCGTCGGTGGTGACGCCGGGCTCGACCATCGGCGTCAGCGCATCGAGCACCTCCGCCGCGAGCTTTCCGGCCTTGCGCATCGCCGCGAAGCCGTCCGCGCCGTGAGTCTTGATGCTGCGCTCGATGACTTGCGCGCCGCCGGCCGTGGACACGGATGACCTCGCTCGCTGGTTACACGCGGCGAACACGACTCAACGCCGGAAACGCCCGCCGCGCACAATCTAGTCGGTATCGCCGGGCGTTCAATAGATGCGCGGGCTGGAGAGTTTCCGTTTCACGGAATCTCTCCAGCTTTTTTCGCTCACGGCAGCCGGCCTGCGGCCGGCGCCTCCGCGTCGCGCGTCCACGCGCGCGGGCGCGCGATGGCGCCGCTTTCGCGGCGGGCCGCGGTCGCGGCCTGACGCGAGCCCGCCAAGGGCGGGTTCGCTCTATGCTGCATCTTCGATGGAGAGCGGCCGGTCCACGACGATGCCCTCGGTGTTCAGCCGGCAGGCGTAGGCGAGCGCCTCCACGCCGCTTGCGCGTGCCTCGGCGAAGGCCGCGGCGTAGGCGGGGTCGATGTCGGCAGCGAGGGTGAAACTGTCGCAGTCCTCGCGCTGAACGATGTAGAGCATGACGGCGCGGGCGCCGCTCTCGGCCATCGCTGCGAGCTCGCGCAGGTGCTTCGTGCCGCGCGCGGTGACGCTGTCGGGAAACTCGGCGGCGGGGCCGCGCTTCAAGTGGACGTTCTTGACCTCGACATAGCAGGGCGGCCGGTCGGGCGCTTCGAGCAGAATATCCACGCGTGAGCCAGCACCATATGTGACCTCGCGGCGGACGGTGTCGTAGCCGGCAAGGGCGGGAATCGCGCCTGTTTCGATCGCCTCCTCGGCGAGGCGGTTGGGCCATCCCGTGTTGACGCCCACCAACCCGCCATCGGCCCGAACCATCTCCCAGCTATAGGGGAGCTTCCGTTTCGGGTTCACGGCGGGCGAAAGCCAGGTTTCGAGCCCATCGTCGTTCAGCCCCGTCATCGCGCCGGGATTGGCGACGTGGGCGGTGACGGTGCTGCCGTCGTCCAGGCGGTGATCGCTCAGGAAACGCTTGTAACGCTTGAGCAGCGTCGCCCGGCGGAGCGGATGGGGGAAGCGCATCCCGTCTCATAAGCTGCCTTCCGCCGCCGGCTCAAGGGGCGCGGAGCCATCGCATCGGACCATCGTGCGGTGGCCGCGTCTCGCGCGCCGCTCTATGCTCTGCGCCGTCCCGCACTCGCGCGCATCAACGAGCATTGTCGCCATGTCGCAAGCCACCGTCACCGCCGCCCTGATCGTCATCGGCAACGAGATCCTCTCGGGCCGGACCAAGGACGTGAACGTCGCCTATCTCGCCCGCCAGTTGACGGCGCTCGGCATCCAGCTCGCCGAGGTCCGCATGGTGCGGGACGAGGAGCGCGCGATCATCGCCGCCGTGAACACGCTGCGCGCATCCCACGATTATGTCTTCACCACTGGCGGAATCGGGCCGACCCATGACGACATTACCTCCGAGGCCGTCGCCAGGGCCTTCAACCTGCCCTACATGATCCACCCGGAGGCGAAGCGCATCCTCGAGGATTTTTATCGGGACACGGGGCGCGAGCTGAACGAGGCGCGGATGCGCATGGCCCATACACCCGAGGGCGCCACCTTGATTCAGAACCCGGTGAGCCGGGCGCCGGGCTTCCGGGTCGAGAACGTGCATGTGCTGGCCGGCATCCCGGCAGTGATGCGGGCGATGTTCGAGAGCGTGGCACCGACGCTGAAGGGCGGGCGCGAGGTCAAGTCGCGCGAGATCGCGGTTCTGCTGGGCGAGGGCGACGTGGCCGCGCGGCTCGAAGGGCTGCAGGAGCGCTACCCGGCGCTGGAGATCGGCAGCTACCCCTTCGTCCGCGACGGCAACTTCGGCACGACGCTGGTTCTGCGCGGCACCGACGAGGACGAGATCGCGCAAGCCGCAGACGAGCTCAGCACTATCCTGCGCGAGCTGGGCGGCGAGCCGGAGACGCCGCCGCCACCCCCCGCCCACATCGCCTAGCTACTTATCGCTCACGGCAGCCGGCCTGCGGCCGGCGCCTCCGCGAGGGCGCCGCAGGAGCGGCGGGCCGCGGTCGCGGCCTGTCGCGTGTCCGTCAAAGACGGACACGCTCTACACGACGAAGCGGGGCCGGCGGGCGAGGCCCGGCTCCTCGTCGAGCGGCGGGACGAAGGCGTTGGCGCCCCGCTCGCTTATCGTGTTCCGGTAGGGCTTGAGTTCCAGGCGCGCGATCTGATTGCGGTGGACCTCGTCCGGCCCGTCGGCGAGGCGCAGCAGACGCGCGTTGGCGTAGGCCTTCGCGAGGCCGTAATCGGCCGTGATGCCCGCGCCGCCGAAGGCCTGCATCGCCCAGTCGATCACCTGGCAGGCCATGTTGGGCGCGGCCACCTTGATCATCGCGATCTCCTTGCGCGCGACCTTGTTGCCGACCGTGTCCATCATGTAGGCGGCCTTGAGCGTGAGCAGGCGGGACTGCTCGATCATGATGCGGGCTTCGGCGATCCGCTCCTGCGTCACGGTCTGGTCCGCAACCGGACGGCCGAACGTGACCCGCATCTGCGTGCGCCGGCACATGCGCTCCAGCGCGCGCTCGGCGGCGCCGATCAGCCGCATGCAGTGGTGGATGCGCCCCGGCCCGAGCCTCCCTTGGGCGATCTCGAAGCCCCGCCCCTCGCCCAGCAGCATGTTCGCCGCCGGAACGCGCACGTTCTCGAACAGCACCTCGGCGTGGCCGTGCGGCGCGTCGTCGAAGCCGAAGACCGGGAGCATGCGCTTCACCGTGACGCCCGGCCACGGCAGCGGCACGAGGATCATCGACTGCTGCTTGTGGCGGTCGGGGTTATCCGGATCGGTCTTGCCCATCACGATGAGGATGCGGCAGCGGGGGTCCATGGCGCCCGAGGTCCACCACTTGCGGCCGTTGATGACGTACTCGTCGCCCACGCGCTCGATCCGCGTCTCGATGTTGGTGGCGTCGGATGAAGCGACCTCGACCTCGGTCATGGCGAAGGCGGAGCGGATCTCGCCGGCGAGCAGCGGAGTCAGCCATTCCCCGCGCTGCGCGTCGGTGCCGAAGCGGACCAGCACCTCCATGTTGCCGGTATCGGGTGCGGAGCAGTTGAAGACCTCGGGCGCGAAGAGAGAGCGGCCCATCTCCTCGCAGGCGGGCGCGTAATCGAGGTTGGAGAGCCCGGCGCCGTACTCGCTCTCGGGCAGGAACAGGTTCCACAGCCCTTCGGCCCTGGCCTTCGCCTTCAGCTCGTCGAGCAGCGGGATCGGCTGCCAGCGGTCGCCATCGGCGACCTGGGCCAGCATCTCCTCCTCGTTGGGGTAGACGTGCGCCGTCATGAAGGCCGCAACGCGATCGCGGACCTCTTTCGCCTTGTCGCCGATGTCGAAATTCATTGGCCCTTCTTCCGAAAGTACGTGATCGATCTCGGGGGCCCTAACGAACCATCAGGGGGCGCGGACGGCAAGCCTCGGGCGCCTGTCCTCGTTGGTGCGGTGCCGTCGATCACCGCGGCCGATTATTCGTCGGCAAAAATGTCGTCGATCACGGCCCGGTACATGGCGCTCGCTTCGGCGCCAAAGCAGGCGAACACGACCCTCTTGAGCGCACTGCCGCCTTCGAGGTGATCGCGGGTTTCGCTGACGGCAATGCGCGTCGCTTGGTCCAAGGGGTAGCCGTAGACGCCGGTGCTGATCGCGGGGAACGCGATGGCCTCGATTCCCTGCTCGGCCCCGAGCTCGTAGCAGCGGCGGTAGCAGCGCGCCAGAAGCGCGGGCTCCCCCTGCCCGCCGCCATGCCACACGGGACCCACGGTGTGGATGACGAAGCGGGCGGGCAGGTCGTAGGCGCCGGTGATCTTGGCGTCGCCGGTCTCGCACCCGCCGAGCGTGCGGCATTCCTCCTTGAGGCGCGGCCCCGCCGCGCGGTGAATGGCGCCGTCCACCCCGCCGCCGCCCAGCAGCGAGTTGTTGGCCGCATTGACGATGGCGTCCACCGCCAGCGTCGTGATATCGCCCTCGAAGACCTCGATTCGTTCGCGCATGTTCCTGCCTCGATCGTCCGTCGCGCGGCGGCCGGGTACGAGTCCATCCGGCGGGCTAGTCCCGGCGGCGGGAGACGACGAAGGATTCGTCGTAGAACCAGAGCCCGCCGTGTTCGCTGAGGGTCTCACGCGTGGCCTCCAGGTAGGAGCCGTCGGCGACCACGCCTTCCAGCCGCGCGTCCTCGATCTGGGCGACGTAGATCGCCGCGTTCCAGGCGGCGAACAGCGTGGACGTGCCGATGCTGGAGCCTTCGATCTCGGTCGGCAGCGTGTGCATGTCGTAGCGGAAGAGCGCGCGCTTGTCGGAGTACGCGTTGTACCTGAGATCGCGCCGGCTCTTGCCGATCTCCTCCTTGAGCGCCTTGAGCAGCACGTGGCGGTCGGTCTGGAAGGGCTGCTCGTCGGGCCAGATCTTGCGGACGATCTCCAGCCCCGGATCGCCGCCGTGGGACTGGATGCAGAGCAGCCGCCCGCCCGGCGCCAGGCTGCGGGAGAGCGGCGCCAGCACCCGCTTCACCTTGAAGTCCACCGGCATCCGCGCCCGGTAGGGCTGGGAGGCGAGAACCAGGTCGTAGCCGTCGCTGGCGCGGCCTGGGCGCGGGATCACCGGGTCGAGCAGGAACTTGTGGTCCTCGCGGTAGAGCACCAGCACCGACGCCCGGACGTAGAGGGGATTGCCCGTCTTCGGGCTGGGCCGCACCCGCCAGGTGTCAGCCAGAGTGGGCTGGAGCGCCGCGATCTGCTCGTGGAACTCGTGGGAGGTGTTGCCGGCAAGCGGCGTCTCGATCCAGTTCAGCGTGGCCGCCGCCTGCATCGAGCGGGGCTGAAGCGACGGCGCCTCCGAGTAGTGCATGTTGGTGACCACCAGCACCGTCGCCGGGTGCTCGAAGAGCCGGTCGGGCATCTTCTCCAGGCAAAGGCGCACGTCCTCCACCGAGATTTCCTTGCCGACGACGTAGAACGGCATCGTCGGGAAGCGCCGGTGCATGTTCCGCATGACGCCGGAGAGCACGGTGCCGTCGCCCATGCCGGCGTCGAACACCCGGAGTGCCGGCGGCCGCGGATGGACCAGGCCGAGCTCCATCCCGGCACGCTCGGAGACCACCCACTTCTCGCTGCAGGTGTTGACGAAGAGCAGGTACTTCTGGCGGTTGTCGTAGAAGCGGAAGGCGCCCTTCTCGTCGCTCTCCGCGAGAGGTTGTTGCTGCTCGTCCATGATGCGCTTGAGTCCCGCCGTCTGCTGGCGATGGGTTACGCCCGCCCCGGATGCCGGTCAAGCGTCCCGGCGCCCATATGCGGCCTCCGGCATGAGTGGCCGCTGCCCTCGCTGCTCGTGCCGCCATCCGGCTGCGGGTTTCGCACACGCTGCCTCATCGCCCGCTCGATAAGACACCCTTGGACGTGCTCAAGCACCGGCTTGCCTGGGGCGAGACCGCCAATGAGGAGTTTGGAGAGCGCCAGCGCTTGCTGGGTGACTAGACCACCTCGCGCAAGCATGATTGGTATTCGATCAGCGGCTCCTCATGCGAACCTCGCTGGCCCATCGCATGGGTGCCGACGCGACCAATGTCATCGACGAAGCTGGCATGGACAGCGATCGCACTTAAGGCCCAAGTGATGACCTCGGCGAGATTGAGCTGGTCCAACCGAATCACACTCGCTGCAGCACTTCTCTTCGCGCTGTTTCCGATCTTCTGGCTCCTGTCGACATCGTTCAAGCCATGGGACGAACTCGTCACGACATGGGTTCCCTCGACGATCTCTCTCAGAAACTACCGTGACGTCTTCTATCCCTACGAGAACATGATCGGCATGCCGGAGAGCTCATCGTGGCGTGGGTTGGTGAGCTCCGTCGCTATTTCAATCGGGGCGACGGTGACGTCGGTCACCTTTGGCCTGATGGGTGCGATCGCCTTTGCACGCTACAGGATCGGCCGCAATTGGATGCCCTTCTACGTCCTGTCGTTCCGCGCAATTCCTCCGATGACCGTCGCGATTCCGATGGCTATCCTGTTCGCGCCGCTCGGCATCGTGAATACGCCGATGCTGTTGCCCGCGATCTACGCCGCGGTCACGGTGCCGTTCTCAACGTGGATGTTGAAGAGCTACATCGAGCAGGTGCCGCCTCAGGTCGAGGAGGCCGCGATGCTTGACGGCATGTCCCGCTGGGGGGCGCATTTTCTGGTCACTGTCCCCATGATCAAGGGCGGGATCGCGGCCACCTTCCTCTTCATCTTCATTCTGAACTGGACCGAAGCGCCGATCGCGCTCGCGCTTGCGCAAGGCCGATATCTGCCTCTTCCGGTTCAGTTCATGGACAAGGTCTACAGCCCGCATGTGCAGGTTGCCCTCGCCGTGCTGGGCATGATGCCACCCCTCGTCATCGGTTTCCTTATCCAGCGCCATCTCAGCCGCGGCTTCACGTTTGGAGCGGTGAAAGCCTGATAGCCCGGCCCGGTAGGCGCTCAACGACGGACTTCATCGGCGCGCTCATGAACCCCGGCCATCTCTCTCAGCCAGATCTGTCGAACCCCACACAAACAGGTGGATGGCCGCAACAAGTGCGGCCATGACGTGGCAGGGGGAGCCGGGTTTGGGATAGGCGGCCCTTCCTCGTATAGTCCGGGCGAGTGCCATGTGGGCCCGTCCCACTGCGGGATCGTGCGCCCTGTGCGTTGCGCCCTGCGCGCGTGAACGCGCATGAAGGGAGGACGGCATGAAGCTCAGCACCGAACGCATTCTCACCACGCATGTGGGCTCCCTGCCGAGGCCGCAGGACGTCTCCGACATGCTGCTCGCCAAGGAGAACGAGACGCTCGCCGACCAGGGCGCCTTCGACGCCTGCATGGTGAGCGCCGTGGCGGACGTCGTGCGCCGGCAGGTGGACGCAGGCGTCGACATCGTCTCCGACGGCGAGATGAGCAAGAGCGGCTACTCCACCTACGTCACGGAGCGGCTGCACGGCTTCGCGGGCGACAGCGAGCGCAAGATGCCGCGGGACATGGAGATGTTCCCGGCCTACGTGCAGCGCGTGGCCGCCATGGGCGAGGCGCCGCAGGTGAGGCGCGCGCCCTGTGTCGGCGAGATCAGCATCAAGGACGAGGCGCCGCTCCGGAAGGACCTCGCCAACATGGCGGCAGCGCTGGACGCCGCCGGCGCGGTCGAGGGCTTCATGAACGCAGCCTCCCCCGGCGTCATCGCGTTCTTCCAGCCCAACCAGTACTACCCGAGCGAGGACGCCTACCTCGACGTGCTCTGCGAGATGATGAGACCTGAGTACGAGGCGATCCACGCGGCGGGCCTGGTGATCCAGCTCGACTGCCCCGACCTCGCCATGACCCGGCACAGCATCCACAAGGACAAGAGCGACGCGGAATTCGTCGCCGTGGCCGAGCGCAACATCGAGGTGCTGAATGCTTCGCTGGAGAATGTGCCCGCCGAGGCCGCGCGGCTGCACCTCTGCTGGGGCAACTACGAGGGGCCCCACGTCTGCGACATCGCGCTGGACGCGATCTACGACACGGTGATGAAGGCGAAGCCGCAGGCAATTTCATTTGAGGCGGCGAACCCGCGCCACGCCCACGAGTGGGCCGTGTTCCAAGAGCGCGGCCTGCCCGACGACAAGGTGCTGATCCCCGGCGTGATCGATTCGGTCTCGAACTTCGTCGAGCACCCGGCGCTGGTGGCGGAGCGCATCTGCCGCTTCGCCGATATCGTGGGCCGCGAGCGCGTGCTGGCGGGCGGCGACTGCGGCTTCGGCACCTTCGCGGGCTTCGGCCGGGTGGATTCGGAGATCGTCTACGCCAAGCTGGGCGCGCTCGCCGAGGGCGCGGCGCTGGCCTCCGACCGGCTCTGGTAGGGCATGGCGGCGGCGCGCCGGGTGCTGGTCATCCGGCATTCGGAGATCGACCAACCCGGCTTCTTCGGCGAGGTGATGGAGCAGGCCGGCATCGCCTGGGAGCCCTGCGACCCCTGGCGGGGCGAGCCCTTCCCTGCGCTCGAGGACTACGACGCGGTGCTCGCCATGGGCGGGCCGCAGCAGTCGGACGAGGAGCACCTCTACCCCTGGCTCGGGCCGGAGAAGGCGCTGCTGCGAGAGGCCGTGGCGGAGGGCATGCCGGTGCTCGGCGTCTGCCTCGGTTGCCAGCTGCTGGCGGACGCCCACGGCGGCACCGTGGCGCCGCTGGCGCAGGCCGAGGTCGGCATCGTCGACTTCGCGCTGACCGAGGCGGGCCGCGCCGACCCCCTCTTCGCCGGGCTGCCGGCGGCCCCGCTCACCATGCAGTGGCACCTGAATGCCGTCACCGCGATGCCCGCGCAGGCGGTGCTGCTCGCCACGTCCGAGGCCTGCGCGGTTCAGGCATATCGGCTCGCGCCCCGCGCCTACGGCGTGCAGTTCCACATGGAGGTGGATGCGGCGCTGGTGCAGGCGACCGAGCTCTTTCCCGAATACGTCGTCGCGCTGGAGCGGGAGCAAGGCGAAGGCGCGTTCGCGCGCATGGTGGCGGATGCGACGCGCGAAGAGGAGACGTTGCGCGCCAACGGCAGCCGGCTCTTCCGCAACTTCGTCGATATGATGGAGGCGGAGGGTGGCAAGAGCCACGCGCGGCGGCCGGCGGCATAGCGGTAGGGAGAGAGGGGATGGATCGGCAAGCGGCGGCTAGAGGCGGCGCGCTGTTGTGGGAGGCCTGGCAGGGGCGCACGCAGATGGACGCGCTGCCGGCGGACTGCCGGCCCGAGACGCTGGCCGACGCCTACGCGGTGCAGGACGGGCTCGCGGAGAGCGCGGGCCTCGCGCTCGCGGGCTACAAGATCGGCGCCACCAACGCGCAGGTGCAGGCGCGCTTCGGCGTAGACGCGCCGTTCTCCGGCCGCCTCTTCGCGGACCACGTGGGGGGCAGCCCGCTCAGCGTGCCGGCCGACACGGTGAACTTCTATGCGATCGAGGCGGAGTTCGACTTCGTCATGGCGCAAGCGCTCGCCCCGAGGGCCGCCCCCTATACGCGCGACGAGGTGTGGGCGGCGGTGGCGAGCGTGCACCCCGCCATCGAGGTGCCGGATTCCCGTTACGCCGACTGGCTCTCCATGAAGGCGACGGACCTGATCGGCGACAACGCCATCGGCTGCATGCTCTGCCTGGGGCCTGAGGCGGCGGGCGGGCTCGACCACGACCTCGCGGGCCAGCCGGTGATCGTGCGCGTGAACGGCGAGGTGGTGAGCGAGGGCGCGGGCGCCAACGTGCTCGGCGATCCGTGGAACGTCATGGTCTGGCTCGCGAACCACCTGAGCGCGCGCGGGCTTGCGCTGGAGGCCGGCCACGTGGTCACCACCGGCAGCGCGGCCGACGTGGTGCAGTGCCAGCCGGGCGATACCGTGACCGCCGAGTTCGGCCCCATCGGCCAGGCCGAGGTACACTTCGAGGCGTGAGCGGCATGTCTGCACGGGCCACACCCCTACACCGTCATGCCCGGCCCCCGGATCAAGTCCGGGGGTGTTCCGGGCATCCACTGGCGTTGGGCGAGATCGGGGTGCTTCCGTGGATGGCCGGGACAAGCCCACTGCTGTCCGGTTTAGAGGGGTGGACAAGGTGCATGACATTGATTCTATTCGTCTCCGGACGTTTTGCGGCGTTCTGGACACGAACGGAGGTCAATGTCATGCGGCACCAGAATAGC
>JAJDVB010000094.1 GCA_022826345.1 Alphaproteobacteria bacterium
GCTATGACAGGTATTCCCAACGGGCCCTGCCGCAGAAAGACATCTGGCTCCGGCCCCTCCGAAAAGACTGGAAACGAGCACTCAACCGATGACATCTCGATCCTCATCGCGCACCATCACCCGGTGACCGAAGGGATTCCCGCATTTTGGTACGAACCCATGAATTCCCCACCCACACTGCGTCCCACAATTGAACCAATAATGAGAGAGAACGGCTTGGAACGCAAGGGCCGAGGGCACCACCAACATACTGAATATAAATGATACATGGGAACAGCGTGGAATGGTCGGGAACTCCTGGCAACGGACGCTCGCTCCGCTCGCTTGGCTCCGCGCCTGCGGCGCGCGGCGCATTCGCGCCGACCGGGCTGCTTCGCAGCCCGGTCCCTCTCAGGACAAACGCCTCATCGGTTGCCGGTAACGCGCCCCGCAACATGGTGCGGTAGAGGGCGGGGGCGGTTCGGGGCAGCATCGCGGCATGAGTCAGGAAACATCCCGCGAGCACAGCCACGCCATGCAGAACGAAACCCCCAAGAGTACAACGGCCGGGACGTTCGGCCGCTCCTCCATCAAGCGCCTGCCCACCGAACTGCGCGAGGCCGTCGATCAGGCCATCGCGGACGGCGCCACCATCGACGAGATCACCGCTCGCATCAGGGCCGAAGGCGAGGACTGCTCGCGCTCGGCCGTCGGCCGCTACGCCAAGAACATGCGCGACCTGATCCGCACTCAGCAGGAGACCGACCGCACCATCAAGGCGTGGGCGCAAGCGCTCGGCGAGCGACCGGAAGGCGACGTTGGGCGCATCCTGATCGAGACTCTGCAGTCCATGGTGCTCGACACCATGGCCGATCTCCGCGGGCGGGACGAGCCCGTGCCGACGGAGGAGCTTGCCCGGCTCTCCCACATCCTCAAGCGCATCGAGGCCACCGAGAAGCTACGCAAGGACCGTGAGCGCGCGGCGGAAAAGGCGAAGGCGGAGAAGGCCAAACCCGCCGGCCGGGCCAAGGGGCAGGGCGGGCTCTCGCCGGAGGCGGTCGCCATCATCCGCGCGGAGGTGGAGGGTGATCCGCCCCCGCCGCCGCTTGCTCCCCGCACCGTCACATCGGTGCCGGTGGACCCGTGGAATCCCGCAGAGTTCCCCGCAGTCCCGGTTGATCCCGGCGAATCCCACTCAATCCCGGACAATCCCGGCGAATCCCACTTGAGCCCGGCTAGTCACTATGAATCCTGGACGGAAATCGCTCCGCGGGTGTATCGCACCAGCCCCACGTCGATCCTGTCCCTCGGGCCGGCGAGGCCGGATGCCACCAGTGGATGCGCGGATCAAGTCCGCGCATGACGGTACAGGGCGGCCATAGCGGCGGAAGCAGACGAAGAGCCTGCCCTGAAGGGGACCGGGCCGCAGGCCCGGAGCGCGCGACCGCGCGCCGCGCCGTTAGGCGCGGAGCCAAGCGAGCGTCGCGCGGGACGCGCGCGGAATCAAAGAGCGAGCGCCCGGCGACTGAGGGAAATGAAAAGACGGGCGACGGCGCGGCGCTGGCCGTGACCCTGGTCGGATCGTGGCCTAGTACGCCGAGAGAAACGACTTCAGGGCGGCCGTGAACGCCGGCGCCCGCTCGATGTTCGAAAGATGAGCGGCGTCGAGCTCCAGATACTGGGAGCCGCCGATCCGCTCGTGCATCAGGCGCATGCCGGCCGGCGGGGTGCCGGGGTCCTGCGAGCCCGCGATCAGCAGGACGGGATGGTCGAGCGCGCCCAGCCGATCGAGATTAGCGAGCGACTGGATGGCGCGCGCGCAGCCCGTATAGCCGGCCACAGAGGTCGTGCGGATCATATGCCGCACATCGTCGATCCGCGCGGCCCCGCCCGCCCGGTAGCCCTCGCTGAACCAGCGCTCGATGGTCGACTCGACGACCGCCTCCATGCCGCCTTCCACGACCGCGGCCACGCGCTGGTCGAAGGCGGCGATGAACGCTTCGCCGCTGTGCGCAGACGTGTTCGCCATGACCGTGGCCGTGACCCGGTCCGCATGGTTGAGCAGGAGCGCCTGCGCCGTCATCCCGCCGATCGAGAGCCCCACGAAGTGGCTCTTCGAGATGCCCAGGTGGTCCCAGAGGCCCACGACGTCGCCCACCAGATCGTCGAACGTGTACGGTCCCTCCACCGGCGCGGACTTGCCGTGCCCGCGCTTGTCGTAGCGCAGGATGTGGAAGTCCCCGGCGAGCGCGGCCTCCTGCTCGTCCCACATGCGGAAGTTCGTGGCCAGCGAGTTGGAGAAGGTCAGCCAAGGTCCGCCCTCGTTCCCCGAAATCTCGTAGTTGATTGAGACGCCACGGATATCGGCAAGCATTCGCTCTCTCCCTGTCGGTCGGGCGCATGTCTTACCACGGTCGCGGTGTGCATGGCATCTCGGCAGCGCTTGACCGCCCAGGACTTCGCTGCGAAAACCGCCGCACGGCGCGGCCGGATGCCGCCTGTCTCCGGAACATCATCATCGTCGGGGGGAGTCGTGGGGCGAGGAGACTACCTGTTTACCAGCGAATCGGTGTCCGAAGGGCACCCGGACAAGGTGTGTGATCGCATCTCCGATGCCGTGGTCGATGCGTACCTGGCGGTCGATTCCAACGCCCGCGTGGCCTGCGAGACGCTGGTCACGACCAACCGGATGGTGCTTGCCGGCGAGGTGCGCGGCCCCGAGTCGATCACTTCCGAGGCCCTGGAGTCCATCGCGCGGACCTGCGTCCGCGAGATCGGCTACGAGCAGGAGGGCTTCCACTGGGCCAAGGCCGCCGTGGAGGTCCACGTTCACGCCCAGTCCGCCGACATCGCGCGTGGCGTGGACCAGGCCGGCAACAAGGACCAGGGCGCCGGTGACCAGGGCATCATGTTCGGCTACGCCTGCCGCGAGACCGACGCGCTCATGCCGGCACCGCTTCACTACGCCCATGCGATCCTGGCTGCGCTGGCCCGCGCCAGGCATGCCGGCGATGCGCCCGGCCTCGGGCCCGATTCCAAGAGCCAGGTCACGCTGCGCTACGAAGACGGCGTGCCGGTGGGCGCCACCTCCGTCGTCGTCTCGACCCAGCATGCGGCCGAGCTTTCGCAGGACGACGTGCGCGAAATCGTGCGCCCCTACGTCGTGGATGCGCTCCCCGACGGGTGGATGTGCGAAGAGGAGTGGTTCTACGTCAATCCGACCGGCCGCTTCGTGATCGGCGGGCCGGACGGCGATGCCGGCGTGACCGGCCGCAAGATCATCGTCGATACCTATGGCGGGGCGGCGCCCCACGGCGGCGGCGCCTTCTCGGGCAAGGACCCGAGCAAGGTCGACCGCTCCGCAGCCTATGCGGCGCGCTACCTCGCGAAGAACGTCGTCGCCGCCAACCTCGCGTCGCGCTGCACGATCCAGCTTGCTTACGCGATCGGCGTCGCCCACCCGCTCGCGGTCTACGTCGACACCCACGGCACCGGCCAGATTGACGAAGCCAGACTCGCCGAGGCGCTCAACTCGGTGATGGACCTCTCGCCTCGGGGAATCGGCGAGCATCTCGACCTCGCCCGCCCGATCTTCGAGCGGACAGCGGCTTACGGCCACTTCGGGCGCGAGCCCGAGGCCGACGGCGGCTTCTCCTGGGAACGGACGGACCTCGTCGACCCGCTTCTCGCCGCCGTCGGGTGAGGGCGCGAGCGGGCGGCGCCCGTCCTGCCGTGCGATGGAGGAGCGTCGCCGCCGCGTCTACGGGCGGAGGCTCGGTTACCGGCTCCGCCCCGGCCGTCAGGCGCTGCTTGAACGCGCCCTGCCGGCGCTCAGCATCGACCTTCCCGAGGATGCCCAGGCTCAGATTGACCTGAGCACGCTGTTCCCGGCACCGGTCCGGGACCTCTGGCTCGAGATCGGCTTCGGCGCCGGCGAGCACTTGGCCCATCAGGCGCGCGCCAATCCGGCCGTGGGGTTCATTGGCTGCGAGCCCTTCGTCCAGGGAGTCGCCGGCCTGCTGCGCCATCTGGAGGCCGACGGCACGGCAGACCGGGTCCGCATCTTCCCCGACGACGCGCGCCTCCTGCTCGATCGCCTGCCCGACGCCTGCATCGGCCGGCTGTTCGTGCTGTTTTCCGACCCCTGGCCCAAGAAGCGCCACCACAAGCGGCGCCTGATCGATGCCGACACGCTCACGGCTTTTGCACGCATCTTGAAGGGCAGCGCCGAGTTCCGCTGGGCGTCCGACGACGGCGGCTACGTGGAGTGGACGCTGGAGCACGTCGCCGGCAACGAGGCGTTCGCTCTGGCCGATCGGATTTCCGGCGATTGGCCGTCACGGCCGGCCGACTGGCCGGAGACGCGCTACGAGCAGAAGGCCCGCGCTCAAGGCCGCGCGCCTGTCTTCCTGCGCTACGTCCGCAGCCCGCGATGATGGGCGGTCACGGGCCGATTCTGGCCATTCGGGCAAGGGTAGTGGGGAGAAACACCTTGAAGAGAAGCCACGAAGCGCGATAGGTTAGCGGCGCTGCGCTCTTCGGGGGTGTGAGGAGCGCGGCAAAGAGCGTGCCCAGGGTTTGAGTGATTGTGGTGGGCAGTGGTGGCCCGCCTTTTTTCTGTTCTGCGGTATGACGAAGACGCGAGACGTGGACTCGGAACGGCAGATCGAACATGCGATTGCACCGGTGCTGGCGGCGATGGGCTATGAGGTCGTTCGAATCCGCCTCGGCGGGGGCAGGCAGACGGTGCTCCAGGTGATGATCGAGCGGACCGACCGCGTGCCGCTGACCGTGGACGACTGTGCCGCGGCCAGCCGCGCCCTCTCCGCGCAATTCGAGAACGACAACCTGCCGGCGGCCGACTACACGCTGGAGGTGAGCTCGCCGGGCATCGACCGGCCGCTGGTGCGGCTCGCCGATTTCGCCCGCTTTGCCGGATTCGAGGCCAAGGTGGAGATGAGCGAGCCGCTGGAGGGCCGCCGCCGCTTTCGCGGCCGGCTGCGGGGCGCGGGCGACGGATGCGTGCGCATGTCCATCGACGATCAGAACGTCTCGCTGCCATTCGACGGGATTCGCGCGGCCAAGCTCGTGTTGACCGACGAGTTGATCGCGGCCAGCCAAGCGGCGGAGCGGGTGTGATGGCGGATGGCGATACTGCGGGCCTCGCCCGCCTCGAGCTGCTCCAGGTGGCGGATGCCGTGGCCAGGGAGAAGGGCATCGAGCGCGAGCTCGTGCTGGAGGCCATGGAGCAGGCCATCACCCACGCCGGCAAGCGCAAGTACGGCCAGGAACACGACATCCGCACCGACATCGACCGCGATACCGGTGAGATCAAGCTGATGCGCTATCTCGAGGTGGCCGAGGAGATCGAGAACGAGGCCACCCAGATCGCAGTGAGTGAAGCGCAGGAGCGCAACCCGGCCGCGCAGGTCGGCGACTACCTGGCGGACCCGCTGCCGCCCATCGACTTCGGCCGTATCGCGGCGCAGACGGCGAAGCAGGTTATCGTCCAGAAGGTGCGCGAGGCCGAGCGCGCGCGGCAATACGAGGAATACAAGGACCGCGTGCAGGAGATCGCCAACGGCCTCGTCAAGCGCACCGAGTACGGCGGGCTCACCGTCGATCTCGGCCGGGCCGAGGCCGTGATCCGCCGGGAAGACCTGCTGCCGCGTGAATCGTTCCGCAACGGCGACCGCGTGCGCGGCTACATTTATGACGTCCGCCGCGAGCCGCGCGGACCGCAGATCTTCATGTCCCGCACCCACCCGAACTTCATGTCGAAGCTCTTCGCCCAGGAGGTGCCGGAGATCTACGACGGCATCATCGAGATCGATGCCGTGGCGCGCGACCCCGGCAGCCGCGCGAAGATCGCCGTGCACTCCAACGACAGCAGCATCGATCCCGTCGGCGCCTGCGTCGGCATGCGCGGCTCCCGCGTACAGGCCGTGGTCGGCGAGCTTCAGGGCGAGAAGATCGACATCATCCAGTGGTCGCCCGATCCGGCGGCCTTCATCGTCAACGCGCTGGCGCCGGCCGAGGTCACCAAGGTGGTCCTCGACGAGGAAGCGAAGCGCATTGAGGTGGTCGTGCCGGACGAGCAGCTCTCGCTCGCCATCGGCCGGCGTGGGCAGAACGTGCGGCTCGCGTCCAACCTCACTGGCTGGGACATCGATATCCTGACCGAGGCCGAGGAATCGGAGCGCCGCCAGGAGGAGTTCCGCACGCGGTCTGAAATGTTCATGGAAGCGCTCGACGTCGACGACGTGATCGCCCATCTGCTCGTCACGGAAGGGTTCACCACCGTAGACGAGGTGGCCTACGTCCCGATCGAGGAGCTGGCCATGATCGAGGGCTTCGAGGAAGAGCTGGCGGTCGAGCTTTCGAGCCGCGCTGCGGCCTATGTCGAGGCGATGAACAAGGAGCTCAACGAGCGCCGGATCGAGCTTGGCGTCAGCGACGAGATCGCTGCCATCGAGGGTCTGGACCCGGCAATTCTGGTCGCCCTCGGCGAGAACGACGTCAAGACGCTGGACGATCTCGGCGATCTCGCCGGCGATGAGCTCATCGAGATACTGGGTGACCTGGCGCCGTCGATCGAGGAGGCCAACGCCGTCATCATGGTGGCGCGGGCTCACTGGTTCGACGACGAAGAACCGGTCGATGGGGCGGAGGCCGGCGAGGCCGGTGAAGCCGACAAGGCTGCCGAGGCCGGCGATGCCGCTGAGACCGTCGCCGAGGAGCACGAGAGACCGAACGTTTGACCGCATCGGCACACATGCAGGACCGCCCGGCCTCGCCGGACGCCGGCTCCCGGCGCTGTATCGCGAGCGGCGCCAGCAAACCCCGCGACACGCTTTTGCGCTTCGTGGTCGACCCGGCTGGCGCCCTGGTGCCAGACCTCGGCGAATCGTTGCCGGGCCGGGGGCTCTGGGTCTCCGCCGAGCGCGCCGCGTTGGAAAAGGCCTGCGAGCGGGGTCTGTTCGCCCGCGCCGCACGACGACCGATCGCCGTGGCGCCTGATCTGATCGACGAGGTGGAGCGGCAGTTGACCGCGCGGGCGCTGGATACACTGGGTCTGGCACGGCGCGCAGGCGCGCTTACAACGGGCTTCGACAAGGTGCACCGCGCGCTCACCGAGCGACGCGTGGCCGTCCTGGTCGAGGCGAGCGACGGCGCGCGCCATGGCCGGGCCCGCCTCGGCGCGCTCGCGCGGGATATTCCCGTGATCGCGCAATTCGATGGCGCCGCGTTGAGCCGCAGCCTGGGTCGTGAGAATGTGGTGCACGCAGCGCTGGCGCCCGGCCGGCTCGCCGAACGTTTCGTTCGGGAGTCTGCGCGGCTTGCCGGCGTGCGTGGAAACCCCGGCGATCGGGACTTGGCGTGATGACTGACGAAACCGAAGCCGGTGATCAAGAGCGGCGCAAGCCCCTGTCGCTGAAGCGGCCGGGGCGGCTCGAGCTCAAGAAGACGGTCGATGCCGGTCAGGTTCGGCAAAGCTTTTCGCACGGCCGCAGCCGGGCCGTCGCCGTCGAGGTTCGCAAGAAGCGGACTCTGAAGCGCGGCTCCGCCGCTGACGGCGTGGCGGCGCCCAAGGCAAAGGCGCCAGCGCCCAAACAGCCGCCGCCTCAGCAGGAAGCCGAGACGCCGCAGCCACCGCAGGAAGAGGTGCAGCAGACCTCCACGGCGCCACGCTCCCGCGTCGTCCTGCGCACGCTGACGACTGACGAGAAGGCGGCGCGCGCACGCGCCGTCGAGGATGCGATTCGCGCCGAGCGGCAGGAGCGGGAGCGGGCGGAGGAGGAAGCTCGCCGCCGGGCTGCGGAGGAAGAGCGCCTGGCCGCCGAGCACGCGGAGGCCGAGCGACGGAAGAGCGAGGAGGACGCCCGCCGCAAGGCCGAGGAGGACGCCCGCAAGCGGGCGGAGGAGGATGCCGCGCGCAGACTCCCCACGCCCGAGGAACCCAAGCCGGATGAGGCCGCCGCTCCGGAAGCTGCGGCCCCGGCGCGACCCCGGCCTGCCGATGCGCCGGCGGAGGAGGACCGCGGTAGGCCTCGCCGCCGCGGCGAGCAGCGCCGCCCGGCGAGCCCCTCGCGGCGCGATCAGCCACGCCGGCGCGGCGGCAAGATCACGCTTTCGGAGGCCCTCGACGGTACCGTCGGAGAACAGCGCGGGCGCAGCCTCGCGTCGCTGCGCCGGCAGCGCGAGCGTGAGAAGCGCCTTGCGCGGGAGGCGATGCGCGCCGACGAGCTCAAGCCGGTGGTCCGCGAGGTCGTGGTTCCCGAGGCGATCACGGTGCAGGAGCTCGCGAGCCGCATGGCGGTGCGCGGCGCCGAGGTCGTGAAGCGCTTGATGGAGATGGGCACGGTCGTCACCATCACCCAGTCGATCGATGCCGACACGGCCCAGCTCGTGGTCGAGGAGTTCGGCCACAAGGTGAGACGCGTCAGCGAGGCCGACGTCGAGATCGGGCTCAAGGGCGAGGACGATGCCGACGAGGCCCTGATCGCCCGCTCGCCGGTGGTCACGGTCATGGGCCATGTCGATCACGGCAAGACGTCGTTGCTCGACGCCATCCGCTCCAGCGACGTGGTGTCCGGCGAGGCGGGTGGGATCACCCAGCACATCGGCGCCTACCAGGTGGAGACGCCCAAGGGGTCCCGCATCACCTTCATCGACACGCCTGGCCACGCCGCCTTCACCGAGATGCGCGCGCGGGGCGCCAGCGTGACCGATATCGTCGTTCTCGTGGTCGCGGCGGACGACGGCGTCATGCCCCAGACCGCGGAAGCGATCAATCATGCGCGAGCGGCGGGCGTCCCGATCCTGATCGCCATCAACAAGATCGACCGGCCGGATGCCGACCCCAACCGGGTGCGCCAGGACCTGCTCCAGCACGAGATCGTGACCGAGGAGATGGGCGGCGACGTGCTCGCGGTCGAGATTTCGGCGACTGAGAAGCAGAACCTCGACAAGCTCGAGGAGGCGATTCTGCTGCAGGCGGAGCTGCTCGAGCTAAGCGCCAACCCGGACCGCGCCGCCGAGGGCATCGTGATCGAGGCCAAGGTGGATCGCGGGCGCGGCGCGGTAGCCACCGTGCTGGTCCAGCGCGGCACGCTCAACGTCGGCGACATCGTGGTCGCCGGCGCGCAGTGGGGCCGGGTGCGGGCGATGTACGACGACCACGGCGCCGCGGCCAAGGCGGCGGGGCCTGCGGTGCCGGTCGAAATTCTCGGGCTCAGCGGCGTGCCGCTCGCGGGCGACGAGGTCGTGGTGGTCGAGAACGAGCGCCGGGCGCGCGAGGTCTCCGAGTTTCGCCAGGCGCGCGCCAGGGAGAAGGAGGTCGCGCGCGGCGCGCCGCTCAACCTGGAGCAGCTCTTCTCCGAAATCCAGGAGAAGGAGGGCAAGAGCGAGCTTCCGCTGGTCATCAAGGCCGATGTCCAGGGCTCGGTCGAGGCGCTGGTCGGCGCGCTCGGCAGGCTCGGCACGGAGGAAGTGGCGGTTCGCGTGCTGCATTCGGGCGTCGGCGGCATCACCGAATCGGACGTGACGCTTGCCGCCGCGTCGGACGCGACCATCGTCGGCTTCAACGTGCGTGCCAACGCGCAGGCACGCGAGCTTGCGGCCCGCTGCGCCATCGAGCTCCGCTATCACGCCGTCATCTACGACGTGGTGGACGAGGTCAGGGCCAGTCTCGAAGGGATGCTGCGGCCGGAGGCACGCGAGCGGACCCTGGGCAGCGCCCAGATCCTCCAGGTGTTCGAAGTTGGCCGCGTGGGTAGGGTCGCGGGCTGCCGGGTGACCAACGGCCTCGTGCGCCGGGGCTCGAAGGCGCGGCTGCTGCGCGACGATGTCGTCATCCACGACGGCGCGCTCAAGACGCTTCGGCGGTTCAAGGACGACGTGCGCGAGGTGAAGGAAGGGTACGAGTGCGGCATGTCGTTCGAGAACCACTCCGACCTGCGCGAAGGCGACGTCATCGAGCTCTATGAGATCGAGGAGGTCGCGCGCACGCTCGAGGCGTAAGGCGCGCTTGTCCAACGATCGATGGCGAGGAGAAGCGGCAAGGCCAGTGAGCCGAGCCAGCGGCAGCGGCGAGTCGGCGAGCTCATCAGGGGAGCGCTGTCCGAGGCTCTCGCCCGCGGCGAATTTCGCGATCCCGTATTGAGCGAGACGCGCTTCACCGTGACGGAGGTGCGGCCGGCGCCGGACCTGCGCTCCGCCAAGGTCTACGTGATGCCGCTCGGCGGCGAGCGGGAGAGCGAGGCACTCGATGCTTTGCAGCGCGCCGCCGGCTACCTGCGCGGCGAGGTGAACCGCCGGGTCCGGCTCAAGTTCTCGCCGTCGCTCAGCTTCGAGATCGACCGCAGCTTCGAGCATGTGCAGCGCATCGACAGGTTACTCGGCGCAAACGAGAGCGCCGATGACTGACGGTGCGCCCACGCGCGGCCCTCACGGCTGGCTGGTGGTGGACAAACCGCGCGGAATCACGTCCGCCGCTGCCGTCGCCTGCATCAAGTCCCTGGTCGGCCGCGGGGCGAAGGTGGGCCATGCCGGCACGCTCGACCCCATGGCCACGGGCGTCCTGCCTGTGGCGATCGGCGAGGCCACCAAGACGGTCTCGTTCATGATGGATGCGCCCAAGCGCTACCGCTTCGGCGTGCGCTGGGGCGAGCAGCGCGACACCAACGATGCCGAGGGCACGGTGATCGAGACGAGCGAGCACCGCCCGTCCGAGTCGGCGGTTGCAAACGTGCTCTCCACCTTCGTCGGCCGCATCGAGCAGGTGCCGCCGGCGTTCTCGGCCCTCAAGGTCGGCGGGGAGCGCGCCTATGCGCTCGCGCGCCAGGGCAGGCCGCCAGAGCTCGCGCCGCGCACGGTCCACATCGAGAGCCTCGCGCTGATCGAGGCCGATGACGGAGGCGCCGCGTTCGAGGTGGAATGCGGCAAAGGCACTTACGTCAGGGCGCTCGCCCGCGACATCGCCCGCGCGGCGGGAACGGTCGGCCACGTGAGCTGGCTCCACCGCGCCGCGGTCGGACCATTCACCGACAAGGATGCGAATCCGCTGGATAAACTGGTCGGGCTCGGGCATAGTCTGACCCTCGCCGAAAGCCTGCGACCGGTCGATGCAGTGCTGGCCGACATCCCGGCTCTGCCACTGACCGCTCGCGAGGCAGATCGCCTGCGCCACGGCCAGCCCGTGCCCGCGCCCGGCGCTGCACCCGGAAGGGTCCGCGCCGTTGCCGGGTCCCGACTCGTGGCGCTTGCCGAAGTCGGCGCGGGCCGGGCCCGCCCGTTGCGGGTCTTCAACATGTGACAAGCGGAGTAGCCAGATGTCGATCACCGCGGCGCGGAAGACCGAGCTTATATCGGAGTACGCAACCAAGACCCACGATACCGGCTCGCCGGAGGTACAGGTTGCGATCCTGACTGAGCGGATCAACAACCTGACCGAGCATTTTCGGGGCCACAAGAAGGACCTCCACTCGAGACAGGGCCTCCTGAAGATGGTCAGCCGCAGGCGCCGCCTGCTCGACTATCTGAAGCGCAAAGATCAGGAGCGCTATGCCACCGTGATTCAGCGGTTGGGTTTGCGCAAATAGTATTGACGTTCGCGTGGTCCGCCGGGGTGCGGCACGCGGGTCAAGAGGGCACGGCGGGAGGCGCGGCATGGGCCGCCGCCACCGGCGCTGCGCCTGTGTAGGGGCGAGCCGAATGGGCGGCTCGCCACCGGAACGAAGGAAACAGCATGTTCGATATCACACGTCGTGAGGTCATGTGGGGTGGGCGCAAGCTCGTCCTCGAAACCGGGCGCATCGCCCGCCAGGCGGATGGCGCCGTCCTCGCGAGCTACGGCGAAACCGTGGTGCTCTGCACCGTCGTCGGCCAACGGAGCGCGCGGGAGGGCCAGGATTTCTTCCCGCTGACCGTCAACTATGAGGAGAAAGCATCCGCCGCCGGTAAAATTCCCGGTGGTTTTTTCAAGCGCGAAGGGCGCCCGAGCGAGAAGGAGACCCTGGTCTCGCGCCTGATCGACCGGCCTCTTCGGCCCCTCTTCGTCAAGTCGTTTCGCAACGAGACGCAAGTCATCTGCACGGTGCTCTCGCACGACCTGGTCAACGATTCCGACATCGTCGCCATGGTCGGCGCGTCGGCCGCGCTCACCATCTCAGGCCTCCCCTTCATGGGGCCGATTGGCGGCTGCCGGGTCGGCTTCGCGGACGGCGCCTATGTGCTGAACCCGACCTACGAGGAGCGCGCGGCCTCCGACCTCGATCTGGTCATGGCCGGCACACAAGAAGGCGTCCTCATGGTCGAATCGGAGGCCTCCGAGCTATCCGAGGAGCAGATGCTGGGCGCCGTGACCTTCGGCCACGAAGCGGTCAAGCCGGTGATCGAAGCCATCATCAGCCTCGCTGAGGCTTGCGCGAAGGAGCCTTGGGAGTTGCCTGAGGAAGAGGTGGACACGGCGCTGATCGACCGGATCCGCGCGAGCGCCGAGGCCCCGCTCCGCGCGGCCTATGCCATCGCTGGCAAGACCGAGCGGCTGGAGAAGGTGGCGGCGGCCAAGGCGGAGACCGCAGCGCAGTTCCGCGACGACGACGGGGCCGCCGGCATCCTCGACGGCACGCTGAGCGGGCTCGAGAAAGACATCGTGCGCGGCCAGATCCTCGATAGCGGGGTGCGCATCGACGGCCGCACCACCAGCGACGTTCGCGCCATCGAGTGCGAGGTCGGTGTGCTGCCGCGCAGTCACGGCTCGGCCCTCTTCACGCGCGGCGAGACCCAGGCGCTGGCCACGGCGACCCTCGGCACCGGCCAGGACGAGCAGATCATGGACATGCTCGAGGGCGAGTACCGCGAGCGCTTCATGTTGCACTACAACTTCCCGCCCTATTCGGTGGGCGAGGCGCGCTTCCTGCGCGGGCCCGGCCGGCGCGAGATCGGCCACGGCAAGCTCGCCTGGCGGGCGGTCCATCCGCTCCTACCCGACGCCGAGGCGTTCCCCTACACCATCCGCGTGGTCTCGGAGATCACGGAATCCAACGGCTCGTCGTCGATGGCGACGGTCTGCGGGGCCTCGCTCTCGCTGATGGATGCGGGCGTTCCCCTGGCCCGGCCGGTTGCCGGCATCGCCATGGGGCTGATCAAGGACGACGATCGCTTCGCGGTGCTCTCCGATATCCTCGGTGACGAGGACCACCTCGGCGACATGGACTTCAAGGTGGCCGGCACGGAGCAGGGCATCACCTCGCTGCAGATGGACATCAAGATCACCAGCATCACCGAGGAGATCATGCGCACCGCGCTCGCCCAGGCTCGGGATGGCCGGCTGCACATCCTCGGCGAGATGGCGAAGGCGCTCGCGCACGCCCGCGACAGCGTGAGCGACAATGCACCCCGCATCACCACGTTCTCCATCCCGAAGGACCGCATCCGCGAGGTCATCGGGCCCGGCGGCAAGGTCATCCGCGAGATTTGCGAGACCACCGGGACCAAGATCGACATCGAGGACGACGGCACCATCAAGGTGGCGGCGGTCGAGGGCGAAGCAGCCAAGGCCGCGATCAACATGATCCGCGACATCGTGGCCGAGCCCGAGGTCGGCGTGATCTACGACGGCAAGGTGGTGAAGATCGTCGACTTCGGCGCCTTCGTGAACTTCATTGGCAAGCGCGACGGCCTCGTGCACATCAGCGAGATCGCGCCGCGCCGGATCAAGAGCGTGAGCGACGTGCTGAGCGAAGGCGATAACGTCAAAGTGAAGGTGCTCGGCATCGACGACCGCGGTAAGGTCAAGCTGAGCATGAGAGCCGTGAATCAGGAGAGCGGAGAGGACCTGAGCGCGGCCGAGGAAGCGGCGCAAGCCGGGTAGGGAAAGCCGCCGAGAGAAGCGACACCTTGCAAACGCCGCCGCCTCCGCCCACATCGCGGTGTAGCGGCGGCGTCAGCTTGCCGCCCTGCGCTATGGCGGTGGGCGGATCGAGCCAGGCGCAACGGCGGATGGACCGACCATGAAGGTGTTGAACGCAATCAGGTTGTCGGGTCGCGAGGTCCTGCCCTTGATCGAGGGCGGCAAGGGCATCGGCGTGACCAACGGCCTGAGCTCCGGCGCCTGGGCCGCCGCCGGCGGCGTCGGCACCTTTTCCGGCGTCAACGCCGATTACTACGACGAGCGTGGCCGGGCGATTCCGCAGACCTATCGCGGCCGCACCCGCAAGGAGCGGCACGAGGAGTTGGTCGACTACGCCATCAGGGGCGGCATCGCCCAGGCGCGGATCGCCCACGAGGTCTCCGGCGGCGAGGGGCGGCTCCACATGAACGTGCTGTGGGAGATGGCCGCCGCGGAGCGCATCCTCCACGGCATTCTCGAGGCCACGCGCGGCATCATTCATGGCGTGACCTGCGGCGCCGGCATGCCCTACCGCCTGGCCGAGGTCGCCGCGCAGTACGATGTTCAGTATTACCCGATCATCTCGTCGGCGCGGGCCTTCCGCGCGCTCTGGAAGCGCGCCTACCATCGCTTCTCGGACTGGATGGGGGGAGTCGTCTACGAGGACCCCTGGCGCGCAGGCGGCCACAACGGTCTCTCCAACAGCGAGGACCCCGAACAGCCCGAGCCCGCCTACCCGCGGGTCGTGGCGCTGCGCCAGCAGATGCGCGAATACGGCCTCGACGATGTGCCGATCGTGATGGCGGGCGGAGTCTGGTACCTGCGCGACTGGGAAGACTGGATCGACAACCCCGAGCTCGGCCCCGTCGTCTTCCAGTTCGGCACACGCCCGCTGGTGACCGAAGAGAGCCCGATCTCCGAGCGCTGGAAGCGCAAGCTGCTCTCCATGCAGGAAGGGGACGTAAAGCTCAACCGCTTCAGCCCTACCGGCTTCTACTCCTCGGCGGTGCGCAACGACTTCATCAAGGAACTCGCCGAGCGCGAGCAGCGGCAGGTGGCCTACACCGCCGAGCCCATCGGCGATCACGACCAGAAATTCACGCCGGGGCCGCGCGGGCGCTCTTTCTATCTGACCAAGGGCGATCTGTTGCGGGCCGAGGCGTGGTTGGACGAGGGCTTCACCTCTGTGATGAAGACCCCCGAGACCACAATCATCTTCGTCACGGACGAGAAGGCGCGCGAGATCAGGGCCGACCAGGCCGCCTGCATGGGCTGCCTCAGCGCCTGCCGGTTCAGCAACTGGGCGACCAACGAGCTGGGCTCGACCGGCAAGAAGACCGATCCCCGCAGCTACTGCATCCAGAAGACGCTGCAGGAGATTATCCACGGCGAAGATATCGACAACCAGCTCATGTTCGCAGGTCACGCGGCCTTCCGTTTTGCGGGTGACCCCTTCTATTCGAACCGTTTCATTCCGACCGTGCGACAGCTGGTGGAGCGTCTGCTCACCGGCGACTGACGTTTGCCGCCACGCCGGCGGCTCTCTTCAGCGCTCCTTCACGTAGGGAACGCCGCTCGCCTTGGGCGGCACCGCCTTGCCGACGAAGCCCGCAAGCAGCAGCACCGTGAGCAGGTAGGGGAGCGCCTGGATCGCCTGCACCGGGATCACGCCGACGCCGGGAATGTCCACCCCTTGTAGCCTGGCCTGCACGGCGTCGGCGAAGGCGAAAAGGAAGCAGGCGAAAAGGGTCGGCACCGGGCGCCACTTGCCGAAGATGAGCGCTGCGAGGGCGAGGTAGCCCATGCCCGCGCTCATGTCGCGCACGAAGAGCGCGTTCTGCGCGATCGAGAGCGACGTGCCGGCGACGCCGCAGAGAATGCCGCAGACGATCATCGCCCGGTAGCGCATACCGGCGACCGAGATGCCGGCGGTGTCCACTGCCTCCGGCGCCTCGCCGACGGCGCGGAGCCTGAGCCCGAAGCGGGTCTTGTAGATGAACCACGCCGCAAGCGGGACCATGCCGAGCGCGATATAGACGATCAGGTTGTGGCCGCTCACGATCTCCGAATAGATCTGGCCGATGAAGGGCACGTCGCTCAGCCGGTCGGCGAAGGGGAAGTGAATCGGACGGAAGCGCGCGGCGTCCGACACGATCGGCGTATGCCCGCCCTGCCCGAACCAGGCGAGCGAGAGCACCGGCCCGAGCCCCGCCACCAGGATGTTGAGCGCCATGCCCGAGACCACCTGGTCGCCCCGGTGAGTGACGCAGGCGAAGGCGTGAATCATCGCGAGCCCGACCGAGGCCCCCACGCCGGCGAGCAGGCCGAGCCACGCCGAGCCGGTGGCGAACGCCGCCGCCGCCGCAGCGAAGGCCGCTCCCAGCATCTTGCCTTCGAGACCGATGTCGACCACGCCTGAGCGCTCGGCGAACATGCCGGCGAAGGCGGCGAGGATCAGCGGCGTGGAGACGCGGAGCGTCGCGTCGATCACCAGGACGATCCAGGTCACCGCTTCCATGGCTACACCGCCACCGCCCGCGCGCGGCGGGCGAACAGGCGCTCGATCCGGCCGCGGAACATGTGCTCCAGCGCGCCTGAGAACAGGATCACCAGCCCCTGCAGCACCACCACCATGTCGCGGGTCACGTTGGGCATGTCGAAGGCCAATTCAGAGCCGCCCTGATAGAGCACGCCAAAGAGCAGCGCCGCGAGCAGGATGCCCACCGGGTGGTTGCGCCCCATCAACGCGACCGCGATGCCGACGAAGCCGTAGCCCGCCGTGAACTCCAGCAGCAGCCGGTGGTGCACGCCGATGATCTCGTTGACGCCCACGAGGCCCGCGAGCCCGCCGGAGACCGCCATCGCCAGCATGATCGCGCGATCCGGCGCGATGCCGCCGTAGACCGCCGCCGACTCGTTGTGGCCGACGGCGCGGATCTCGTAGCCCCAGCGCGTGCGCCAGACGAAGAACCAGAAGACCACCAGGCAGACCGCGGCGACGACGATGCTCAGGTTGAGCGACGAGCGGCCGATGTTCGCGCCGAAGGCCGCGAAGACATCGTGGACGAAGGGGAGCCAGGCGCCCGCCTCGAAGGTGCGGCTCTCGGCCGCCTGCTGCCCCGGCTTGATGAAGATCTCGACCAGCAGGTAGGTCATCAGCGCCGCGGCCAGGAAGTTGAACATGATCGTCGTGATGACGATGTGGCTGCCGCGCTTCGCCTGCAGCCAGCCGGGAATGAAGGCCCAGAAGGCGCCGAACGCCATGGCGCACGCGATTGCCAGCGGAATCACCACGGGCGCCGGCCAATGGCCCAGGTAAAGGCCGATCAGGCCCGCGCCGAGTCCGCCCAGGTAGGCCTGCCCCTCGCCGCCGATGTTGAAGAGGCCGCAGTGGAAGGCGATGGCGACGGCAAGCCCGGTGAAGACGAAGTTGGTGGTGTAATAGAGCGTGTAGCCGATCGCCTCCGGGTAGCCCACGGCGCCGAGGACGAGAAGTCTCAGCGCCTCGAACGGGTTCTCGCCGATCAGCGCGATGATGATGCCGGCGATGAGGAGCGCGAGCCCCAGGTTGATGAGCGGGACCAGCCCGTGGGTGACCCAGGCCGGCGCTTGGGTCGGCCCGCCGAAGCCCTTCACGGCCCGGCAGCCTCAGCGCCTTCTGCGCGCTCGCCGGCCATCATCAGACCGAGCGTGCGCTCGTCCGCCTCCTCCTGCGCGACCTCGCCGACAATGGCACCGCCGAACATCACCAGGATGCGGTCGGAGAGCGACATGATCTCGTCGAGCTCGACCGAGACCAGCAAAATCGCCTTGCCCGCGTCCCGCATCTCCACCAGCTTGCGGTGGATGAACTCGATGGCGCCGATATCGACGCCCCGCGTGGGCTGACCCACCAAGAGCACGTCCGGGCTGCGGCTCATCTCGCGGCCGACCACGATCTTCTGCTGGTTGCCGCCGGAGAAGTTGGCCGTGCGCAGCGTCGGCAAGGGCGGGCGGACGTCGAAATCCTCCATCGTGTGCCCCACCGCATCCACCACCGCACCGCGGCTCATCAGCGCGCTGCGGTTGTAGTTCCGCTCCCGATGATAGCCGAGGATGCCGCTCTCGGAGGCATCGAAGGCCGTGACCAGGCCCATGCGCTGGCGGTCTTCGGGCACGTGGCCGAGCCCGCGCCGGCGCATGGCCCGCGCCGCCTCGGCCCGTCTGCCGGCCGGGACCGGCGCGCCCCCGACGGCGATGGTGCCGCTCTCGCGGGCGAGGGTGCCTGCCAGCACCTCCAGCAGCTCCGATTGGCCGTTTCCGGCGACGCCGGCGATGCCGACGATCTCGCCGGCGTGCACGGTGAAGCTCACGTCGTGCACGCGCAGCACGCCGCTGCGGTCCCGCACCGCCAGGTTCTCGACCCTCAGCATGGCCTCGCCCGGCGCGGCTTCCTCCTTGTCCACGCGGAGCAACACGCTGCGGCCCACCATCATCGCGGCGAGCTGCGCGCGGTCGGTCTCCGCCGTCGCCACATGATCGACCACGCGGCCGGCGCGCATCACTGTGACCCGGTCGGTCAGCGCCATGATCTCGCGCAGCTTGTGGGTAATCAGGATGATGGTTCGGCCCTGGTCCCGGAGCGCACGGAGGATGCGGAAGAGGTCGTCCACCTCCTGCGGCGTAAGCACGCCCGTGGGCTCGTCCAGAATCAGGATTTCGGCGCCGCGATAGAGGGCCTTCAGAATCTCCACTCGCTGCTGCAGGCCCACCGGCAGCGAGCCCACGATGGCGTCGGGATCGACTTCGAGCCCGTACTCGCGCTCCAGCCGCTCGAGCTCCTGCCGCGCCTCGCTCAGGGTGGAGCGCAGCAGGTAGCCCTGCTCGACGCCGAGCACCACGTTCTCCAGCACGGTGAAGGTATCCACGAGCATGAAGTGCTGGTGGACCATGCCGATGCCGTGGCCGATGGCATCCTCCGGTCCCCTGATGGTGACCGGCGTGCCGCCCACCCTGATCTCGCCGCCGTCGGCCTGGTAGTAGCCGTAGACAATGCTCATTAGGGTCGACTTGCCGGCGCCGTTCTCGCCGACGATGCCGTGGATCGTGCCGGGAGCGACGGCGACCGACACGTCGTCGTTCGCGTGCACCGAGCCGAACCATTTCTGGATGCCCACGACTTCGAGAGCGGGCACACGCTGCCCGCCCGAGGGGCCGCGCTCTTCCGCAGCTCCCCGGTGCGCCTCGCCCGCCACGGGGACCAGGCCTTGGGCGCAGGCCCGCGCGCTACTGCGCCATGTAGTCCGTCACCGCGATGTTGCCGGCGATGATGTCCGTGCGCGCCTGCTCGATCGCCGCTTCCATCTCGGCGGAGACGAGGCTGCGGTTGTGCTCGTCCAGCGCCCAGCCGACTCCGTCCTCCGCCAGCCCGAGAATCTGAATGCCGCCCTGCCAGGTGCCGTCCTTGGCAGCCTTGAAGGATTCGTAGACCGCCACGTCCACGCGCTTGACCATCGAGGTCAGCATCGTGCCGGGGTGGATGTAGTTCTGGTTGCTGTCCACCCCGATGGCGAGCTTGCCGGCATCCTTGGCGGCCTGGTAGACGCCGATGCCGGTGCCGCCGGCGGCGGCGTAGACCACGTCCGCGCCCCGGTCGAACTGGCTGCGCGCAAGCTCGCCCCCCTTGGTCGGGTCGTTCCAGGCAGACGGCGTCGTGCCGGTCATGTTCTGGAAAATCTCGATGTCCGGATTGACGTGCTGCGCGCCTTCCACATAGCCGAGCGCAAACTTGCGGATGAGCGGGATGTCCATGCCGCCGACGAAGCCGACCTTGCCGGTCTCGGACGCCATCGCGGCCGCCATGCCGACCAGGAACGAGCCCTCGTGCTCCTTGAAGATCACGGACTGCACGTTCGGCAGGTCCACCACCATGTCGATCAGCGTGAACTTGGTGTCAGGGAACTCCTGCGCCACGGTCTCGACCGCCGCTGCCTGGGCGAAGCCCATCGCCACCACCACCTGCGCGTCGCGCCGCGCCATGTTGCGGAGCGCCTGCTCGCGCATGGAGGGGTTCGTGACCTCGAAGTCGCGGTATTGGATGCCGGTGTCGGCCTTGAACTTCTCGGCGCCGTTGAAGGCGGCTTCATTGAAGGACTTGTCGAACTTGCCGCCCATGTCGAAGACGACGGCGGGCGTGAAGTCATCAGCCTGGGCCATGCCGCCCACAGCAATGCCTGCCGCCGCGAGCGCGGCGACGATAAATCGTTTCATGGGGAGTCTCCCTTGGGTTTGGAGGGGTGTCTTTGTTCTCTCTGCGAATGTCGTACCAGGCCGCGCCCTATTCGGCGGCCTCGGCGCTTGCGCTCTCCGTCTTCTCCAGCGTTAGCTCCACCGGCACCGGATTGGAGACGATGTCGAGCACCGGGCAGTGTGCGTTGACCGCCTGCTGGAGCTTGGCGAGGGTCTCCTGGTCGGCGGAAGAGACGACGCGCACGGTGCCGCGCAGCTTCTGGTAGCCGGGCCGCACCGATTCATCGACCGCGAAGAAGCCGCGCAGGTCGATGTCGCCCTCCAGCGTCACCGCGACGTGCTCCAGCGGGATGCCGAGCGCCGCCGCATAGGCGCGATAGGTGATCTCCTGACAGGTGCCGAGCGCAGCGAGGATCAGCTCGACCGGGTTGGGGCCGGTGTCGGTGCCACCCAGGCTCTCCGGCTCGTCCACCACCAGGCGGTGTTCGCGCAGCGCCACCTCGGAGCGGAAGCCTTCGCCGAGGGACGATACGGACTCGAAGGTCGCCTGCGCCTCCGCCGGGTCGGCGCGGAAGGCGTCCTGGGTTTCGACGATCAGGTTGCGCAGCTCTTCGCTCATGGTCCATCTCCCGTTGGCAGCCGTTCAAGGGGCCGAGACTGTGACTGTTGACCCATCAATACGTGCTTTTGCACGAACTTGGGAGTCATCGCCCCGCGTCCGCCGTAGCGACCGCGCCCATGAAGGCGGCGAGCTTCGCGGCATCGAGCGTGCCGCCGCTGCGAACGCCCGTGCAAAGATCGACCCCGTAAGGGCTAACGTGGCGGATTGCCTCGGCCGCGTTGTCGGGATTGAGCCCGCCGGCGAGGAAGACGGGGCAGGAGGCTTCCGCCACGATACGCCGGCTGAGCGCCCAGTCGTGGACCCGCCCGGTGCCGCCCAGCTCCTTCACTGGAGCGGTCGGATTGCCGGAATCCAGCAGCAACCCGTCCACCATGGGGGCGATGCCCACGGCCTCCGCCACATCACTATCGTCCCGCACGTGGATCACCTGCACCAGCGCGATACCCGGCATCGCCTCCCTCAGCGCTGGATAGGCGCCCGCGTCGAGGGCGTCGCAGAGCTGGATCGTGTTGACCCCGCAGCGGCGCTGCTGGGCGACGATGGCGGCGGGCTCCACCCACGACGTGAGCAGGAAGGTCCCCAAAGCCGGCGGCGTAGCGGCGGCGACCTCCGCGATCAGGTCCTCCCCGGTCACTCCCGGCCCGCTCGGCATCGCCGACACCAGCCCGATCGCATCAGCGCCTGCGGCGACGGCAGCATGTGCCTCCGCCACGCTGGAAATGCAGCAGATTTTCACGCGTGTCCGCATCGGCCTCGGTGGACCCGTCGCGCCGGTCGCGTTCGGTGTCGGCCCTGCGGGCAGCCTACGCCGCCGCCCGGTCGCCGAGGGCGCGCCGGAGCCTGGGCAAGACCTCGTCGGCCATGAGCCGCATCGACGTGAGCTGGTGCGCCTTGTGGGTCTCGTTCAGGCAGTCGGTCGCGGTCATCAGGATGGTGCCGAAGGGCCCCACCTCCTCGCGCAGTGCGAGGATCTGCTCGGCCACCGAGTCCGGGTCGCCGGCGACGGAGAAGGCGTCGCAGGCATACTCCGGCGTCACGTCCTCGTCCGCCATCTCGGGTCCGCTCTTCATGATGGCGTGGAAAGCGGCGCGCCTGACCAGCGTCACCAGATAGCCGTAGTAGTGGGCGAACGGCCCTTCGGGCTCCCGCACGTAGGCCTTGGCCCAGGCGTCGTCGTCGGCCACGAAGATGGAACGGGCGACGCGCCAGTCCGCCGGCCCCGGCTCGCGGCCGGCCCGCGCGCAACCGTCCGAGAATCCCTGCCAATGGTTTTTGATGGTGGAGACCGGCACGAAGTTGGCCGAGATCACGCCCCAGCCCCGCGCCGCAGCGGAGCGCACGCCACCCGAATCCGGGCTCATGGCGGACGCCACGAGCGGGGGATGCGGCTTCTGGTAGGGCTTGATCATGGCGCCGACGCCGAGGTCCGGCCAATGATAGTCCTCGAGCCTCAGCGTCCAGTACTTGCCCCGGATGTCGTAGGGCGGCTCGGTGGACCAGAGCTTGAGCACGGTCTCGATGGCTTCCCCCGCCATCTCGCGGCGGACCTGCAGGTCGGTCACGCCGAACATCTCGAAGTCGCTGACCAGCCCGCCCGGGCTCACGCCCAGGATCAGCCGCCCGTCGCTCAGGTGGTCCAGCAGGGCTGCGTGGGCGGCGGTCTGCACCGGGTGGCGCTGGGGCAGGTTGACCACGCCGGTGCCGAGCTTCATGCGTGTCGTGCGCGCGATCAGGTTGGAGAGGAACATGAAGGGGCAGGTCACCGGCTCGCTCAGCGTCGTGTAGTGCTCGCCGATCCAGAACTCGTCGAAGCCGAGGCGATCGCAAGCGACCGCGATCTCCACGTCCTCCTTGAGCACCGTGTGGGTGTCCCGCCGGTGATCGTTCACCGGCATCATGAACATGCCGAGCTTCATCCTGCCCTCTCCCTAAACCGGGCCGGACTAAACACGGAGTGACGGTTGGGGGCAAGCGCGGGCTCCGGTCGCGGCGGAGAGGGGATCAGCACACTTCTGTCTTGCCGCCGGCCTCGCGCCAGGCGGCGATACCGCCGATCATGTGGCAGACGTTCCCCAGCCCGCTCTCCCGCGACGCGTCAACCGCCATCGCCGAGCGCTCGCCGAAGGCGCAGTAGTAGACGAGCCGATGCCCCGGCCGGCCGGCCAGCGCGCGCAGTGCCCCGCCCGGTCCGATCATGCCAGTGAGCTGGCCGTAGGGTGCGTGAATGGAATTCGGGATCGTGCCTTCCCGCTCGCGCTCGCCTTGCTCCCGCAGGTCGACGAGGATGTCGTCGGGCCGCTGGCCGTGCATGACCTCCTGCGCAGTCATCGCGCACTCCGGGTGCGCCTCGTCCGCCTGGCCGCGGCCGACGCGCAGGTTCGCCGGCACGGCCACGTCCATCATCTTGGGGTTGGCGAGGTTGAGGCCGTTCATCAGCACGGCGTAGTCGGCGGGCGTTGCGACCTGCAGGCGCGGGTTGTAGCGCCTCTCCTCGCCGATGGTGCTCACCGTGTCGCCCTTGTAGTCGTGGCCGGGGTAGACCAGCGTCTCGTCGGGCAGCGTCAGCAGCTTGCCGAAGAGCGAGTCGTATTGCTGCAGCGGGTCGCCGTTCTGAAAGTCGGTGCGGCCGGTGCCCCGGATCAGCAGCGTGTCGCCGGTGAAGATGCGGTCCTCCATGGCGAAGCTGTAGGACTCGGCCGTGTGGCCCGGCGTGTGCAGCGCGCGCAGGCCGACGCCCTCGATTTCCACCGGATCGCCGTCGGCCACCCGCATCGAGACCACGTCCACCGGCGCTTCCCGGCCCATCACGGTCACGCACTTGGTGCGGTCGCGGAGCTCCGCCATGCCGCTGATGTGGTCGGCGTGGACGTGGGTGTCCACCACCTTGGCGAGGGTGAGATCGAGCTCGTCGAGCAGCGTGAGGTAACGCTCCACCTGCTCCTGCACCGGGTCGATGATCAGCGCCTCGCCGCCCGCGCGCCCGCCCAGCAGGTAGGTATAGGTTCCCGAGGTCATGTGATAGAGCTGGCGAAAGATCATGGCCCGTCGTCCGCCGTCCTGTTCAACCGTCCCATTGTAAGGCGTCGCCGGGCCCTCCGGCCACCGGGGAGCGGCTGGTCAAGAGCCGGCGCCACGTCGATCATCACCTTGCCGAGGGCGCGGCTTCGGAATGGTCACCATGGAGGCACACCGGCCATCCACGAACCGACTATCCACCATGAGAGACAGGTCAATACGAAAGCAGCCCAGTTCGAGAATAGATCGGCGCCTCTTCGGACGAGACGAAAGTCGTTCCAATTGATCTTCAAATACGCTGGCTCAGCATGACTGCCCTGCGGGAGCTGCTCGATCTTTCCATCATCCCTCAGGTGGTAGTACCTCAGAACGTACCAGTACACGTGGGCCAGTATTGCCGCCACACCCAAGACAAGTACGCCCCAGTCATCGGTAGGCTTCACGCCGAACACGTCCAGATCGCGCGGGTCGGCACCCGCGGCGCCAGCCACGACCACAATGCTTGCAAGCGCCAGGATGTTCCGCCGACACACCCTCGCTCCGTCCGGCTCCAACAACTTTTCAGTGGTGTCCTTCCTGCTTTTCCGATCCTCCGGCGGGTACACGCGCTCCAGGCCCGGCGACAGAAACAGAATGCGACGAACCTTCATCTCACGCCGCCCATTTCCCTCAAACCGTGTTCCACCATCTAGTAAGTTCCTTCTAGACCTTGCGCCAGACGGTCGCGAGCCAGGGCTGCTGGTGGCGCGGGCGGCCGGGTGGCCGGTAGTAATGGTGCAGCTCCGCGAAGCCCGCGCCGGTGACCAGCGCGCGCCAGGTCTCCAGGTTCCAGAAGCAGCCATAGCGGCCGCCGACCCAGCCTTCCTGGTTGTCGCCGCGCGGATTCGAGCAGAAGAGCGCGCCGCCGGGCTTCAGCGTCGCCGCGAGATCGGCAAGCACCCGCGCGATCTGGCTGCTCGGCACGTGGAAGAGTGAGGCGTTGGCGAAAATCCCGTCGAACCGCGCCGCCGGCAGATCGAGGGCGAGAAAATCCTGGAGCAGGACCGAGCAGTCGGTCTCGGCGCGGGCGAGGGCGACCAGCTCGGCCGCGCCGTCGAGCCCGGTGACCTCGTGCCCGAGTTCGGTGAAGGCCCGCAAGTCACGGCCCGGCCCGCAGCCGAGATCGAGGATCGCGTAGGGCGGTGTGCCCTCGATGGCATCGAGCAGGGCCGCGATGTTCTGGCTCACGTCGTGGTCGGCCGTGCCCTGGCGGTAGGCGTCCGCCATGCGGTCGTATTCCGCGAGCGTGATGGCGGCGGCCTCCCGCGCCTCCTCGTCTCGCAGAGATCTATTCATTGAATCAACGGCTTGGCGCCGCGATGGCCGCAGAGGCGCGTCTGAGCTAGACTCGGCACAGGGGAGGCCCCATGAGCCAGCTCGTGAACAGGCCGGCCGTTGCGCCGGAGACGCTCGCCTGCCTCAATGCACTTGAGCGCAAGGTGTTGTGGCTGTCGTCCTGGATGGTCCACAACGCGAACCATCTGCGGCCCGCGCGCGACGGGCTCAAGGTGGGCGGGCACCAGGCCTCGTGCGCCTCTGTCGCGACGATCATGACGGCGCTCTACTTCGACGTGCTCGGGCCCAACGATCGGGTTGCCGTGAAGCCCCATGCGAGCCCGGTGTTCCACGCGATCCAGTACCTCTTCGGCAATCAGACCCGCGAGAAGCTCGAAGATTTTCGGGCCTTCGGCGGCGCGCAGAGCTACCCGTCGCGAACCAAGGACAGCGACGACGTCGACATCTCCACCGGCTCGGTCGGGCTCGGCGTGGGCATGACGCTCTTCGCCTCCATGGTCCAGGACTACGTGCGCTTCCACAAGCTTGCGCCCGACCAGCGCCCGCCCGGCCGCATGATCGCGGTCATGGGCGATGCCGAGCTCGACGAGGGCAACGTCTTCGAGGCGCTGCTGGAGGGCTGGAAGCACGACGTACGCAACCTCTGGTGGATCATCGACTATAACCGCCAGAGCCTCGACCGTGTGGTCTCCGACCGCCTGTTCCAGAAGATCAAGGACTTCTTCCTCGCAGTCGGCTGGGAGGTTGTAATCCTGAAGTACGGCCGCCGCCAGCAGGCCGCCTTCGCCAAGCCCGGCGGCGAGGCCCTCCGCCAGTGGATCGATGACTGCCCCAACGAGCTCTACTGCGCGCTCACCTTCAAGGGCGGCGCCGCCTGGCGCGAACGGCTCGGCCAGGACATCGGCCACGTTGCGGGCATGAAGGCGCTGCTCGCGGACTACGACGACGACGGCCTGCAGGACCTGATGACCAATCTCGCGGGCCACGACATGGAGGCGGTACTGGAGGCGCTGCGCGAGGTCGATTCCGACGTTCCCCACTGCTTCATCGCATACACGATCAAGGGCTTCGGGCTGCCCTTCGCCGGCCACAAGGACAATCACGCCGGCATCATGACCGAAGAGCAGATGGCCGACTTCCGCGCCGAGATGGACGTCGACGAAGGCGCCGAGTGGTCCCGCTTCGCCGGTCTCGGGCTCGACGACAAGACGCTGGAGGCGTTCATCGGGGCGGTCCCCTTCAACCGCAAGCCGGGCCGGCATTCGGCGCCGGCAGTGCCGCTGCCCGACGCGCTGCCCTTCCGCCCCGGCCCCCGCATGTCCACGCAGGAGGCCTTCGGCCGCATCCTCAACGAGCTCGGCAAGGGCGAGAGCCCGCTCGCCGAGCGCATCGTCACCACCTCGCCCGATGTCACGGTCTCGACCAACCTCGGCGGCTGGGTGAACCAGCGCGGCATCTTCGACCGCGCCGACCGGGAGGATGTCTTCCGCTCCGAGAAGGTGGTCTCGATGCAGAAGTGGTCGCTCAGCCGGAACGGCCAGCACATCGAGCTCGGAATCGCGGAGAACAATCTTTTCCTCCTGCTCGCTGCGCTTGGGTTGAGCGACGACTTCTTCGGATCGCGTCTGCTGCCGGTGGGCACGGTCTACGACCCCTTCATCGCCCGCGGCCTCGATGCGCTCACCTACGCCTGCTATCAGGATGCGCGCTTCATGCTCGCCGGCACGCCGTCCGGCATTACGCTCGCGCCCGAAGGCGGTGCGCACCAGTCGGTAGGCACGCCGCTGCTCGGCATGGGCCAGCCGGGGCTCGTTTCCTTCGAGCCGGCGTTCGCCGACGAGGTCGCCGAGATCATGCTGTGGGGCTTCGGCCACCTGCAGGAGCCGGACGGCGGCGCGCTCTACTGTCGCCTCTCCACCCGCACCATCGCGCAGCCCGCGCGCGAGATCGACGCGGCGCTCCGGCACGACCTGCTGGCCGGCGGCTACTGGCTGGTGGAACCCGCATCGGGCTCCCCCCTGGCGCTGGTCTTTTCCGGCGCCATCGCGCCCGAGGCGCAGGAGGCCCACGCGGCGCTGGCTGACGAGATACCCGGCGTCGGCCTGCTCGCCGTCACTTCTGCGGATCGGCTCTATGGCGGCCTGATGGCCGCGACCCAGGCCCGCGCGAGGGGCGAGGCGGTGCCGCCGACCCATGCCGAGACGTTGCTCGGCAGGCTGCCGCCCGACGCGGCACTGGTTACCGTGCTCGACGGCCACCCGGCGGCGCTCTCCTGGCTCGGCACCGTCGCCGGCCACCGCGCCTATCCCTTGGGCGTCACGGGCTTCGGCGAGTCCGGCGATATTCCCGCGCTCTACGCCAAGCACCGAATCGACACCGACGCCATCCTCGACATGGCCGCACTGGCCTGCGTCGACCGCGCCCGCCGCCGCGCCTGAACCACTCTCCGCGGGCGTCGGCGCCCTACGCCGCTGTCTCGGCCTCTTTGCGCAGGTGAGGCGGCATCCAACGCACCTGCTTCTCGGTGCCGTAGGCGAGGAACTCCGACGGCTTGCGCCGCTGCTTCAGCATCCAGGGATGCAGGATCGGCATGTTGTAGTAGAAGCGCGCCGCCCAGTGGGGCCAAAGGATGAGTGGCCAGGTGACGGTCGACCAGAGCTGCGTGTGCTCGGAGATCGGCCGCTGGCGCGCTTCCCAGCGCGCGAGCACCCGGTCGATATCGTCGGACTCCCGCAGCATGTTGGCGAGCGAAAGGGCGTTCGAGATCGCCGTGCCGCAGCCCTGGCCGAGGCCCGGCGACATGGCGTGGGCCGAATCGCCCACGATCGCCACCCGGCCCTTGCTCCAGGCTCTGAGCTTGATCGTCTCGAAGCGGTCGTAGCGTCCCTCGTCCGGCACGCGGTCGATCATCGATTCGAGGTGCGGGAAGGCCTCGGTCCAGAGCGACTTGGGCAAGGGCAGCCGCGATGCCTCGGTATCGCGCGCGAGCATGATGAAGGCCAGATAGAAGACCTCTCGCGTGCACGGCGTGTAGAGCACCCGTCTGTAACCGTTCCACCACTCGCGGATGGTGCGGCCTTCCTCGGTGTCGGCGTAGCCGGGCACGTGGGGCACGAGCACGCGGATGGCGCCATCCACGTGGGGCTTGCGGCTCTTCAGCAGGCCGAGCGAGTCGCGCACCTTGGAGTTGATGCCATCGGCGCCGATGACGAGGTCCGCCGGCCATCCGCGCCCGTCCTCGGTGATCAGCACACCCTCGGGCCGCGCCGCCTTCGCCGTGGAGCCCGTGACGATCTCGACCCCGGCTCGCTCCGCCGCCCCCAGAATCGCGCTGAGCAGCTGCTGGCGGGTGATGCAGAACATGCGCGAGCGGTCGGTACTGGAGATCGGCGCGAAGGGCACCTCTTCGATGAAGCGCCCCTTGGCGTCCCAGCTGATGTAGGTCGGCGCCTCGGTGCAGCCGTCGAGCGCATCGTCTGCGGCGCCGATGGCCTTGAGCACGCGCACGCCGTTGTCCCAGATCCAGATGCCGGCGCCGAAGGCGCGGATCTCCTCCGTGCGTTCGTGGACGCGCACGGTCCAGCCCGCCTGGGCGAGCGCCGCGCCCATGACGAGCCCGGTGAAGCCGCCGCCCGCGATCTCCGCGTGTCGCGCCATGCTCTGCCTGCGCCGCGCCTCTTCTACGCGGCCGCCTCGGCCTCCGTGCGCAAGTGCGGAGGCATCCAGCGCACCTGCGTCTCGGTGCCGTAGGCGTGGAATTCCGACGGCTTGCGCCGCTGCTTCAGCACCCAGGGGTGCAGGACCGGCATGTTGAGGTAGAGCTTCGCCGCCCAGTGAGGCCAGAGCGTGAGCGGCCAGGTGATGGTCGACCAGAGCTGCGTGTGCTCCGAGATCGGCCGCTGCCGCGCCTCCCAGCGTGCGAGCACTCGCTCGATGTCGTCCGATTCGCGCAGCATGTTGGCGAGCGAGAGGGCATTCGAGATCGCCGTACCGCAGCCCTGGCCCAGCCCCGGCGACATGGCGTGCGCCGAATCCCCCACGATCGCCACCCGGCCCCTGCTCCAGGCGTTGAGCTTGATGGTCTCGAAGCGGTCGTAGCGCCCTTCGTCCGGCACCCGGCTGATCATCGATTCGATATGCGGGAAGGCCTTGCTCCAGACCGCCCGCGGTAGCGGAATCTGGGCCGCCTCCTTGTCCCGCGCGAGCATGGTGAAGCAGAAGTAGAACACATCGCGGTTGCAGGGCGTGTAGAGCACCCGGCGATAGCCGTTCCACCACTCGCGGATGGTGCGGCCTTCCTCAGTGTCGGCATAGCCCGGCTCGTGCGGCACGAGGACGCGGATGGCGCCGTCCACGTGGGGCTTGCGGCTCTTCAGCAGGCCCAGCGAGTCCCGCACGGTGGAGTTGATCCCGTCGGCGCCGATGACCAGGTCCGCCGGCCACTCGCGCCCGCCCTCAGTGATGAGCACGCCCTCCGGCCGTGCACCGGTCGCCTGCGAGCTGGTGATGATTTCGACCCCCGCGCGCTGCGCCGCGCCCAGGATTGCCGCCAGGAGCTGCTGCCGCGTGATGCAGAACATGCGCGACTGATCCTTGCTGGTGATGGGCGCGAACGGCACCTCGTCGATGTAGCGGCCTTTGGCGTCGCGGCTGATGTAGGTCGGCGCCTCGGTGCAGCCCTCCAGCGCGTCGTCCGCCGCGCCGATGGCCTTGAGCACGCGCACGCCGTTGTCCCAGATCCAGATGCCGGCGCCGAAGGCGCGGATCTCCTCCGTGCGCTCATGCACCCGCGCCGTCCAGCCGGCCTGGGCCAGCGCCGTGCCCATGACGAGCCCGGTAAACCCGCCGCCTGCGATCTCCACATGTCGCGTCATGGTTGTCTCGTGTTCTTCGCTTTTCGTCTCGCCGTTGCGCCCGCCGAACTATACCCGGACGCAGTCCAGCAGGTGCTGGGTATAGGGATGGCGGGGCGCGTCGAACAGGCGCTCGGTCTCGTCGATTTCGACGATCCTGCCCGCCTGCATCACCGCCACCGTGTCGCAGTAATGCGCAGCGATGCCGAGGTCGCCGGTGATGAGCAGCCGCGCCGTACCTGCGTCCTCGGCCAGCGTGCGGGTGAGGTCGAGCACCTGGCGTTGGATGGTCACGTCGAGCCCCGCGGTCGGCTCGTCCGCGATGAGCAGCTTGGGCTGATACATCAGCGCCATGGCGAGGCACACCCGCTGGGCCATGCCGCCACTCAGCTCGTGGGGGAAGGCGCTCAGCCGCTGCGCCGGGTCGACGATGCCCACCATCTCAAGCAGCTGGATCGAGCGCACCTCGGCTTGCTTCGCGCTGATCTTCTCGTGGGCCTGGAGGGCGCTGCGCAGCATGTCGCCGACACTGGTGAGCGGGTTCAGCTGCGACTTCGCGTTGGGCAGGATCGCCGCGATCTGCGTCGTGCGCATCGTCCGCATCGCGCCCTTGCTCATCGTGAGCAGGTCGTGATCGAGATAGCGCACCGAGCCCGAGGTGACGGCAAGCTCCGGCGGGAGGAGTTGCAGCAGAGCCTTCACCAGCACTGACTTGCCCGAGCCGGATTCGCCCACGATCCCCATGCTGTGGCCGGCCTCGAGCGCGAGATGGATTTCGCTCAGCAGCGCCTGTCGCGAGTCGACGGCCTCGACGCCCAGGTGCTCGACAGCGAGCACCGGCTCGCTCATGTGCGAGAGTGTGACGGTGGGAGCGTCGGGCACCTCGGGCTCGTCGCCACCCGTCTCCAGCGCGTGCTCGCGCCGGCGGTCGGTCTCCCGCCTCACAGCGCGCGGCTCCATCACCTGGGTCATGATCTCGCCGAAGACGCCGAAGGAAAAGACGATCAACCCGAGCGCGATGCCGGGGAAGAACGCGGCCCACCACTGCCCGATCTCCAGGTACTTGGCGCCGGAGGCGATCATGGCGCCGAGTTCGGGCGTCGGCGGCTTGACGCCGGCGCCGACGAAGCTGAGCCCCGCCGTGAGCAGGATGGCGAAGCCCACCGTCACCGAGACCTGCACGATGACGGTCGGTAGCGCGTTGGGCAGCACGTGGCGGAAGCCGATGCGCACCTCACGGTTGCCGACGGCACGGGCAGCCTCGGAGAAGGGGCGCTGCACCAGCGAGAGCACGTCCGAGCGCACAATTCTCACGAAGACCGGCGTGTTCACGAAGGCGATGGCGATGATGATGTTGGTGACACTGCCGCCGAAGACCGCCACCAGCACCATCGCGAAAACGAACACGGGGAAGGACTGGATCACCTCCAAGAGTCGCATAAAGGTCTCGGCAAAGGCGGTGGACCCCGCGCCGCCCCGGCTCTCGTAGAGCGCGACGATGACGCCGAGCGGCGTGCCGATGACGACAGAGAGCGCGGTTGCGACGACTCCGATCACCACATCGGTTCGGGGCGCCGCCAGCACGCGAGAGAAAATGTCGATCCCGTTCTCGTCGGTGCCGAACAGGTACGTGCCGCTGGGCGGTAGCAGGCGGGTGGTGGGTTCGGCGACCTCGGTGGGGAAGGGCGCAAGATAGGGGCCGAAGATGGTGAGGAAGATCCATCCGAAGAACATGACCAGCACGGCGAGCTGCCATTTCGGCAGCGCCAGGAGTGTGCGCTTGATGCGGAGCCAGACCATCCCGCGCCTCTAGGACTGGGTTCCGCCGATCTTGATGCGGGGGTCCATCGCGAAGTGGATCAGGTCCACGGCGAGATAGACCAGCATCGTGAAGATCGCGGCGAAGCAGACGAACCCCTGGATGGGCGCGTAGTCGGCGGTGACGATGCCGTTGATCGCGTACTGGCCGAGCCCGACGTAGTTGAACACCCGCTCCACCAGCACCGCGCCGCCCAGCAGGAACATCACCACGACGCCGGTGATCACCAGTGTCGGGCCGGCGGCAACACGGGCAGCGCGCGTGAGCACGATCCGGGGGGCGAGACCCACAGCCTCGGCGTAGGTCGTGTAGTCGGCCTTGAGCGCGCCCTCCATCTGGCTGCGCAGCATCTTGAAGATCGGCGCGCCGTAGACGAAGGCGAGGGTGAAGACCGGCATGATCAGGTGCATGAAGCCCGACCAGAAAATCTCCATGTCGCCCGCGATCAAGGAGTCGATCAGGATCGAGCCGGTCACGAAGGGCGGCTCGAAGTCGAGAATGCCGAGCCGCCCCTCCGGCCCCGGCAGGATCTCCGCAGGCATCAGCCCGGCCGCGCCTGCGAACAGGAAAAAGATCAGCACCAGGCCGAGCAAGAAGTCCGGCAGCGCGCCGGCCAGCATGCCGTAGCCGAAGGTGACGTTCTGGAAAATCCGCACGATCCAGTTCCGCGTGCGGCTCGCGGTGATGATGGCGAGCGGGACGAGCACCAGGAAGACGAGGAGCAGAGCGAGAAAGATCAGCTCCAGCGTCACCGGTATGCGGTGAACCAGATCGTCGATCACCTCGGTGTTGTTGACCCAGGATTCGCCGAGATCGCCCTGAAAGGCGTTCTCCAGCCAGATCAGGTATTGCTCGGGGATCGGCCGGTCCAGGTACATCTTGGCGCGCAGCGCCTCGACCGAAGATTCAGGAGCGAGTGGGCCCAACGAAAGGCGCGCGGGGTCGCCCGGCAGCAGGCGCACCAGCACGAAGGTGATGAACGAGATCAGAAAGACTTGGGGAATCAGGAAGAGAAAGCGGCGCCCGATATAGAGCGCGAGACGCATAGCCGCGCCCGCCTAGCCCGCGACGCCGCGCCCGGCGGACGCGTCACGCGCCGCCGAGACCGCGGGCCGGTACGAAAGCCGGGGCGGCGGGGGAAGCCCGCCGCCCCGGCCGGGCGCCTTCATCGGCGTTCGTCCCGAGGGACGCTCTACAGTCTCGCCGTCAGTCGGCGATGCTCATTTCCGCCACGTGGTAGTACTGAGTCGTGTACCAGCGGAAGTTGCTGACCTTGCGCGAGAGGCCGACGGCGAAATAGTGCTCGCCGATCCAGCCCAGCGGGGCCTGGTCGTGGATATGCTCCTGGATGCCGGCGTGCGCCGCGATGCGCGCCTCCGGGTCCACCACGCCTTCGCCGTCCTTCAGCACCTGGTCGACCTTGGCGTCGGAGAAGTTGTGGTAGTTGACCAGCGCGTTGGTCGGCCACACCAGCTTCAGCGCGTAGTTGATGTCGGGCTGAATCGGCATGTCCGTCCAGAGCGCAAGCGAGCCCTGCTTGCTCATCACATTGTCCGAGTTCGCAGCGGTCGGCAGCTTCCTCAGCGAGAGGTTGATGCCGGCCTTCTTGAAGTCGCTCTGCAGCAGGACGCCGATGGATTCCATCGCCGAAACGGCCGCGTCGAAAGAGAGCTCTGCGTCGAAGCCGTCCGGATAACCCGCCTCGGCCAGCAGCGCCTTCGCCTTCTCCGGGTTGAAGTCGTACTTGAGATGCTGCTCGTAGCCCGGGTAGGTGCTCGGCATGACGCCCTGCCACTTGTTCATCATGCCGTGGTAGATGTCGCGGATGATCGCCTCCTGGTTGATGAGGTGATTCATCGCCTGACGCACCTTCACGTTGTCGTAGGGCGGCAGGGTGTTGTTGATCATCATCCACATGGACTGGTTGCCGCGCACGGCGACGCCGCGTGCTTCCGGATCGCCTGCGAGCGACACGATCTCGTCCGGCGACAGGCCCTCTGCCATGTGCACCTTGCCCTGCTTGAGCAGCGCTACGCGGTTGGCCGACTCCGGCACCACCAGGTAAATGATGCGCTTGATCTCCGGCGCGCCACGCCAGTAGTTCTCGTTGGCCTCCATGACGACCCGCTTGCCGGCGGTCCACTCGGTCACCCCGTAGCCGCCGAAGCCGCCGCCGTTGGTGGCGACCCACTTGTCGCCCCAGGGGTCTTCCTCCGTGGCGTGCTTCATGATCTCGGTGGAGTCGAGCCAGGCGTTGTAGTAGTTGGTTAGCCCCTTGCAGGCGAGCGGCATGCCTGCGGATGACGTGACCTCGACCGTGTAGTCGTCGATCTTGGCGTAGCCGCCGCTCTCCGGTGGATTGATCGTCTGGCCCGGCATGTTGAGCAGGAATTCGAGGAAGTTGTTGATCGCGCCGGTGGCCTTGCCGCGCTCGATCCGCCAGAGCACGTCGTCGGCGGTGAACTCGTTGCCCCAGGGCGAGATCACGCCCTTGCGCAGGTGATAGACGGCGCGCTTGCCGTCGGGCTCCAGTTCGCACTTCTCGATGATGCCGGGCACCAGAATCCTCTGGCCCGTGTAGTCGGGGTACTTGAAGCCGGGAATGGTGGAGGGGTCCCAGTCCTCGCCCGTCGGATACGGGAAGTCCACCCACTCCCAGTTCATCCCGTCCTCGAACACCTGCGCACCCATGCTCCAGGTTTGCGGGCTCACATGCTTGTCGAGGTCGATGCCCTGCGGCAGGGCGCCGATGGCGATCACCATTGTGTCCTGATTGGCGGCCGCCGGTTTCGGCGGGGCCGCCACCACCAGCGCGGCGAGCGCTGCCGTGGCCGCGACCGCGAGGCCGCGTCTCGTGATGTCACCCAAGTTCATGTCGTCTCTCCTCAGTCTCCCTCTGCGCCGCAGGGTCGGCCCGCGCGCGCGGGTGCGCGCGTCGCGGCACGCGGGCCGGATATTAGAAGAAAATTAGAACAAGCGCTCGTTCAAATTTGGCTGCAACAAATTTGTCATCGACGGGTGCAATCAGCCCGCTTCGCCCCTCCAGGCTTTGCTACGCAGCACCGCTGGCCTCCGCCATCGAGGCTGCGACGTCGTCCCAGCGCCGGCATGCGGAATAGTGGGCCGCCTCCACCTCCAGGAGCGGCGGCACCGCATCCTGGCAGGCGTCTTCGCGGATCGGGCAGCGGCCGTAGAGCGGGCATTCGGGCTTCGGGTTGATCGCCGTCGGGATCTCGCCCTCGATCACGTAGGGGTCGGGCCGGCGGTGCGGATCGGGGAAAAGCACGGCGGACAGCAGGGCGCGGCTGTAGGGGTGGCGCTGGCTATCCATGATGATCTCGGTGGGCGCGTGTTCGACGATGTGGCCGAGGTACATGATCGCGATGCGGTGGCTGATCTTCGCGACCGAGGTCAGGTCGTGGGAGATGAAGATGTAGGCGGTCTCGGTCTCGCTCTGGATCGCCTTGAGCAGGTCCAGGATTTCGGCCCGTGCCGAGGGGTCGAGCATCGAGGTCGGCTCGTCGAGCACCACGAACTCGGGCTCGGTGACCAGCGCGCGTGCGATCCCCACCCGCTGCTGCTCGCTCGCGGTGAGGTCCGCCGGGTAGTAGGTGAAGACCTCGCTGCCGAGCCCCACGCGCTGCAGCATCGCGCTGACCCGGGGCCTGCGCTCGGCGCGCCCCACGCCGTGCAGCGCGAGCGGCTCGTCCACGGTCTGATAAACGGTGAGTCTGGGATTAAGGGAGCCGAAGGGGTCCTGGAAGACGAGCTGCATCCGCGCCCTGAGCGCCCTGAGCCCGGCGGGGTCGAGCTCGCTGATCTCCTGGTCGCCCAGCGCGATCCGCCCCTCGGTGGGCTCGATAAGCCGGAGCACGCAGCGGCCGACCGTGGTCTTGCCTGAGCCGCTTTCGCCGACCAGGCCCAGCGTCTCTCCCCGCTCCAGCGAGAACGAGACGTTGTTGACCGCGATCAAGTCCTCGTCTTTGCCGACCGTGAATATCTTGGTCAGATTTTCGACCGTGAGCAGCGCCACCGCCCCTCGTCCCGCCATATGCGGCGCGCCGCCATGGCCGCCCGGCCGTCTCCCTATCGCAACGGCAGAGCGCGGGCAAGGGCGGCGCCCTGCGCAGTCAAATTCGCCCTTTCGCCGTCGGGCTCTGCACGGCTATGACTGCGCCCATGACCGAGCAACCCTTCTCCGCCGACGAGATGATGACCGTTGCCGCGGCGCGGCTCATCAACAACGGCACCGTGTGCTTCGTGGGTATCGGCCTGCCGAGCGCCGCCGCCAACCTCGCCCGCGCCACCCATGCGCCGGATGCCGTGCTGATCTACGAGTCCGGCACCGTCGGCGCGAAGCCCGCCGTGCTGCCGCTCTCCATCGGTGACAGCGAGCTCGCTGAGACCGCTGACTTCGTGGTCTCCACCGCCGAAATCTTTCGCTACTGGCTGCAAGGCGGACGCATCACGGTGGGCTTCCTCGGCGCAGCGCAGATCGACCGCTTTGGCAACATCAACACGACCGTGATCGGCGATTACGCGAATCCCAGGACGCGGCTGCCCGGCGCCGGCGGCGCGCCGGAGATCGCCGGGCTCGCCGGCGAGGTCTTCGTCATCATGCGTCAGTCGAAGCGCGGCTTCGTCGAGAAGGTCGAGTTCGTGACCTCGGCCGGCCATCTGACCGGCGGTGACTGGCGCGAGCGTTCGGGTCTTCCCGGCCGCGGACCCAGCACCGTCATCACCGATCTAGGCGTGCTCGAACCCCATGCGGAGAGCCGCGAGCTGTTTCTCACCCACACCCATCCGGGCGTGGCACTCGATGACGTGCTTGCCGCCACCGGCTGGCCCCTCAAGATCGCCGACAATATCTCCGTAACTCCCGCGCCCACGCAGGACGAGCTGGTCGCGTTGCGCGGCCTGCACGAGCGCACGGCCGCCGCCCGCGCTGAAGCCGGCTGACTCTCTAAAATCGCTCACGGCAGCCGGCCTTCGGCCGGAGCCTCCGCGAGGGCGCCGCTGGAGCGGCGGGCCGCGGTCGCGGCCTGTCGCGTGTCCGACAAAGTCGGATACGCTCTAATCCTGGGGAGCAAGAAGCGGGAGTGCCCGTAGCGCGGCGCAGGCGGCGCCGTAACCGTTGTCGATGTTGACCACCACCACGCCTGGCGCGCAGGACGCGAGCATCGCCGCCATCGCCGTCGCCCCGTCGCTCGCGACGCCGTAACCGGTCGAGGTCGGCACCGCGATCACCATGCCCGGCACGAGCCCGCCCACCACCGAGGGCAACGCGGCGTCCATGCCCGCGACCACGATGACGACGGGATAGGTTCTGATCTCGTCAATCCGGTCCATCAGCCGCCAGAGGCCCGCGACTCCCACGTCGCCGATTTCTGCCGAGGGGTGGCGGTGATAGGCGAGAGTGCGGGCGGCCTCGCGGCACACGGGCTGGTCCGAGGTCCCGGCGGAGACGATCGCGACCCGCGGCGCCCCCGCGGGCGCCGTAACCGTGCCGAAGACACCAGTGCGGGACAGCGGCTCGTAGTCGATGCGTTCGGCCAAAGCCTTGGGCAAGGCGTCGCGCTGAGCCGCGTCGAGGCGGGTCAACAGCAGGCTTCGCGCCGCCGCCTCCGCCCTCGCGAGGATGTCCGCCAGCTGCTCCGGCGTCTTGCCCGCGCAGAGCACGGCCTCCTCGATGCCGATGCGCGCGCGGCGCTCCAGATCGAGGGTGATGGCGGTGGGCGTGCTCACGCCGTCTGAGCGGGCCTCAGGAAGGCGCTGCCAACCCGGTAGGGCGCGAAGCTGACCGGCCGGGCCTCGTCGCCCTTGGCGAACATGCCGGCGACGGTGTCGCCCAGCGCGGTCCGGCGGCGTTCGCTCAGCGCATCGAGGGTCGGCGCGTCGAGCTCGATCACGATGCCGGCCCTGCGCCTGCGGCAGCGCACGGTATCGGGCCGAAGCTGTCGGGTGAGATAGCGCTCGGCGGCGTGGATTGAGGCGAGGTCGTCGGCCTCCACGCGAAGCCCGGTCTCGACGCGGCTGGAGAGGCAGGGTGCCGCCGGCAGCCGCGACAGGTCATCGAAGCCCAGCGCGGCCGCGATGGCGCGGACCCCCGCCTTGTCGATGCCGGCCTCGACGAAGGGATGGCGCACGCCGTGTTCCTCGGCGGCCTTGAGCCCCGGCCGCCAGTCGCCCAGATCGTCGAGGTTCGTGCCGGAGAGCAGCGTGGCGTCGGTGCGGGCGGCGAGCGCGCCGTAAAGGTTCGTCTTGCAGTAGTAGCAGCGGTTCGCCGGGTTCGCGCGGTAGGCGGGGTCGTCGAACTCGCCCGCATCGAGGACCGTCAGCTGCCACCCCTCGCGCTCCGCGAAAGCGCGCACCCGCTCGGTGGCCTCGGACGGCACCGCAGGCGAGACGGCATGGAACATCGCGCTTTCTGCGCCCAGGTGGCGTCCGGTCAGCAGGGCGAGCGTCATGCTGTCCACCCCGCCGCTGACCGCGACCGCGACCCGGCCGATGCCGTCGAGCACGGTATTCAGCGCCTCGACGCCGGGCGTGGCCGGCTCAGTCATCGCCGCCTCGCCCGAGCGCTGCCGCCTCGGCGACCCGCCGGCGTTGTTCGCGCGTCGCGTGGCCCGCGCTGCCCGCGAGGTCGTCGAGCTCCGCCTTGGCGGTCACGGTGCCGGCCGGCCGGCGCGCGCGCTTTACCCGGACCGTGCCGAGCGCGTCGCTGTGGCGGGCCGTCTCCCGCGCCAGCGTGCGGCGGGCGAGGACAGACCAGCGCACGCCGAGCGTGGTGGTCTCGTCGAAGACCGCATCGAGCGCTCCGTCGAGCGCGTCCGCCTCGGCAAGCACCTGGATCGCAGCCACCATGCGGCCCTTCTTGCCGTAGGCCGGCCACTGCAGGACATCGAGGATGCCGGGCCGCGCCCGTAGGCGATCAAGACCCAATGCGAGGTCTTCCGGCGTCTGGTCGTCGATCTCGAAGCGCAGCACCGCCACCCGTTCCTGCACCGCCACCGGCGCGACGGGCGCGAATTCCAGGACACGCAGCACGTTGCTGAGGCCGGGCAGGGCGCGGCTGCCGAAGCCGATGCCCGTGGCCACCAGCGTTTCCGGCTCCCTTACCGGCGCCTGGATCGGTGCCAGGTGCTTCAGAATGGCCGCGCCGGTGGGCGTCACCCGCTCGCCCTCGATGCCGTCGTCGTATGTGGCGAGCCCCCGCAGAAGATGCACCACCGCAGGCGCTGGCACCGGCAGCAGGCCGTGGGCGCAGCGCACCCGGCCCGAGCCGAGAGGAACGGGACCCACCGACCAGCAGGCCGGACCCAGCGCCTCGATCAGGTAGGCCGCCGCGACAATATCGACGGTCGAATCCCAGGCACCCACCTCGTGGAACGTGACCTCCGCCGGTTCCATCCCGTGCACCGCGCCCTCGGCTTCGGCGAGCAGCGTGAAGATCGCGAGCGCGCGGGAGCGCACGGCGGGTTCGATGCGGGCGGCCTCCAACCGGGCGCGCACATCGGCCAGCCGCACATGGCCGTGGCCCTCGCCTTCGGGCGCCGTCACCTGGAAGCGCATGCCAGTGAGCGCTGCGTCCCCGTGCGGGTCGATGGCGATCTCCACCGACGGCGGCGGCTCGAGCGCGGCGAGCGCAGCCCGCAATCCGTCCGCCAGGTCCGGCCGCGCATCCAGCACTGCCGCGGCGAACATGTCGCCGGCGATGCCGCCCACCGGGTCGAGGTGAAAGCGCGCGAGGCGGGCGGGCGAGGCCGAACCCTCCGACACGTCCGTCTCTGCATCTGCCGCTGCGGGGGGCGGTGCGTCGTCCATGCGACCGCTACTCTCCCTTGAAGACCGGCTTGCGCTTTTCCGTGAAGGAGGCCACGCCTTCCGCGAAGTCGGCCGATGAGCGCAGCCTACCATAGGCCTCGCCTTCGAGGGCGATGGCGACGCTGAGTGGCGCGTCCTCTGCCTCGTTGAGAAGCTTCTTCGCGGTGCGCTGGGCGAGCGGTGAGAAGGCCTTGAGTTCCTCCACCAGCGCATCGGTTGCCGCTGCGAATTCCCCTTCGGGCACGCAGTCGAGCGCGATGCCCCAGGCATGCGCTTCCGTGCCCGGAAGCCGCCGTGCCCGCATCACCAGGTCCTTGGTGCGCCCAATGCCGATCATCCGGGCCAGCCGCGCCGAGCCGCCGGAGCCGGGGATCATGCCGATGCGCTGTTCCGGCAGACCCAGCAGCGCGTTCTCCGAGACGATGCGGAAGTCGCAGGCCAGCGAGAGCTCGAAGGCGACGCCGAAGCAATAGCCATGAATCGCCGCGATCACCGGCTGGCGGCAGCGCTCCGGCGCGGCGACGTTGCGCGCCAGCACCGCGAGCTGCTCCGGCGAACGCGTCATGAAGCCGGGGATGTCGCCGCCGCTCGAAAAATGCTCTCCCTCCGCGCGGAGCACGATCACGCGCACGCCCTCTTCGGCATCCAGCGCGGCGAAGACTGCGGCGAGCTGGTCCCGCTGCGGCATGCTCACAACGTTGAGCGGCGGGCGATCGAGCACGATGTCGGCGCGCGCCGCCCCGTGGTCGACCTGCACCCGGAAGCCGTCGAGATCGTCGAAGGGACATTTGGTCGTCACGCGCCTCTCCTGCCGCCGCACTCACCGTCCTCGTCGTACTCGCCGGCGATCAGCTTGCGGCGCAGCACCTTGCCCACCGGAGACTTCGGAATGGCGCGGACGAAGACGTACTGCCGAGGTCGCTTGAAGTCGGCCAATGTCGACGCGCGGCAGTGGGCGTCGAGCGCCGCCGCGTCCAACGAGCCGCTCCGCACCACGAAGGCCGCGACCTTCTGCCCCCAGCGCTCGTCCGCGAGCCCTGCCACCGCCGCCTCCGCCACCGCCGGGTGGACCGAGAGCACGCTCTCGATCTCGGCGGGCAGCACGTTCTCGCCGCCGGTGATGACCATGTCGTCGACCCGCCCCGTCACGAAGAGATCGCCGTCGCCGTCGCAATAGCCGACATCGCCAGTGAAATACCAGCCTCGCTTCAGCGCTCTGGCGTCCGCGTCCGGTCGCTGCCAGTAGCCCGTGAAGGCTTCCTCGCTTTCCAGGCTCGCGATCACCTCGCCTTCGACGCCTGCGGCGACGATGCGCTCGGGATCGCCCGCGCCGATCTCCACCACGCGGATGCGCTGATTGATTCCGGCCTTGCCCGCCGAGCCCGGCTTGGCCGCCGCGTTCTGGTCGATCGTGAAGGTGTAGATCTCCGACGAGCCGTAGTGGTTGACGAAAAGCTCGGGCCGGAAGGCATCGGCGACCCGGCGCAGCAGCCCTTCCGCCATCGGTGCCCCGGCAAATCCCAGCTTGCGCACCGAGGAGACGTCGGCGCTGGCAAAGCCCGGGCTCTCCAGCAGGTCGTAATAGAGCGTCGGCACCAGGTAGAGGGCGGTGAGTCGCTCGGCCTCGATCAGCCGGAGCGCGCCGGCCGCGTCGAAGCGCTGCTGGCAGACGAAGGCGCCGCCCACCGGCGCCATCGCGAGCAGCGAGCGCACGCCCATGGTGTGGTAGAGCGGCATCACGCCCAGAGTGCGCTCGCCCGCGCGGTAGCAGTTCTGCGCGATGTGGGCGAGCGCGGCAGCGCGCTCGGCGCGATGGGTGCGCGGCACGCCCTTGCCGCGCCCGGTGGTGCCCGAGGTGTAGAGCATGAGGGAGAGGTCGTCTTCGCTCGCACGAGGTGTGGCGCCCCCCGGCGCAGCCAGCAGGTCGCTGAAATCGATCGCGCCACCCGGTGCATCGCCGACCCCGATACGGCAGAGCCCAGCGGCGCAGGCGGAGCCCGCGACCGCAGCCGCAGCAAACTCGTCGAAGGCCAGAGCCGCCGCGCCCGAATCCTCGAGGAAGTAATCCAGCTCGTCGGCTGTGCTCCGCCAGTTGAGCGGGATCACCACGACGCCAGCAAGCTGACAGGCCCAGTGAAGCGCCGCCATCTCCCAGCGGTTCTGCATGATGACCGCGAGCCGGTCGCCGCGGCCCAGCCCGAGGCCGCCGAGGCCCTTGGCAAGGCGGGCGGCCCTATCGAGCCAAGCGGCGTAGTCGAAACGCTGCTCGCCATCGACGACGGCGAGCGCGCGCGGGGTCCGCTCCGCCGCTGCGATCAGCGTGCGGCCCAGGTCGGTCACGGGTCGTCCTCACGCAGCCGCGCCTCCGCGACGTCCAGCGCCGCAGCGACGATCCCCGAGTAGCCGGTGCAGCGGCAGAGGTGGCCGCTGAGGAGCGCCCGGACCTCGGCTTCATCGGGCGCGGGCCGAGTTTCGAGCCAGGCGTCGAGGGACATCAGGATGCCGGCGGTGCAGAAGCCGCACTGCAAGGCATGGCGGCGGCGGAACGCCTTCTGCAGGTCGTTCAGCTCGCCTTCCGGCGCCAGCCCCTCCACCGTCTCCACGCGGCGCCCCGCCGCCTGCACCGCGAGCGTCAAGCAGGCGCGCACCGGAGCGCCGTCGAGGCGCACGGTGCAGGCACCGCAGACCCCGTGCTCGCAACCCACATGAGTGCCGGTCGCGCCCAGCTCGTAGCGCAGAAAATCGCTCAGCAGCATGCGCGGCTCGGCCCAGCCGCTTGCTTCCCGACCGTTCAGGGTGATCGTCACGCGATTGCGGCTCCCTGCGCCGAGCCGCTTCATGGCCGCGCCTCCAGGGCCGCTTGCACTGTCTGCTTGCCGAGATTTCGCATGAGCTCCCGTCGGTACCGGGCGCTTGCGTGGACACTGTCGGCGGCGTCGAGCGACCAGGCGAGCGCGTTCAGCGCGTCGTCGAGGGCGCTGCCCACGAGAAGCGGCCAATCGTCGACGACCGGCTGCTCGGCGACACCGCCCACACCGATCCTGATGCCGTTCGCCCGTGCGATGGCAGCAATGGCGACGATGGCGAAGTCGCCGTGCCGGCGCGCGAACTCGGTGAAGGCATAGCCCGCGCCCGGCTCGGCGGCGGGGAAGCGGACCGCCGCTACCATCTCGTCCTCGCGGCACGCGGTGGACAGCATCCCAGTCTGGAACGCGGCGGCCAGAAGCGTCCGCGAGCCGGCGCGCGAGCGCAGCACCGCCTCGCCCCCAAGCGTCGCCAGGCAGAGCGGCAGTTCCGCGCTCGGGTCGGCGAAGGCGATGGAGCCGCACACCGTGCCACGGCTCCGGGTCTGGACATGGCCAAGCAGCGGCAGTGCCTGAGCCAGCATGGGCGCGCGCTCGGCCAGCGCCGGCCAAGCCTCCAGTTGGGCCTGAGTCGCCGCCGCGCCGACCTCGATAGCATCGCCTTGGTCCTCGATCCCGGCGCGGCCCGGCAAACGGGAGATATCAACGAGAACCGCCGGCTCCACCAGCCGCATGTTGAGCATCGGCATCAGGGTCTGACCGCCCGCGAGCAGGCGCGCGTCTTCCCCGGTCTCGGCAAGGGCCTCCAGGGCCTCCTCCTCGTCGTCGGGCCGCAAATAGTCGAAGGGTGCAGGCTTCATGGCGTTCCTATACCCGGATCAGAAGTGCGTTGGTATCATGGCGCGGTCCACCGAGCCCGTCCGCTAGGAGCGTGCCATGAAATTGAAGGTGATCGTTCATGAGGCGGAAGAGGGGGGCTATTGGGCCGAGGTGCCCGCGATCCCTGGATGTGTCACACAGGGGGATACCTTCGAGGAACTGCTGAGCAACCTCTATGAGGCGGTCGAAGGCTGCCTTTCCGTGAATATCTGAGCCTACGGTGCCGGCCTCTCCGGCCCGTGGATCAGTTCGCCGATGCGGGCGGGCGTGAGCGGCAGGTCGAGGCTGTCCACTCCCAGCGCGTCCGCGACGGCGTTCGCGAGGCAGACGGGCGTGGTCATGCAGTTGCCTTCGCCCACGCCCTTCGCTCCCAAGGGCGTCGCCGGGGTCGGGATGTCCCGGTGCAGGATGAGCGGGTCCGGCACCTCGCAGGCGGTCGGCACCAGATAGTCGGCGAGTGTGCCGGAGAGGAAGCTGCCGTCCTCTGAGTAGGCAAGCTCCTCGTAGAACGCCGCGCCCACGGCGTGGGCGAAGGCGCCCCGGATCTGCCCGTCCACCAGCGCCGGATTGAGGCGCCGGCCGGTGTCGTGGGTGGTAACGTAGCGGTCGATGGCGACGGCGCCGGTCGCGCTGTCCACCTCCACTCCGCAGAAATCGAAGATGAAGCTGTAGGCCGCAGAGTTGTTGATCCGGTCGTCGTCATCGGGCGGGGTGAGTTGGGGCGGGGTCCAGCGCGCGGTCTCCCGCAGCGCCGGCGGCACGCCGTCGGGCAGGCTGCCCGGCGACCAGTGGACGAGCGACGCCACCCGACGGAAGTCGAGATCGTTGCCGGGATTACCGGCGGCGAAGATGCGCCCCTGCTCGAAGCGCACGTCCTCGGGCCGCGTGTTGAGCTGTTGGCTCGCGATCCGCGCGAGGCGCTCTCGCACCCGCACCGCCGCGAGGTGCGCGGCACCCGCGACCGCGCCCGAGAAGCGGCTCGAGTAGTTGCCGGCGGCGATCGACCAGGGGTCTCGCTGAGTGTCGTGCTCCAGCGCGACCGTGATCTGCTCGGGCGCGAGGCCCAGCGTGTCGCCCACCACCTGCGCCAGCACCGTGCGGTGGCCCTGTCCCTGCGGGATCGAATCGGCGGTCACGGTGACGGCGCCGAGGGGGTCCACCGCCACCGTGGCGTGGCTGACGGCGCCGTCCTTGGGCCCCGCCTTGCGGCGTTCTTCGGCGCTGAGCACCGTGGTGATGTAGCCCATGTTGGAGATGCTGGACTCCACCGCGGCCGCAAAGCCGACGCCGTAGAGCCGGCCCTCTGCCCGTGCCGCGTCGCGCTTGGCGCACAGCGCGTCGAGCGCTCCCTCGGCGGCGCCATACTCAACGGTCCCCGGAAAATCGCCGGCATCGAGCACGGCGCCGGCAGCGGCGCGGTAGGGCATGGCATCCGCCGGCACCAGATTGCGCTTGATTACCTCCAATGGATCGAGGCCTAGGGTGGCGGCGATGCACTGCATCAGCCGCTCCAGTGCATAGTAGAGCTGCGGCCCGCCAAAACCCCGGTTGAGCCCCGTGGGTGTCTTGTTGGTCACGACCACGCGGTTGTTCACCGCGAGATGAGGGATGCGATAGGGGCCCGTGAGGTTGCCATGGTTGCGGTAGAGCGTCGCGGGTTCGGGCGCGCGCAGGTAGGCGCCGCAGTCCTCCAGCTGGTCAAGGCGAAGCGCCGTGACCCTACCGTCGGCTTCCACCGCCGCCTCGATCCGTGTCATCCGGTTGGTTGCCGAGGTGGCCGCCAGCAGGTGCTCCAGCCGGTCCTCGATCCACTTGACCGGGCGCGCGGCCTTCCGCGCCGCGAGCGCCATGGCGACGATGAGCGGGAAGACCGCCTGCTTGATCCCGAAGCTGCCGCCCGAATCCGGCACCGAGCGCAGCCGGAGCCGCGGCCCCGGCACCTTGAGCGCCCGCGCCATGACCGGATGCAGCGTGAGCGGGCCCTGGAAGTGGGAGAGCACGTCGTATGCGTCCTCGCCGGGGTCGTAGGCGGCGATCAGGCCGAGACACTCGATGGGCGTGCAGGAATTGCGCGGGTAGCGCACCGTGGTCGCGACCGTGTGCGCCGCTGCCTCGAACGCCACCTCCGGCTCGCCGTAGCGGAACGTGCGCTCGCTGACGAGGTTGCTGCCGACAGCCTCGTGCAGCACCGGCGCGTCGGCTCCGAGCGTGGCCTCGGGATCGACGACGGCGTCCAACGGCTCGTAGCGCACGTCGATGAGCGCGAGCGCGTCCTCGGCGCGGTAGCGGTCCTCTGCCACGACGATGGCGACCGGCTCGCCGGCGTAGCGCACCCGGTCCGTGGCGATGCACCAGTGCTCCATGGGCTGACGCACACTGACGATGAAGGGCGTGGACCAGGTGCGCGCGTCCTCGCCCGTGACCACGGCGTGCACGCCCGGCAATGCCTCTGCCGCCGCCGTCTCGATGCTCACGAGGCGCGCATGGGCGTGGGGCGAGCGCAGGATGGCGGCGTGGCCGGTGCCGGGCGCCACCGGCATGTCGTCTATGTAGCGGCCGCGGCCCATGAGCAGCGCCGCATCCTCGACGCGCTCCACCGCCGTGCCGAGCGTGCTCATGCGTCGTTGACCCAGGCGTGCTCCGCCATCGGCCTCGAGTGATCTAGTCGTCCGCCCAGCCAGGGATCAGGCGGTTCGACGGCAGGGTCTCGTCGGCCGCCTTCAACGCGGTCTCGACGCCGCCGACGGGCAGCCCCTGCGGCTCCAGCAAACCGATCTGCACCAGCACCGAAGCCTGATCCCAGTAGATGTGCTCGTGATGGAGCTTGTCGCCGCGGAAGGCCACGATGGCGACCAGCGGCACGCTCACCTTCTTGCCGGTGGGGGCGACGCCGGGAAGCATCCAGTCGATCTCCTCGTTGTGGGTGAAGCTGAAGATCATCTCGTCCACCACCCGGTCGGCGCCCACGGTGCGCGAAAGCGGGGTCAGCGTCGTGTCCTTCGGCATCTTCGGGATGAAGTGCTCAGTATAGAAGCGGCTCAGCGCGTCGGCGCCGGTGCCTCCGGTCATGGTCGGGATGTGGTTGACGTAGGGCTCGGCCACCATGGTTGCCATGGTCTTGTCGGTATCCCGCGTCGCGAACTCGTAGTCGAGGTGGCGCTCCCACAGCCTCTCGAGGTCGTAGGCGGGGCCGATCGCGGCCCGCAGCAGCGCGATGGTGCGCGAATGCGCGACCATGGCGGACGGCCGATGGTAAACCTCGCTCCGGTCGTGGTTGTAGAAGGCGTGATCCACGCCGGGATAGACGTGGATCCGCACCTCCAGCCGGTCCGCGAAGTGGGCCGTGATGGTGTCCACAGCCGTCTGCGGCACGAACCCATCTTCGCCCGCGAAGTGCATGAGCACGGGGCAGGAGATTCCGCCGGATTCGTCCAGCGCCTCCTCGATGCCGACGCCATAGAACGAGACTGCCGCATCCACGTCGTGCCGCGTGGCGGTGAGGTAGGCGAGCTTGCCGCCCAGGCAGAAGCCCATGGCCGCCACCTTGCCGGTGCACTCCGGCCGCGCCCGCAAGGCTTCGACCGCGGCGCCGATATCTGCGACGCCCTGGTCCACGTCGAAGCGCTGGTAGAACGCGAAGGCCTTGGCGAAGTCGGCCTCGTCGTAGCCGAGGTCCACGCCCGGTTCCATGCGCCAGAAGAGATCGGGCACGAGGCAGACGTAGCCTTCCTCGGCGTAAAGGTCCGCGATCGCCCGCAGGCTCGCGTTGACGCCAAAAATCTCCTGCTCGATCAGGAGGCCCGGCCCGCTGCCCGCCTCCGGCACCGTCAGATAGCCCCTGAACGTGCCGCCACCGGCGACGGGAATGGCGATCATCGTACCTGCCATGAGAGGCTCTCCGCTCCCTTTGCACGGTCCTTATCGGCCTATTCCATTCTGCGTCCGCTCCGCCCTTGCCGCAACGCGCGGGACAGCACACCGGCGCTGGCACAATTCTCCGTCAATTCAATGCTATCCGGGCATAAGGGGTGCTTATGCCCTGCATGAGAATTCGGTATTGGACCGGGTCAAGGCATCCAGGCACTGTCGATCGTGTGGCTGAGAGCCGTCATCGAGAGTGGCCCGGTCACAAGGAGTGGAGCAGGAAGGCATCTCGTAGTCCGTACCCCAGAACAACGGGGCAGGGCGAGCGGAGGAGACGACAGAGCGATCCATCATAGCCCGCGAAGCGAGGCATCCGAGCGCGACAGGATCGCACGTCGGCTTATCCGGTTCCGAGAGACATCGGGCTCCACGCGTAGACGAACACGAGGGACCGGGCCCAGGACAGAACGCGGGCCCAGCGAGGGGGGACGGCTGCCTCCAAAGCTTGGAGGCGGTCGTCCCTGTTTCTGCACGCCGTCGATGTTCCTGGCCGGGGCCGCAGAGTGCGTCCGCCTTGGACGGACGCGCTCTAGTTGAGCAGTAGCGGCAGAGTCACATGATGCCGCGGGCCGCGACGAACTCGCGATAGGGCGCGAATGCCTCGTTCACGCCCTCCGGCGTGAGGCCGTAATCGTCCAACTGATACTCGTGCCGCGGCTCTTGCCGGCGTTGCTCCTCCTGAAGCGTGAGCCACGCCTGCATGGCGCGGGCGGCGGCCGGCTCCAGGGGCCAGCCGAGGCGCGCGTAGATGTCGTTTACGACCGCCATCGGATCGTCGACCAGATCGGCATAGCGCACGTCGATCCAGCGTCGAGCGAGCGAGGGATGCGCGGCGCGGAACTGCATCGCGCCGTTCAGCATGTCGCTCATGAAGGCCAGCTGCTCAGCGCCAGTCTCGCGAGGCGGGCGCGGCTCTGTGGTGAACGAGCGCATGCGCTCCACCAGGCTGTTCCAGGACGCCATGAGCTGCACGGGCTCCCGGTGAGTCTGGATGAAGACGGCATCCGGATAGGTCTCCAGCAGCACCTCAAGCTCCATGAGGTGGAAGGGCATCTTGAGCAGCCAGTGCCGCTCTCCTTCCGGCTCCCGTTGCCGCCGCTGCCAGGTGAAGTGCTGCATGACACGCCGGTGATACGCGTAGGCGTTGCGTGACCCGGTGGCGGCGAGCCATCGGCCGTAGTCCGGCGCATAGTGCGCGATAACGAGGACCCAGGTCGTGAAAGCGAGCCGGAGGAGCATGAAGTCCTCCTCGGGCTCGTCCACATCGATGCGATGAATCCCCGCGAGCGTATCGACGACATTGGTCGCGCCCATCAGCTCTTCCACGTAGGCCCGGCGGGGATCCTCGGCGGTTCCTGCGACGGTGGCATAGTCGCCTGAAGGCAACACCGGCTCAGTCAGCTCGTAGCGCCGTAGAGCCCAGAATTTCGGATCACGTGACAAGAGGCGGTGCAAGAAGGTCGTGCCGGTGCGGTTGATGCCGACAATGAGAACCGGCCGCTCGATCTCCGCTCGCTCGATTTCGGGGTGCTGCCGGCGTTCCTGAGCCAGTGCCGCGTTGTTGCGGAGCGAGCGGGTAAAGCCAAAGATGATGTGACTAAGCATCGATTCCTTCACCCCGGCCTCCGGCGATTTGAGCGCCTCCACGATCTGTTCGAGACCCTCGCGCATCCACGCGGGATAGGTCTGCTCGAAGGGGACGCCCATGCGCTCGGCGTATCTCTCGGCCTGAGCGATGAGTCCGTCGAAGTCCAGACGGCCTTGGGGGACCGGATAGGGCCAATCCTCCCGATTGCGCCTGAGCCAATTGTAGGAGCGCGCGTGTCTGATCAGCAGTGCGGGCCACTTGATCGGGTGGGGGCAGTCAACCCGAAGGGCGCGATCGCTGATCGGCAGCCCGGGTCCCGCCTTGTCCTCGCTGAACCAATAGGGCGCGAAATGGTCGAGCAAGACCCACTGCCCGTGCAGCGGAGACTCCTCTCCGAGGGCCTGGCACGAACGCCTGAAGGATTGGTAGGAGACGATTTGCCAATAGAGGCCAAAGTCCGCGATTTCAACGTCGTGGAACGGCGGTTGCGTATCGCAAAGGTGGTAGATCGTGAACCGCCGGTCAGGATTCAGGGAGATCGCCGCGCAGATTTCGCTCACGGTGTCGACCGGCTCGTAATTCCTTTCTATGGAGAAACCCTTCGGTGCCTTTTCCAGCTGAACCGCCGCGGCAAACAGGCGCAAAGAATACTCGTTTGGCTGCGTATACCCCGTGCTGGAAAGCCCCATTTTCGGCAGGCGAAAGATCGCGACCGGAACGCCCGCCGCTTTCGCGAAGAGCACGCCTTGCTCGGCCACCAGCTTGCTCCACGGGTACCCGATGGCGCCGAGCGGGAAGATATTTTTCATGTCGGCGACGTCGGGCGACATCTGATCGTCGATGCGGCTCCCGCTGTATTCCCGCTCAAAGTTGCACCAATACTCCGGGAAAACGCCCATGGTGGAGACGTAAAACAGATGTTTGTAGCGGGTACTCAGGCAGAGCTCGAGGACGGGACGAAGGCCGAGCGCGTTCTGCTCGCGTATGTCGGCATAGGACAGGACGAGGCCGACGTTGGAGGCCACGTGATAGACCGCGTCGATCCGCTGACTCAGACCGGCAAACACGGCCTCGCTCAGACCGAAGCGCTCCTCCGAGATGTCGCCGAGAACCACCCGCAGGCGTGGCGCGAACGCCTCCTCCCAGATTTCTGCCTGCTCCAGAGCGACGCGCAATCGCGCGAAACCTTGCTCGGCGTTCTCGGCACGGACCAGGCAGTGCACGATCAAGCGCTCGTTCTGCCGCAGGAGCTCACGCAACATGAAGCGCCCCACGAAACCGGTCGCCCCGGTTAGAAAAACCTCCCGAAAGTTGTTTGGGGATACCGCTACAGCCGGGGCCCCCTGCGCGAGTGTCGCGTGAACGACACGACGCAGCGCGTCCACGTCCTTGCGGCATTGGGGTGGCAATTCGCCGACAAGAGGCGGCACCGCTCGATCGGCGATAACTGGTGCGTTCATCGTGTCGTCCCACACTCTTTCATGTACCGCGGCGGGGTCCGTTCTCCTGCCGCCGGATCGTGCTACTCGGCGGCCAGGGCTCTCGCGGCGTCTTTTCCGGAACAGGGCGCTGGTGGGAAGTGGTCTTCAGGCGGACTGGCGAACACCGAGGGCTTGCGGCGTACCCTGCGCTGCGCGGCGAAGGGCGCATCGTCGATGCCATCGCCCTCCGTCTCGGCCTCCGCCTCCTCTTCGCTCGTTGTGCCGAAGACGATGGCGTGCGCTAGCGACTGGCACGAGGCCGTGGTCATCAGCTCGAGCGCGCTCGCCTGGAAATTGAATTCGCTCTGAATAAACGCCCCCAACTCGGCGACGGAGATGGAGTTGAGGCCGAAGCTGGAGAGGGGCTCCTCCAGACCGCCCTCGTCGTGGCCGCAGAGCTCGGCGACCTTGGCGGCGATCTGCGCCATGACCCCATCCACCGTCAGCTGCTCGTCGGAGCCCACCTTGAATGCATCCTGATTGCTCATCAGGCGGCCGGACCGCATGTAATCGGCGGAATCGACGCTCCAGAGCACACGCTTGAAGAGCGCGGTGATCAGATGGTCGCTTTCGCCCATGGTGCGGAGCGCATAGTCGAGGTTGGCGATGGCGCAATAGCTGCTCACAGGCGGTATGCCGGCGGCTTTCATCAATCGCAGCAGGCCGAGGTTGCGCGCGGCCATGCCGGCATCGGAGACCGCCGCCAGGTTGTAGGACAAGGCCGGAAGTCCCTGCCGACGGCGGCAGGCGGCGAGGCCGTCCATGTAGGCGTTGGCGGCACCGTAGTTGATCTGCCCCGGATTGCCGAACGCCGACGAGAGCGACGACACCATGACGAAGTGATCGAGCGGAAGGCCGGCGGTGGCATTGTGTAGATAGAGCGCACCGCGGGCCTTGGGCGCGAACACGCAGCCGATGGACTCCGGTGTCATGTCCGCCAGCAGGCAGTCGTCCAGCGCGCCGGCGAGATGGAACACACCCTTGAGCGGCTTCTTGACGTTGGCGACGCAGCGGCGCACGTCGGCCTCGATCGCAACGTCGCCCTGGACCAGGTCGATTTCGACTCCGTCGCCCACGTCCGCCAGAGTCGTGGACTGGCGCAACCAGTGCTCGCTGCGGCGGCGTTCGGGGTCGCGGTCCATGAGGGTCAGATGGCGCGCACCGGCGGTGACCAAGTAGGGCAGGAGCCGCAGGCCGAACCCGCCGAGGCCTCCGGTCACGAGATAGGTCGCTTCGGGGTCCAGCAGCGGCCGCCGGTCGTCGATGGGGAAGTCCGGAGCGGCGGCCGCCGGCGGCGCCTGTAGCACCAGCTTCCCCTGGTGCTGGCCGCTGGTCATCAGGCGGAGCGCCTTCGCGTAGTCGCCATAGGAGAAGACGGTGACCGGCAACGGCGGCACCACGCCGCGATCGAGCAGGTCGAGGCAGGCTTGGGAGAGTTCGCGCGAGAGCAGCGGGTCGTCCACCATCAGGCGGTCGAGGTCGATGGCCGCGAAGCGCAGGTTCTTGCGGAAGACGCGGAGGCCGAGAGCGCTGTCGGCGTAGATGTCGACCTTGCCGATCTCGCAATGCCACCCCCCCGCCCTCAGCGCCTGCAGGCAGAGCGCAACGTGGCGGCCTGCGAGCGAGTTCAGCACGACATCGACGCCCTGGCCGCCAGTCGCCTTCATCAGGCCGTCGTACCAGTCCTCGCTGTGGGAATCGAAGGCCGCCCGGACTCCCAGCGCGAGCAGTTGGTCGCGTTTGCTCTCGCTGCCCGCCGTTGCGTAGATCTCCGCGCCCACGTTGCTCGCGAGCGCGATGGCGGCCTGCCCGATGCCGCCCATGGCCGAGTGGATCAGGACACGCTGGCCCTTGCGCAGCCGCGCCAGGTGGATCAGGGAGTAGTAGGCGGTGACGTAGACCGAGAGCGACGACGCGGCCTCCTCCATGGTGAGGCCCGCAGGCTTGGGGAAGACGCGGTGCTGGCCCACCACCGTGCGATTGGCGATACAGCCGCCGTCGACGAAGACCACCTCATCGCCGGGCTCGAGCCCTTCCACCGCCATGCCAGCGCGGCGTACCACGCCGCTTGCCTCCATGCCGACCTCGCGGCCGAGCGCTGAGCGCTCGTAGGCCAGCGCCGGCAGCAGCCCGAGCGTCACCATCACGTCGCGGAAGTTGAGCGCCGATGCCGCGACGTCGATCTCCACGGCGTGCGGGGCAAGCGGCGGCGGGTCGTAGGTCTTCATCCGCAAGCCGGCGATTTGTCCCGCATTGTCCAGGAAGAGCCGATAGGGCGGGTCTTCGCCGGGGGGAACGCGCGGGTACTGATCGCGATTGCTCACGATGCGCGGCACCCACAGCCGACCCTCGCGCAGCGCAAGCTCGCGCTCGCGCAGGTCGTGCCGTGCAATCCTTGCCAGCGTCTCGAGGTCGTCGGCCGCGCCCAAGTCCACCAGGCGGAAGTCGAGCTGGGCCTCCTCGCCGATCTCCATTGCCATGGTGCGCACCGCACCCCAGAGCGCGCCCCCGCGCGCGTCCTCCGGCTCGAACACCGCCTTGCGGGTCGCCACGGTGATGCGGCATTGGCAACTGGCCTGGTCGATTCTGTAGGGCACCAGCGCCTGGATGAAGCCAACGAATTGCGAGACCGCCCTCTCGCCGGTCGGGTCTTCCGGGTCCCAGTCGCAGAACAGGTCGATCGCCTGCACGTCCGCCGCCTGCGGCCACGTCTCGACCTCGAAAGGATCGCCTGACGCGGGACCATCGTAGGGGATCGGGTAGACCGCAGGATTGTCGAGCAAGGTCGCCCAGGCTCCCGCCAGGCTGTCGGGCGCCCCCATCACCCAGCGCGGGGCCGGCAGCGCCGCCTCGTCCGCTTCGTCCGTGCGCTGCGGCGGCGCCTTCATCAGCGTCGCGCGCCGGCCGGCCCGAAGCGTGGTCCAGCCCGCACCGGGCTCCACGACTGCACCGTCCGCGTGGGAAATTAGCGCCAATCCGCCCGCGACCGCCACCTCCTGCCAGAACCGCCAGTCCTCGGGCGTGAACGCATCCTCATCACCGTGGAGGAACAGGATTTCCGCCGCACCCCGGCGCAGCAGACCCTGATCCAGCGCGGACACCTGCCGTACGTCCGGATTGAGGCAGTCAAAGCGCAGCGCGGCGTCGTGGCCGTGGAAGGCGTCGTAGTGTGCCCGCGCGCCTTCCTCATCGTCGGCGACGAGCCAGTATTCGCTCTGTGTCTCCTCGCGCGAGAAGTGGTCGAGGCAGCTCTGAAGCACGGTCCGCTCCGGTTCCCTGGAGCCCGCGAACTCCAGAGCATGGCAGACTCGCCCGTCGCCGTCCTCCCCCCGCTCCAGGGCGGCAAGCAGGGCCGATGGCTCGATCTCGCCCTCGGGCAGCCGCCCCGCAATCGCGCGGCCGTCTGCGACGAACTTCGGCTGCCAGGCGATGCGGTGCTTGCTGTTAGGCAGGTCGACCCGTCTCGGGTTCGAGATGAAGGAGATGTACTTCTCGATATGAAGGATGAGGTCCCCGGTCGCTCCGTCGTAGCAGCTCAGGCTGCCGGAAACCCACTCGCCTGTCGGCACCGTGTATTGGCCCTTGTCGTCGACCTCGTAGCGAATTCCGCCGGGATAGGTGACGCGGCAGGTCATCCTCGGCACCGTGGGCGGGCGCAGGAATGTCACGTTCTCGGCCCGGCGCGGAATGGCGAAGAGATCGGCGCCGAGCATCAGGTCGTAGAGATAGGACTGCAATCCGCCGTCGAGCAGGGCCGGGAATACGACGTAGCCTTCCTCCTGGCCGCCCCGCCACAGCGCTTCGTCCACCTCGACATCGAACAGCAGGTGATCGGTGGCGACATCGCGCCGCAGCCTGCGCATGTTTCGGAAGTAGGGGCCGTACTGGAAGGTCTCGCCGAGAACGGTCTCGAAGCGCTCGTAAAGCTCGTCATCGGCCGCATAGGCCAGGGGCTCGTAGCGCGAGGCGTCGATCTCCGACACGTGTGCCGGCACGTCCGGCGCATGGTCCGGCCCGATGCGGCGCACTTGCCCGCGGCCGTGCAGCTCGCACTTCGCGTCGATTTCGTAAGACTGGGTCGAGATCGTGAGGGTGTATTCGTCCGGCGAGTTGAGGACCGGTTGCAAAGCCGTCTGCAGCCGCACCGGCGTCCTCGGAATTGGGCACGGCTGCAGGAATTCCAGCATCTCGATGTGAACGGGCGCGCCTTCCAGGGCCTGCAGTACGAGTTCGATGAAGCCGGCGGCGGGCATGATCGACGCGTGATGAACGCGGTGCTCCGCGAGCCACGGAAAGGCCGCTTCGGAGAGCCGCGCTTCGAACAGGAGATGATCGCTCGCGATCCGGTGGCCGACCAGCGGGCCGTGCGCGTAGTCGCCCTGTTGCAGGAAAAATTCATCGTCCAACAGGTTGTCGACTGTCTTCTGCTCGTCCCTCGGGTGCCCAGGCAGCAGATGCACGATGGGGTCCGGGCGCGGATACTGCGCCGCGAAATCCAGAGACACGCCGGCCTTGAAGAGGTTGCCCAGGGCTTCATGGAAGCCGAGGCACGTATCGCTGTCCCGCGTCAGCGTCGGAATGGAGACGGGCGGCGATGCAGCGTCCTCCACGCATTGCGCGACGATGGGCTGCAGGGCCGAGTGGGGCGCGAGCTCCAGCACCACGTCGGGCCGGTGGTCGCGCTTGACGGTCTCCATGGCCGCGGCGAAGCGGACTGGCTGGCGGATGTTGGACCACCAATAGGCGCTGTCCAGCCGCGCGGCCTCGGCACCCGTCACCGACGAGACGAAGGGCACGTCGGCGTCGAAGGAGAGATCGTCGAGGAAGGAGAGCGCGTCGAACGCATCGTCCCTGATGGCGTCCATCGCCCGGGAGTGGAAGGCGATGTTGCCGGGGATCAGCCGGTTCTGGAGGCTGCTCCGATCCAGCTCGTCCATCACCGGCCGCAGGTCGTCTTCGCGGCCGCAGACGACGGTGTTGGCCGGCGCGTTCTCGCAGGCGATCTCGACTCGGACGGACCGGTCGCCGTCGAGGCGGAAGGGGATGTCCAGCCCGTCCAACAAATCCTCTACACCCGGCCGGTCGAGGCCGATCGCCAGCATGCGGCCGGAGCCGGCCACGCGCTGCTGCAGGGTGGCGCGGTGGTAGACCAGACGCGTCGCGTCGGCGAGGGAGAACGCTCCGCAGGCGTAGGCCGCAGCCACCTCGCCGGAGCTGTGTCCCACTACGCAGTCGGGATAGACGCCCCAGGTCTTGAACAGCTCCACCAGCGCGCACTGGATCATGAAGATGGCGGGCTGGGCGAGTTGAACCTCGTCGAGCTCCTCCTGGGGGGCCGTGAAGCAGGCCTCGCGCAACGACGTGTCCGCATGCTCGCGCCAATGCTCTTCGACGGCGTCGATCGCACGGCGGAAGACGGGATGCGTCTCGTAGAGATCGCGCCCGCACCCGGCCCACTGCGTCCCCTGCCCGGCGAACACCATGACCAGCCGCCGCTCCCCCTCCTCCGCGCTGGCGATCGGGGTCTCTTCTTCCACGAAGTCGTCTAGCGCTTCGGTCAGCTCGGTCAGACTGCGCGCCGCGAACGCGGTCCTCGCGGCGAAATGGGTGCGGCGGCGGCTGAGATTGCCGGCGAGCGCGTAGAGGTCCATCGGCTGCTCGTCGAGCAGGTGACGCAGCCGGCTCGCGCTCTCGACCAGCGCCTTGGGCGTGCGTGCCGAGAGAGGGACCATGTAGCCCGCCTCCGGCGCCAGCGGCATCGACCAGCGCCTGGACAGCGCCGGCCGGTACTCGCGCACCACGCAGTGCCCGTTGGCGCCGCCGAAGCCGAACGAGTTGATCCCGACGACCACGGGATGGTCGGGGAACGGCTCGCATTCCGTCTGCACTTGCATGGGGCAGCCGTCGAAGTCGATCTCCGGATTGGGCACCTGGAAGTTGTTCGATGTCGGCGCGAAAGTGCGCCGCTGCATCATCAGAACGACCTTGAGCAGGGCGCAGTGGAAAGCGGCGGCCTCCATGTGCCCGACGTTGCTCTTCACGCTGGAGACCCGCAGCGGGACCTCCCGCTCGCTGCTGCCGAAGGCCTCGGCGATGGCATTGCCCTCGACGGGGTCGCCGACGGCGGTTCCGGTCGCGTGCGCCTCGATGTAGTCGAAGTCGAGAGCGGTGCGGCCGGCGCGCGCCGAAGCCTCGCGCATCAGCGCCACCTGGCCGTGGTGGGTGGGCGCGCTGATGAAGCGGCCGGGCGCGAGGCCGGAAGTGCCGTCCGCCGTCCCTGCCGCGTTGACCGCGGTCGACTCGATCACCGCGTAGATCGGGTCCCCGTCCCGCTCGGCCGCCGCCAGGGGCTTGATGGCAAAGACGAACGACCCTTCGGAGCGCATGTAGCCGTTGGCCTCGGCATCGAAGGAGTGGCATTTGCCATCCGGGCTGATGACCCCCATGAGGTTGAAGCCGCTGCTCATCCTGGCGCTGCCCAGATAGGTGACGGCGCCGACCAGCGCCTGGTCGCAATCGCCGCATGCGAGGGCGTTCATCGCCGCGTGCAGGGCGCTCACGCCGGCGGAGCAGGCCGTGCAATAGGTCGCGGAAGACCCCATGAGGTTGAAGTGGTAGGAGACCCGGTTGGCCAGCATGGCAAGGCTGATGCCGGAGACGGAGTTTTCCGTGACGCCGTGCTGCGGCCGCCAGTTGGATACGGCCGGAACCTGCGAGCCGATGAAGACTCCGGTGGGGCTGTTGCGCAGCGAGTGAAGGTCCCAGCCGGCGTGTTCGAGGGTCTCCCACGCGCAATTCAGCAGCATCCTGACCTGCGGCTCGGTCTGCCTCAGCTCGTTGTGAGACATGCCAAAGAACGCACGGTCGAAGAGCAACTCCTCGTCGTCGCGAATCAGCCCCTCGTATGGGCTCGCGAGGCGACCTGGGCCCGAAAATTCGCCGATGGGCAGGTGGCCTTTGCCGTAGCGATCGGTGACCGGCTCCTGGACGATCTCGCGCTCGCTAAGCAGGCGCCAGAAGTCGGAGTCCGAGTGGGTGCCACCGGGCATGCGGTGGCTGTACCCGGTGATTGCAACCCCGTCGCTGATGTCATAAGCGCCCATGTAAACGAGCCCCGATAATCGGCGTCAATCGACGCGGTAATAGCGGCTCTGTCAGTACAAGCCAGAGATGCCAAATATCCGACTTGTTACAAGCAGTTGTGCTGCATCCTAGACCCTTTTCGATTGCCTCTCCTCCCCCCCAATTCGCCCCACTGTATTGAGATCGTACAGCCAGCACTCCCATCAATTCCAATAGCGATTTCTTGGGCGCTCCATAAGTATCGCTGATTGCGGGCGGGGACCGCGGCTCCCGGCAGTGTCGGAGCGGCGACAGGCGGCGCTTGTGTGCCCCCGGTCTCCTCCCGTATCACATTTTTGCGTGGCGTGGAGGCGCCCATGACCGTGGCGGATGGCCCTGCTCCCCCGATGCTTCATGAGACCCGCCCGCCGGCAATCCGCGGGCAGGGCTTGACCGACATGTTCTTGTCCGTATGTAATCCGTACATTGGTTGAGGAGGAGGGCGCCATGCCAGCGACCGCGGCACCGCGCGAGGAGCGAATCGAATTACGGGCGACCAGGGAGGAAAAGCGCCTGCTGACTGCCGCCGCTGCCCACGAGCGGCTGGACCTCACCAGCTTCATCATGCGGAACGCGCTGCCCGCTGCACAACAGGCGGTGGATCGCGCGGAGCGCATCGTCCTCTCGGAACGCGATAGCGAGCGCGTGCTGGCGCTGTTGGAGAATCCCCCCGAGCCGACCCCAGCCCTGATGGAAGCCGCGCGGCGGCGTTCTGCTCGCGCGTAGCCCCGTTGCTGGACTGGCGGGAAGAGCCGATCGGCCGCCATCACGACCGCCGACGCTTCGATTGCGGGGTCGAGGACCTCAACACTTATCTCAGCCGCTACGCTCGGCAGAATCACCAGTCAGGCGGCGCCAAGACCTTCGTCGTCGTGTCTCCGGCCGCGCCGGCCCGTGTGCTCGGGTTCTACACGATCAGCCCCGGCGCCATCGTGTTCGCCGACGTGCCCGGCAGCTTGACTAGAAGGCTCGGTCGCTACGATGTGCCTGTCTTTCGCCTCGGGCGCCTCGCGGTCGATCGATCCGTGCAGGGCCGGGGACTCGGAGGCGATCTGTTGCTGGCGGCCGGTGCGCGTGCGTTGGCCGTCGCCGCGGAGGTCGGCGGCGTGGCGCTTGCCATCGACGCGCAAGACGGAGACGCCGCGCGGTGGTATGAGCGGTTCGGCGCCGTGCCGCTGCTTGATGATCCGCTCAAGCTCGTCCTGCCGCTCGCCGTCATCGCCGAGGCAAGCACCAGAGGGGCCTTGCCAGAGGGCGGCTAATCCGGGTCCACTGCGCCGGGCTTCCCTTTAACCGCGAAGGTCACCCCATGACGCTCACCGCCAACTGGTCCTACCCCACCGCCATCCGCTTCGGCGCGGGTCGCATCGCCGAGCTGCCGCAGGTGTGCGCTGACGCCGGCATCCAAAGCCCACTCTTCGTGACCGACCGCGGCCTGGCCTCGCTGCCCATGACGCAGGCCGCGCTCGACATCCTGGAGGAGGGCGGTCTCGGCCGCGCGGCCTTCACAGAGGTCGACCCGAATCCTACCGACAAGAACCTCGATGCCGGCGTCGCCGCCTTTCGCGAAGGCGGCCATGACGGCGTGGTTGCCTTCGGCGGCGGCTCGGCGCTGGACCTCGGCAAGATGGTCGCCTTCATGGCCGGCCAGACCCGCCCGGTCTGGGATTTTGAGGACGTGGGCGACTGGTGGACCCGTGCCGATGCGGACGCCATCGCACCTAGTGTTGCCGTTCCCACCACCGCCGGCACCGGGTCCGAGGTGGGCCGCGCCAGCGTCGTCACCAACTCCGAGACGCAGGTGAAGAAGATCATCTTCCACCCCAAGGTGCTGCCTTCGGTGGTGATCGCCGACCCTGAGCTCACCGTCGGCATGCCGAAGCCGATCACGGCGGGCACTGGGATGGACGCCCTGGCCCACTGCCTGGAGGCCTACTGCTCGCCCTTCTATCACCCCATGGGGCAGGGCATCGCGCTGGAGGGGATGCGTCTCGTGAACGAGAACCTGTGCCGCGCCTACACTGACGGCGGCGATCTCGAAGCGCGCGCCCACATGATGGCGGCCGCCAGCATGGGCGCGACCGCGTTCCAGAAGGGCCTCGGCGCGATCCACGCGCTGAGCCACCCCGTGGGCGCGGTGTTCGACACCCACCACGGCACCACCAACGCCTGCGTCATGCCCTACGTGCTCGACATGAACCGCCCTGCGGTGGAGGAGCGCCTCGCCCATGCCGCCGCCTATCTCGGGATCGAGGGCGGCTATACGGGCTTCCACGAGCGGGTGCTGGAGTTGCGCGAGACCCTGGGCATCCCCAAGACCCTCGGCGCCATGGGCGTCACCGCCGACCGGCTCGACGACCTCACCGCCATGGCCCTGGACGACCCCACCGCCGGCGGCAACCCGGTGCCCATGACCGCGGAGAACACCCGGAAGCTGCTGGAGGCGTGTTTCTAGCTAACGATCAAGTGTTGCGCGCGGCGTCCTCAATCCGCCGAGCGAGGGCGTCAAAGTCCTCGGGACACTTCTGTCGTATTGCCGAAATGCGGCGCGCAGCCTGTCGTCCGAGTTCATCGCAACCACCGTCGGGGCGGTCGGCGATGCCCCGCTCTGTAGCCAGAACGTCGAAGTATCGCTCCTTGACATGGACCTCTGAGCGAACGTCCACCCAAGCCCAGTCTACGGGCAGGTTCAAGCCGGCCAGAACCCAAGTCTCGATCTCCTCCCATGCGTTCGCGGCCAAAAAAGTCCTGTCTACTCTAAACTCTGTTTCGATGTCGTCGAGTCTTTGGCGCCGGCCCTCATCACCATCGCGGTCAACGCATAAGATGAAGATATTCATCATTCCATCGTAGCGTTCCACGATTTTCGCCAAGTTGTCCGACTTCAGCGCCTCTCTAACGCCACCAAGGAGCGGCTCCTGGCAAATGCGAACGCGTGCATTTCGCCTACCGATGGACCAAAACAGCCTTTCAAACAGAGGCTTCAGCAGATATTGATCTTTGCGGAAATCCTCGGGAATGATAAGAACTTTCATTCCGAGCGCATTCCAGTATCCCCATTCCCCTCGGTGAAGGCGAGCGCGTCTTCCATCCAGCCCGAGGCGTGGAGCCGACCCAAACCTTGGGACCCCCGCAATTCCACCGCATTGGGAAGTTCGGCCACCCGGCGGATGATAGCGTCGTCCGCATCGTCCAAGCGGCAAACAACAGATGTGTTTTCGAACGTTGTGTCGTTGGCGAAGGTCAGCATGTCCGGCGAATGAGACGTGGCCATGAGCTGAATGCCGCCCTTCGCAGTCTGTTTCTCGATCAGGTTCAGCAGGAGCCAGAGTCTCGCAGGGTGGATGCCGGTCTCTATCTCTTCGATGAAATAGAGGCGAGGTCGGTCCTTGCCGAGCAGGGCGGCCAGCATGGCGAGAAAGCGCAGGGTGCCGTCCGAAGCGCTGTAGGCGGAAATTGCAATGCCTGGCTCCTGTATCTTGAGGTGGATTCGCCCGCTTGGATCACTGGGAAATTCGAAGCCTCGCACATCCATTGGCGTCAATTTATCAATCCAATCAGCAAGATTCCTTTTGCGCTTAGCATCCGCGCAGATTTCATTGAGGACTGCCGGCAAATTCTGACCTTGGTTCCCGAGTCTAGTCTGGTTAGGGAACACGGGTTCCCGCATCAGATTCGGCGATAATTCAACAAACCGCATACTTGAAAGAAAATCTACGACCAGTTGAATTCGTTCTCTTTCACCCTGGAATGGCCGCCTCATTTCGAGGATTTGTACCAGAGCGGGCCTGTCCAGCTTGATATCGACAGTGTGATCGTTTCCAATAACAATTTTCTGGTCACCGTATGTGCTCCTTGGTCTCTTATAAACCGTTTCTTCGGCCATCCGCAGTTGTTCAAATGTGATTCTGAACCCACTCTTTTCTATCTCGGGGCTAACCTCGATCGTGTAGTCGAACTTCTCGTGGTTCACCATGAGCTCAGTCGCAAGAACGAACCCTGGATTGGCCGAAATAGGGAGGCCGTTTATCGATTTGTTGATACGAATAACCTCGTTCGCCGCACCCCGGATCGGCCCCCATTCCATCTGCCCACCGGCGCCGTACTTCCCGCCTATAATCTCTGCGAGGTCGTAGCCGCGGCCCACGCCATGGAGGAAGCGGAAGGCCTCGCGAATGTTGCTTTTGCCGCTCGCGTTGGCGCCGACGATCACCGTGAAGGGGCCGACACGCAGCGTCTCATCGGCGAAGTTCTTGAAATCCTTGAGCCGGAGCGAGGTGATCATGGTGCACCGTCGCGCGTTGCGCGTATTGTGTCCACGCCGTCAACCGACGAGCGGAGCCGTTGCCGCACCGCCGTGGCCCGCGCGACAAACTCTTCGCGTCCACCGAGTAGAGCTTCCCGGAGCAGTTCCCGGTGCTCGGCTTCCACAGAGCGGCCGTTGGCAACGGCACGCCGCTCGAGGGCGTCGATCACGTTCCGGCTGACGTTTCGGACTGTCAGGTCCACCATCGTTCGCGCTTTCAACACTACGCTTTTAGCATCATCGACGATGTAGACCCGCCGCACGGGTTTGCCAAGGGCCGTGCCTCGCCGCTACCGTGCCGGCGATGCCGGCAGCGCCGTCAGAGAACAATAACGCCACGCAAGGCGGCGCGCCGGGGACCGGCACGGCCGATGCGGGGCGCCTGCGCGGGCGCGCGCTCATCGTTCCCACCTTGCTCCTCCTCCTCGGTGGCATCTCGTACGGCGGTATCTTCTCGGCCAACAAGCTTGCAGCCAGCGTCTCCTTCCCGGTCTTCGCCTACACTTTCTGGATCGCGCTTTTCGCCGGCCTCGTACTGCTGATCGTGGGCGCCGCCACCGGCAAGCTGCCGCCGACGAGCCGCGCGCACCTCCTGCAATACCTCCGCCTCGCCTTGCTCGCGGTCATGCTGCCGGTGCTGGCGACCGCCATTGCAGCCCGCGAGCTTCCGGCCGGCGTCATCACCCTGGTGCTCACCCTGGTGCCGGGGGTCACCTACCTCATGTCCTTCGCCATTCGGATGGAGCGCTTCGAGGCGCTGAGCCTTGCGGGCCTCGCTCTCGGCGCCGGCGGCGTGTTGCTGATCGTGCTGCCCGAGCAGAGCTTGCCCGAGGCCGGCGCCTGGGTGTGGATGCTGGTGGCGCTGGTGGCCGCGGTCGCGGCCGCGGGCTCCAACGTCGTGGCCGCCGCCTACCGCCCGCCGCAGACGCACTCGCTCGCGCTGGCCTGCGGTATCCTGCTCGCCGCCGCCGTCGTCATGCTGCCGGTGATGCTGATAGCGGACGGTCCCTACCTCTTCACCGACGCGGGCTGGCAGGGCATCGCCGGCATGGCTTGGGCCGCGGCGATCCACTGCGTCACCTTCTACTGCTTCCAGGAGGTCACGCGGCGCGCCGGCGCGGTCTTCTTCGCGCAGTTCAACTATCTGGTGGTTGCCGCCGGCATCTTCTGGGCGCTCATTCTCTTCGACGAAACGCTCAGCATCTGGGTGTGGGCGGCGCTGGCGTGCATGGTGGTCGGCATCTGGCTCGTCAACACCGGGGCCCGGCGCCGCACGGTCGGTGCCCCGCGGCGCGCGGAAGGCGCCTCGTGAGCGGCGCCGCCCGCACGGCCACGCGAGTGCCGGCGGTGCCTGCTACAATCGGCCGTACATAGCGATCTTTGGAGGCGAGCGGTGCGCGCGATCTTCTTCGACTGTCCTTCCTTCCTGGCCGATCTCTACGACGACGAGCTCAAGGCGATCGTTCCCGACCTAGCCATGACCATCGACGACATACCGGGCGATGACGTGGCGGCCTACGTCGGCGACGCGGTCGGCGTCATCAACGATCACACCTACATGCCGGAGGAGGTGCTCGCCGCCTGCCGCGCGCTCAAGGTCATCGTCTTCATGGGCACTGGCGCATCGAGCTATATCGACGTGGCGGCGGCGGAAAGGCTCGGCATCGAGGTGCGCACCATCAAGGGCTATGGCGACGTCACGGTGGCTGAGCACGCGCTCGCGCTGATGTTCGACTGCGGCCGTCAGACTGCACGGATGGACCGCGCGCTACGCGCCGGCTCTTGGCGCACGCTGGACGGCGTGGAGTTCGCGGGCAAGACCCTCGGCGTGGTCGGCACCGGCGGCGTCGGCCGCGAGATGGTGCGGCTCGGCGCGGGCATCGGTATGAGCGTCATCGCCTGGAACCGGAGTGGCGTGCCCGCCGACCTCGCCTGCACCCCGGCCGAGACCCTCGATGCACTGCTCGCGGAATCCCACGTCGTCTCGCTTCATCTCGGCCTCAACGACGAGACCAAGGGCATGATCGACGCCCGCCGCCTCGCCCTGATGCGTCCCGACGCCATGCTGATCAACACCGCGCGCGGCGCCGTCATCGATGAGGCGGCCCTGGTCGACACACTGCGGGAAGGCAGGATTCGCGCCGCCGGCCTCGATGTCTTCGCCGACGAGCCGATCGACGGGTCCCATCCCCTGGCGCAGCTGGAGAACGTGACGCTGACGCCCCACGCCGCCTTCATGACCGCCGAGGCCTCCTTTCGCCTGACGCGGATGGCGCTGGAGCAGATGCGGGACGCGCTGGATGGCCTGGGCCTGCCCGCGCCCGATGCCGGAGAAGGGTAGCGACGCATGAGCGAGGCATCCGCCCGCGGCCGGCTCGGGGTCGATGTCGGCGGCACCTTCACCGACCTGCTCCTGGTCGATCCGGACTCCGCGGCCATGCGTATCGCCAAGGTGCCGTCGACGCCGGCGGACCAGTCCGACGGCTTCATGGCGGGCCTCGCCGCGCTCGGCGAGGCGGCGGCTGGCTTCGAGACGGTGGTTCACGGCACCACGGTCGGCACCAACGCCGTGCTGGAGCGCAAGGGCGTGCGTTGCGCGCTCGTCACCACCCAGGGCTTCCGCGATACGCTGGAGCTCGGCCGGCGCACCCGGCCCAACCCGTGGGGCATGTTCGGCAGCTTCGAACCCATCGTGCCGCGCGAGCGCCGCTTCGAGGTGGCGGAGAGGATCGACGCCTCCGGCGCGGTAGAGACCCCTCTCGACGAGGACGAGGTGCGCGAGGCGGTCGAGGCGGCGCGCGTGACCGGTGCCGAGGCGCTGATCGTCCACTTCGTCCACGCCTACCTCAATCCCGACCACGAGCGGCGGGCAGGCGCGATCGCCCGTGAGGTGTGGTCCGATGTCCACATCACGCTAGGCTCCGACATCCTGCGCGAGGTGCGGGAGTTCGAGCGCGGCAGCACCGCGGCGCTCAACGGTTACATCCAGCCGATCATGACCCGCTATCTCGAGCGCATCGCCGGCCGGCTCAAGACCGGCGCGGTCGAATCCGAGCTGCTGGTGATGCAGGGCAACGGCGGCATGATGACCGCCGGCATCGCGGGCGAGAAGGCGGTGCAGACGGTCATGTCGGGGCCGGCAGCCGGCGTCATCGCCGCCGCTCACCTAGGGGCGGCCGCAGGCTTCCCTAACCTCATCAGCTGCGACATGGGCGGCACCAGCTTCGACATCGCCATCGTGCAGGGCGGCGTGCCGGCCACCACGACCGAGAAGGACATCGCCTACGGCATGCCGCTCCGCGTGCCGATGGTGGATATCCAGACCATCGGCGCCGGCGGCGGCAGCATCGCGCGAGTCGACGAGGGCGGCATCCTGCGCGTAGGCCCCGAGAGCGCGGGCGCGGCGCCGGGGCCGATCTGCTACGGCCGGGGCGGGCAGGAGCCCACGGTGACCGACGCCAACCTGCTGCTCGGCCGCATCGACCCGAGCACCATCGGCGGCCTTGAGAGGCCGCCCGATATCGACGAGGTGCGCCGTACTGTGCGCGAGAAGATCGCGGACCCGCTCGGCCTCGACGAGGCGGCGGCCGCGGCCGCGATCCTGCGCGTGGTGGACCATCAGATGGCGGGCGCGGCGCGACTGGTCTCCGTGGACAAGGGGCACGACCCGCGCGATTTCGCCCTCTTCGCCTTCGGCGGCGCCGGGCCGATGCACGCCACGGCTATCGCCCGCGAGCTCGGCGTGCCCCACGTGCTGGTGCCGCGCTACCCCGGCATCACGTCCGCGCTCGGCTGCGTGCTGGCCGACGTGCGGCACGACTTCGTGCGCACCCTGCACCAGCCGCTGGAGGACGTGGACCCGGCGGGGGCCGACCGCATCCTGGCGGAGCAGGCGGCGGAGGGACGGGCGCTGCTCGCGCAGGAGGGGGTGACGGTCGCTGCCGTGGAGGTCGCGCACGAGGCGGACCTCTTCTACCGCGGGCAGAGCCACGTCTTCCGGGTGTCGGTTGGCGATGGGGGCTTCGACGCAGCCGCCGTCCGCGACGCCTTCGCGGCGCTCTACCGCGAACGCTTCGACATCGTGCTGCCGGAGATGCAGCCCATCCTGGTCAACCTGCGGACCACCGTGCGCGGCATCCGCCCGCCGCTCGACCTCACGCTTGCGGCCGACGAGAGCGTAGCGACGCTGGGCACCGCACTGATCGAGACCCGCCCGGTCTACTTCGATGGCGCCTGGGTCGAGACGCCCATCTATCGACGCGAGCGGCTGCCGGCCGACGCCACCATCGCGGGGCCTGCGGTCATCCAGCAGCTCGACACCACGATCCTGGTGGAGCCGGGTTCCGAGGCGCGTGCCGATGCCCTCGGCAACCTTGTACTGACCGTGCCCCAGGCTGCGGCGGAGGCGCGGGCCGGCGCCGCCGACGCTTTCGACCCGGTCACCCTGGCGGTGATCGAGAGCGGCCTGCAGCAGGTGTCGAGCGAGATGGATCTGGTGCACCAGCGCACCTCGTTCTCGCCGGTGATTTCGGAGGGCTTCGACCGCTCCAACGGCATCTACGATCCCGAGACCGGTCAGATCATCGCGCAGGGGGAGCTCGGCCTGCCGATCTTCCTCGGCGTCATGCAATCCACCACCCAGGCGGTGATCGAGGCGCGCGACGACCTGGAGCCCGGCGACATCGTGATGGTCAACGACCCCTACTTCGGCGGCACCCATCTGATGGACGTCAAGATGGTGAAGCCATTCTTCTACAGGGGCCGGCTCTGGGCCTATCTCTCCAACACCGGCCACTGGCCTGACACCGGCGGCATGGTGCCGGGCGGCTTCCCCTCCCAGGCGACCGAGATCCAGCAGGAGGGGCTCAGGCTCCCGCCGGTCAAGCTCCATCGGCGCGGCGTGCTCGACGATGACATCATGCAGATTGTGCTCGCCAACATTCGCGTGCCGGAGGAGCGCATCGGCGACATCCGTGCCCAGATCGGCGCGCTCTCGGTCGGTGAGCGGCGGCTGACCCAGCTCCTCGACAAACATGGCGAGGAGACCGTGAACGCCGCCATCGAGGTGCTCAAGGAGCGTTCCGAGCGGCGGATGCGCGCCCACATCGCCTCCGTCCCCGACGGCGAGTACGTCTTCTCCAGCTACATGGATTCCGACGGCGTCGACGATGCGCCGCTGGAAGTCAGGGCCAGGGTCACCGTGGACGGCAGCGACCTCAGCGTGGACTTCTCGGACTCCAGCCCGCTCTGCCGCGGGCCGGTCAACTCGGTCTGGGCAACGACGCTCGCCTCTGTCTACTGCGCGATCAAGCACATCTTCCCGGATGTGCCGATCAACGCCGGCTGCTTCCGCCCGATCAGCGTCGCTCCGCCCCACGGCACCTTCCTCTATGCCGAGTACCCCCGGCCGGTCTCCGGCTGCGCGGCGGAGACGGCGCAGCGGATCATGGAGGCGGTGTTCGGTGCCATGGGCCAGGCCATGCCGGAGCGCATGTTCGCCGCCCCCGCCGGCACCAGCGGCAATTTCAGCCTTGGCGGCGAAGACCCCGCCGAGGGGCGCCGCTACGTCATGTACATCTTCTCGGGCGGCGGCTACGGCGGCTGGTGGGAGGACGACGGGCTTACCAACGGCTGCTCCTCCGTCGGCATTTCCAAGACCCAGCCGGCGGAGATCCTGGAACAACACTACCCCATCCTGTTCGAGGAATACGCGCTGCGCGAGGGTTCGGGCGGCGCTGGGCGGCACCGGGGCGGGTTCGGCGTGAGCTACCGGGTGCGTTTGCTGCGGGGCGAGGCGAAGGCCTCGTTCATGATGGACCACGGCCGCACCGGCCCGCATGGTTTGGCCGGCGGCCTGCCGGGCGCCTGCAATCAAATCGAAGTCCGACGAGGCAACCAAGTCGAGGAACCGCCGCATCTCTCCAAGGGCGAGGGCTACGACCTGAAGCCGGGCGACACGGTGCAGGTGCGGACCCCCGGCGGCGGCGGTCTCGGCGATCCACGCACTCGCTTACGCGCGCGCGTCGTCGCCGACCTCGCCCGCGGCTATCTGACCGAGGACGAGGCCGCGCGCGACTACGGCTACGACCCCGGCGCGGACGAGGCGGCGGAATAGGCCTGAGAGACGGTTGCCAGCGTCTGCCTGGTGCACCGCACAACGTTGACTTACGCGGCCTTCCTCTCCACACTCCGCCCGCTTTCTGAGGGCCGGCCGCAGGAGCCGGACGGGGAGGGAGACGGCATGCGCTTTTCCGACAACGGGTATTACATCGAGCGCTACGTGAAGTGCGACAACTGCGGCGTGCTCATCTACGACGAGGGCATCTCCGCTACGGTGAAGGGCAAGGACCAGCTCTTCTGCTCCGATTGGTGCGTCCAGTGGTTCACGGCGCGGGCCGACGGCGTCGAGCAGCCGCGCATTCCGCTTCCCAAGCAGGGCATCCACGAGACCGGCTGAGCGCGCGGCACCGCGCAACGCATCCGATCAATCCACAGGCCGACGGGGCAGGGCACCATGAGCGATCTGGTCGGGATCGACGTGGGCGGAACCTTCACGGACTTCGTTCGCTACGATCCCGAAACCCAGGCCGTCGACGTCTGGAAAACGCTGTCCACCCCGACCGACCCCATCGACGGCATCGTCGACGGGCTGGACCGTTCCGGCGACGTGGGCGGCATCGGCAACATCCGCTTCGGCACCACCATCGCCACCAACGCGATCCTCGAGCGCAAGGGCGCCACGGTCGCGTACCTGACCACGACCGGGTTTCGCGACGTGCCCTTCATCCAGCGGGGCAAGCGCAAGAGCCACTACGACATCACCTGGGTCAAGGCCAAGCCGCTGGTGAAGCGGCGCCACTGCTATGAGGTGGACGAGCGGATTCTGGCGCGTGGCGAGGTCTACCACCCGCTCGATATCGAGCGCGTCCGCGCCATCGCCCGCGAGATCAAGGCACTTGGCCGAGTCGAGGCGGTCGCTATCAACTTCCTCTTCTCCTTCGTCACGCCCGACCATGAGCGCACGGCGCAAGAAATCTTCGCCGAGGAGTGCCCGGACATCCCGGTCAGCATCTCCTACGAGGTACTGCCCAAGTGGAAGGAGTTCGAACGCTCGTCCACCACCATCACCGACGCCTACATCAAGCCCGTCGTCGGCCACCATCTGGGCGCCATGCGGACGCGGCTCGACGCGAAGGGCATCACCCGCCAGGTCGCGGTCATCAGATCCAACGGCGGCGAGATGACCTTGGAGGGGGCCGCCCGTCACCCCATCCAGATGACCCTCTCGGGCCCCACCGGCGGCGTGGTGGGCGCCAAGCAGATCGCCCGCAGCGTCGGCGTTGATCATCTGGTCACTCTCGACATGGGCGGCACGTCCACCGATGTCTCCACCGTGGTCGGCGGCAATGAGAGCTTCACCACGAGCTTCGAGATCGAGTTCGGCCTGCCGATCCAGATTCCCATGATCGATATCCGCACCATGGGCGCTGGCGGCGGCTCGCTGGCCTGGATCGACAAGGGCGGCATGCTGCGCATGGGGCCGGAGAGCGCGGGCGCAAACCCCGGCCCCGCCTGCTACGGCCTCGGCGGCACCCAAGCGACCGCGACCGACGCCAATCTCGCACTCGGGCGCATCAATCCCGCGAACTTCCTCGGCGGCGCCATGGCGCTCGACGCAGACGCCGCATCGAAGGCCATCTCGGAGGTCGCGGCCGCGATCGAAAGGCCGGTCGAGGCGACCGCGCTCGCCATGGTGCAGATCGCCAACAACAACATGATCGGCGCGCTGCGCTCGGTGCTGACCGAGCGCGGCCTCGACCCGCGCGATTTTACCCTGCTGGCCTTCGGCGGCGCCGGCCCCGTCCACGTCGCCGACCTCATGGTCCACGCCAACATCCCGAGCGGCATCGTGCCCAACCATCCGGGCCAGTTCTCGGCCTTCGGCTTCCTGATGACCGACGCCAGGGTCGACCTAGAGCGGACGGCGCAGATGACCTCGGCGGCCTTCGATGCCGACCATGCCAACCGCGTGCTCTCGGACCTGATCCGCGAGAGCATCGCCGCGCTCGAGGAACAGGGCTACACCCAGAACATCGAGATCCACCGGTCGCTGGAGATGCGCTATCTCGGTCAGAACCACGAGCTCGACGTGCCCATCGCCTTCGACCGCTTCGACAAGGGCACAATGCCGGGGCTTTGGGAGGCGTTCCATCGGGCGCACCACGACCGCTTCAACTTCGACATCCCCGGCGAGAAGATCGAGATGACCTCGGTCAAGGTCACGGCGGTGTCGGTGACCGACAAGCTGCAGCTTGCCGAGATCGGCGAGGCCGAAGGCGAGCCCGAGCCGGCGGCCACACGCCGCGTTCTGTTCGAGGAGGGCTGGGCGGAGACTCCGGTCCATGATCGCGCCCGGCTCCGCCACGGCCACCGCTTCGAGGGCCCGGCGCTGATCGAGGAGCACGCCTCGGTCACCGTCATCCGCCCCGGCCAGCCGGTGCGGATCGACCGTTACGGCAATATTCTGATCGGCGAGATCGCGCGCCGAGCTTGACCCCTATCGGAGCCCGCGTGCGGGCGAGGAAAGGAACCGGTCATGGACATGGTTGCGATGAACATCATCGAATCCGCCATGATCGCGATCTGCCGCGAGATGGGCGTCAACGTCCAGAAGACCGCCTATTCCACGGTTTTCTCCGAAGCCGAGGACTTCACCTGCGCGCTGGCCAACACCGAGGGCGAGCTGATCGCGGTGGCGGATTTCTGCCCGGCGCAGATCGGCGGCGTGCCGCTGCTGGTTCGCTCCATGGTGAAGGAAATCGCGCTCGACGAGATCGACGAGGGCGACGTCATCGTCCACAACGACCCCTACAGGGGCGGCCTGCACACGCCCGAGCACACCATGTTCAAGCCGTACTTCGTCGAGGGCGAGCTGATGGGCTTCGCCGTCGCCATCGGCCACTTCGTCGAGGTGGGCGGCATGGTGCCGGGCGGCTTCCCCGGCGAGGCCACCGAGATCTTCCACGAAGGGCTCCGCGTGCCCCCTGTCAAGATCAAGAAGCGGGGCGAGGACGTGGTCGAGGTGTGGAAGCTGATGCTCGCCAACGTGCGCACCCCGCGCCAGAACTACGGCGACATCCGGGCGATGATCTCCGCCGTCGATCTCGGCGAGGCCCGGATGAAGGAGCTGATCGGCAGGTATGGCCGCGAGACCTTCCGCCGCACCGTCACCGACCTGATGGACTATTCCGAGGCCCGGATGCGGGTGGAGATCGGGGCCTTCCCCGACGGTTGCTACCGCTTCGAGGACGCGCTGGAAGACGACGGTATCGAGGACAAGGAATATACGATCCGCTGTGCGGTGCACGTGCAGGGCGACGAGGTGGTGATCGATTACACCGGCTCCTCGCCGCAGGCCCTGGGCCCGATCAACGCCACCTTGGGCGTCGCTTGGTCGGCGTCGTACAACGCCATGTTGCATCTGACCGACCAGACAATTCCGAAGAATTCCGGCTGCTTCCGCCCGATCCGGGTGATCGCGCCGGCCGGCTCCGTGATGAACGTGGACTATCCGGGTTCCGAGGTCGGCGGCAACACCGAGACCCACCCGGTTATCGTCGCCACCATTCTGGGCGCGATGGCTCCGGCGGCGCCCGACCGCGTGATGGCGTCAGAGGGAACCACCCACGGCTGCCTGGTCTTCGGCGGCTACGATGCGCACAACGACGAGCCCTTCGGTGCCCTGGATATTTCCTACGTCGGCTACGGCGGACGCAGCTTCGCCGATGGCAACGACGCCACGGATTCGATCAACGGCAACTGCGCCAACACGCCGGTCGAGGTGTTCGAGACGCGCTTCCCCTGGATCGTCGAGGAGTACGGGCTGTGTCCGGATTCGGGCGGCGCTGGCGCTCATCGCGGCGGCTTGGGCACGTCCAAGACCATGCTGTGCACCGGCGATTTGATGATCAGCCAGATGACCAACAAGCACAAGAAGACCGCCTGGGGCCTGAACGGCGGCGCTGACGGCTTGCCCGGCGCCACCCTCTACCAGAGCGAGGGTGCCAACCGCTGGACCACGGTCGGCGAGGCCTTCGGGAAGGTCTCGACCACCAAGTACTCGAACGTGCCGATCCGCCCTGGCGAGCGTGTTTCGGTCAAGGTGCCGGGCGGTGGCGGCTACGGCGAACCGCGCGAGCGCGACCCCCGCGCTGTGGTGGAGGACGTGCTGGAAGGCTACGTCAGCGCCGAGGCTGCGGCGCGGGACTACGGCTACGATCCGTCCTGGATCGCGCGCTACGCTAAGGATGCGCCGCTGCCGGAGGCGGCTGAATAACCCGAACGGGGACGAAGAAAGGAACCCGTCATGGACATGGTCACGATGAACATCATCGAATCCGCCATGGTCGCGATTTGCCGCGAGATGGGCGTCAACGTGCAGAAGACGGCCTACTCCACGATCTTCTCGGAGGCCGAGGACTTCACCTGCGCGCTGGCCAACACGGAAGGCGAGATGATCGCCGTGGCCGAGTTCTGTCCGGCCCAGATCGGCGGCGTGCCGCTGCTCGTGCGCTCGATGGTGAAGGAAATCTCGCTCTCCGAGATCGACGAGGGCGACGTGATCGTTCACAACGACCCCTACAGGGGCGGCCTGCACACGCCCGAGCACACCATGTTCAAGCCGATTTTCGTCGACGGCGAGCTCATGGGCTTCGCCGTCGCCATCGGCCACTTCGTCGAGGTCGGTGGCATGGTGCCGGGCGGCTTCCCCGGCGAGGCCACCGAGATCTTCCACGAAGGCCTCCGCGTGCCCCCCGTCAAGATCAAGAAGCGGGGCGAAGACGTGGTCGAGGTCTGGAAGCTGATGCTCGCCAACGTCCGCACGCCGCGCCAGAACTACGGCGACATCAGGGCGATGATCTCCGCCGTCGATCTCGGCGAAGCGCGGATGAAGGAGTTGATCGGCAAATACGGCCGCGAGACCTTCCAGCGCACCGTCATCGACCTTATGGACTACTCTGAGGCGCGGATGCGGGCAGAGATCCGGGCCTTCCCCGACGGCTGCTACCGCTTCGAGGATGGACTCGAGGACGACGGCATCGAGGACAAGGAGTACACCATCCGGTGCGCGGTGCACGTTCAGGGCGATGAGGTGGTGATCGACTACACCGGCTCCTCGCCGCAGGCGCTGGGTCCGATCAATGCCACCTTGGGCGTCGCCTGGTCGGCGTCCTACAACGCCATGCTGCACCTGACTGACCAGACGATTCCGAAGAATTCGGGCTGCTTCCGCCCGATCCGGGTGATCGCGCCGGCTGGCTCGGTGATGAATGTGGACTATCCGGGCTCCGAGGTCGGCGGCAACACCGAAACCCATCCGCTCATCGTCGCCATCATCTTGGGCGCGATGGCACCGGCGGCGCCCGACCGGGTGATGGCCTCTGAAGGCACGACGCACGGATGCTTCGTCTTCGGCGGCTACGATGAGCGCAACGACGAGCCGATCGGCGCTTTCGACTTCTCCTATGTCGGCTATGGCGGGCGCAGCTTCGCCGATGGCAACGACGCCACGGATTCGATCAACGGCAACTGCGCCAACACGCCGACCGAGGTGTTCGAGACGCGCTTCCCGTGGATCGTGGAGGAATATGCGCTGCGCCCGGATTCGGGCGGCGCCGGCGCCCATCGCGGCGGCCTGAGCATCTCCAAGACCATGCTGTGTACCGGCGACGTGATGATCAGCCAGATGACCAACAAGCATAAGAAGGTCGCCTGGGGCTTGAACGGAGGCGGCGAGGGCATAGCCGGCGCCACGCTCTATCAGCAGGAAGGCGCCAACCGCTGGACCACGGTGGGCGAGGCGTTCGGCAAGGTCTCGACCACCAAGTATTCGAACGTGCCCATCCGTCCGGGCGAACGGGTCTCGGTCAAGGCGCCGGGTGGCGGCGGCTACGGTGAGCCTCGCGAGCGCGACCCCCGCGCTGTGGTGGAGGACGTGCTGGAGGGTTACGTCAGCGCGGAGGCTGCGACGCGGGACTACGGCTACGAGCCGGCCTGGGTCGCGCGCTACGGAGAGGACGCGCCGCTGCCGGAGGCGGCCGAATAGCCCGAGCGGGGGCCGGGGAGATGGCCGCGACCGATGGGGCCGACGGGGCGGCTCAAGCGACCATTACCATCAAGAAGTACGCCAACCGCCGGCTCTACAACACCGCCACCAGCAGCTATGTGACCCTCGACGACCTCTGCGACATGGTGCGGAACGGAGAGGATTTCGTCGTCCGCGACGCGAAATCTGGCGACGATCTCACCCGCCAGGTGCTGACCCAGATCATCGTCGAGCAGGAGGCCAAGGGGCAGAACATGCTGCCGCTCAGCTTCCTGCGGCAGCTTATCCAGCTCTACGGCGACAACGTCCAGGCGTTCGTGCCCCGTTATCTCGAAGTCGCCATGGAGACCTTCGCGCGCAATCAGGGGGACATGCGCAAGCGGATGAACGACAGCTTCGGCGGCATGTTCCCGGTCGACGAATTCGAGGCCATGGCCGAGCGCAACATGGCGCTGATGCAACGCACCATGGAGATGTTCTCGGGCTTTCCCGCCGGCGAGCGCAGGCAGGAGCCCAAGCCCGACGGAGACGGCGACGAGTCGGTCGATGTCGGCGCCGTCCTCGACCGGCTCGACAAGATGCAGGCCCAGCTTGACGCTCTGAGCGGGCGCGGCCGAAAGGACGGCGACGAGTAAATCCGCCGCGCCGGCCGTGACCATGGTGAGAAAGGCGGGTTAACATCCCGCCATCGATCACCCGACAGGCGAGGACTGGGATGGTTTCAGCGACGAAGATGGCCGCGGCGCTGGTCGCCGGGGCAGCGATACTGGGTGCGGCGCACATCGCGACGGCCGAGGAGAGCGGCAGCCTCCGCCTCATCCGCACCTACGTGCAGGACTACACCACCATCGAGCACGGTGATACGCGTTACACAGGCGGCTCGCTTGAAGGCTCGGTCACCATCCTCGAGAGCAGCGGCGGCCCGTTCGTCGTGGGTACGCATGAGCGGATCACCTGCGTGGTCTATGCCAAGAGCACGGAGGCGGGCATCGATCTCGACGCGCCGTGCACGATGACCGCGCCCTCGGGCGACACGTGGTACACCCACTCGAAACGGAGCGCGGGCAACGTCGAGACGGGCGGCGGTGGCCCCGGCACCATCGAGATCCTGGGCGGCACGGGCGTCTACGCCGGCATCAGCGGCAACTGCACCTACGATGTCGGCTATATGCCGGACAATTGGGTCGCCATGATCGCGGACTGCACATGGCAAAAGTAGCGCGGGCTGAGCCGGGCCGACGGAGACGGGACTGAGCGATGGTCGAGCTGGTCGCCTATGTCGCGCTCCAGCGTCTGATCGACGCGGCAGAGGCGGCTGAGGAAAGCCTCATGCCCAACGAGCGCGAGATGCTGCACAGCCTCAAGTCGAAGTACGCCGCGCCGATGGACGTCGATCCGTTCGACACGACTGCGCTCGAAGTCATCCTGCGCAATGTCGAGGTGCGCAAGGGATACGATTTCGATCCGCGCAAGGACGGCGGCCGGGTCATCGACCTGCCGCGCACCAGGGACAAGAAGGCGTGAACGAAGCGTCCCTGATATTGCTGGAGGGAGACGGGCTAATTTCACTTAGGGGTCCCTGGCAACGCCAACAATCAGTCGAAAGGACGCTTGAACCATGCTCAAACGCACTCTCGGGGCTGCCTTGGCTGCAATCATCCTGGCTTTCTCGGCACCGGCCGCCGAGGCCGCCGACTACACGATCGACTCAGGCCACAGCTTCGTTCAGTTCAAGATCTCCCACGTCGGCGTGTCCTGGATGATCGGCACCTTCGAGAGGATTTCGGGCAGCTTCACGTTCGATTCGGAGGCGGGACCCGAGGCGCAGTCCATCACGGTCGAGATTGACACGGCGAGCGTCGACACCAACCACGCGGAACGCGACAAGCACCTGCGCTCAGCCGACTTCCTGAACGTCGACGAGTTTCCCACGGCGACCTTTGTCAGCACCGGCTATGAAGGCGATGCCGAGAGCGGCGTCATGACGGGAGACCTGACGCTCCACGGCGTCACCAAGCCGATCGCCATCGCCGTCAAGAAGGTGGGCGAGGGCAAGGACCCCTGGGGCGGTTATCGCGCCGGTTTCGAAGGCACGACGACAATCACCCGCAAGGATTTCGGCATGGGCTACAACCTGGGGCCGGCGTCCGAAGCCATGGACCTCTTCCTCTTCATCGAGGGCACCCGCAACTAGCATCTGCGGGAGTTCCGCCCTCCGCGAGGTGCGCCGATGTGGCGGAGCGGCCGAGACCACTACGGGCTCGTCGCCATCGGCTTTCACTGGGCCATCGCCATCGTTTTCGTCGGCCTTGTTGGGCTCGGCGCCTGGATGGTGGGGCTCACCTATTACGATCCCTGGTACAACGAGTCCCTCGCGCTCCATAAGGCCATCGGAATCGTGGCGCTGGCGCTCGCGCTGGCCAAGTTCGGCTGGAAGCTCGCCGATCGCAAACCCGGTTTCGGGCCGGAAGTGCGCGCCTACGAGCGCGCCGGCGCCACCGCCACCCACTGGATTCTCGGTGCGCTCCTGGTCGTGCTGCCGGTCACCGGCTACCTGATCTCGACCTCGGAGGGCGTGGGCATCGACGTGTTCGGGCTCTTCGAGGTGCCCGCGTTCTTCGATGTCACGACCGGCACCCGCGACGTCGCCATCGATCTCCACTACTACCTGGCCTATGGCGGCATCGCGCTCGTCGGCATTCACGCCGGCGCAGCCCTCAAGCACACCTTCATCGACAAGGGCTCGACGCTGATCCGCATGCTGATCCCGCGCTCGCGTGCCCAGCCGGGCGAGCGGTCCGAGACTTAGGGCGGCGTAGGGCGCGAAACAGGGGAGGGGTCAATGCTGCTGGAAGGCTCGTGCTACTGCCGCGCGGTGCGGTTTTCGCTCCAGTCGAAGACGCCGCTTCCGTACATGCATTGCTATTGCTCGATCTGTCGAAAGACCGCCGGTGGCGGCGGCTACGCTATCAATCTCGGCGGCGACGCGGAGACGCTGAACGTCACGGGCAAGCGCTCCATCAAGGTCTACCGGGCACGGCTCGAGGACGGCAGCGAGAGCCCGGCGGAGCGGCGCTTCTGCGGCCGTTGCGGCAGCGCGCTCTGGGTCTGGGACCCGCGCTGGCCGGAGCTGATCCATCCCTTCGCGTCTGCCATCGACACAGCCCTGCCGGCGCCGCCCGAGCGCTGCCACATCATGCTCGACTACGCGCCGGGCTGGGTCAGGATTCCGTCCGGCAAGCGCGACCCCCACTTTCCCGAGTATCCCGATCAGTCGCTCGAGGACTGGCACCGCAGCCGCGATCTTCTCGACCCGTGACGGGGCAGTGCCAATCGGTCGGCACCTTGGTATAGGACGGCCGACACGAGGTTCGTTGGTGAAGGGCAGGGGATCATGGCATCGCAAGGCACGAATGGCGGCACGGTCAAGGCGCTCTGGCGCTATCCGGTCAAGTCCATGGCCGGCACCAAGATCGACGAGGCGCTGGTCACCGAGGGCGGCATCCTGGGCGACCGCGGCTATGCCGTGATCGACAAGGCCAGCAGCCGGGTCGGTAGCGCCAAGACGCCCAAGAAGTGGGCTGGGTTGATGACGCTCGCCGCCGATTTCATTGAGCCGCCGCAGCCCGGCGCGTCTCTTCCGCCGGTGCGCATCGCCTGGCCCGACGGCACAGCGATCACCAGCGACGGCGGCGATCCGGATACCCGCCTCTCCGAGACCCTGGGGCGGCCGGTCACGCTCACGACGCAGCGCCCCGAGGCGCCCAGCCTGGAACGCCTCGACCCGCTCGCCGACGACGAGACCATCGTCGATATCGGCGAGCTGATGATGGCGGGCCGGTTCTCCGACTACGCGGCGCTCCATCTCATAACCACCGCCACGATGGCGCGCCTCGCCGAGCTGCGCCCCGAGTCAAAGTTCACTGCGCGCCGCTTTCGCCCCAACGTGACGATCGCGACACCCGAGGGCACAAGCGGGTTCGTCGAGAACGACTGGGTCGGGCGCGAGCTCGCCATCGGCGACGAGGTGCGGCTCCGCATCTCCGACCCGACGCCCCGCTGCTCCGTGCCCACGCTGGCGCAGGAGAGCTTGGAGAAGGACCCGCAAGTTCTCCGCACTCTCGTCGAGCACAACACGCTCCCCGTCCCCGTGCTAGACGGCGAGTCGCTCCCGTGCGCAGGCGTCTACGGCTTCGTCATCCAGGGCGGTACGGTGAAGAGGGGCGATCGCGTTCGGGTCTTGTAGGGTCGCGACCACCTACAGGTACGTCTTCGAGATCGCTGCGCCCATGGTGTACTTGGGATCGACGAAGTTGCCGAGCCTGACCTTGCCGCACTGGCTCAGCATCATGTAGGCGTCCCACTGGTCGTAGCCGTAGTCCTTGACCATCCAGCGCACCAGCTCGCGATAGGCGATCCGGGTCGCATCCTCCAGCGGTCGGGCGCTGCCGATAGTCATGATGAAGTCGTCGGCTTCGAGGCGCGGCCAGTCGATGGTCCAGTCCTTGATCAGGTCGACGGTGATCGTCGTGGTGGTGGGATATTCCACCGCGACGCCGCAGACCTCGCCGTCGCCCTGGCAGGCGTGGGCATCGCCGATATAGAGCAGCGCGCCGGGCGCGCGCACCGGCAGGTAGGTGATCGTGCCGGGTCCCATGTCCGGCAGGTCCATGTTGCCGCCGTGATCGTCCGGCGTGAGCGAGTTGATGGAATCGATCTGGGGCGAGCAGCTGAGCGTGCCGATGTGCGGCTTGTAGGGGAGCGTGACCCGGTCGCTCCAGTAGACGTTCTCCTCGTCCACCTCCACCTTGCGCACCTTCTCGGGCAGCGGCTCGTTGAGCGTGGCCGTGTAGTAGGTGCTGGTAAGCCCGCCGAACTCCTTGATCATGCAGCAGGTCCCGCGGGGCTGGGGGCCGCGCGGCGCCATGCTCTCGATGTGGACGGCGAGCACGTCGCCCTTCTCGGCACCGGCCACGAAGATCGGCCCGCACTGCGGGTTGAGGAACGGCACCTCCAGCAGCTCCGAAGGCACGTCGCTCTCGCTCGTGATCTTACCCTCGAAGGCGTCACGGGTCTCGACGATCACCCGATCGCCCGGCTCGATGGAAAGCACCGGGTCGGCATAGGGGCCGATGGTGTAGAGATAGGTGCCCTGCTTCTCCTCGGTCAGCTCGTGCGTGGCCCCCGACCAGCCGCCGCCAACGCCCTTGCGGTGCATGATGGACTCGGCGACCCAGTCGTTCGGGTAGCTGCGCATGACCATTTCCATCGCCCGGATCTCCCGATCTTCTTGTCAATGTCGATGGATTGTAGACGGCGGGGTGGGGGAAGCGAAGAAGCGGCCGAAACGGCCCGGCACGCCCGGACACGGCGCAGAGTGTGTTGTGACGTGAGAACCCGAGTGCGGAATGCTGCGCGCGCGGCGCCCGTCAGGCGGCCGCTGCTTCGGCCTTCCTGTACGCGCGCTCGATTTGCCGCTTGACCGTTGCGACGGCCTCAGACTGAGGGGCCGGCCCCTCCAGCAACTGGATGCTGCCCCGGCCCAGCGGTGGTAGGCCCGCGGGCATGGGCATCACGCTCAATGACCTGGGTATGGTCCCTTCGGCCATGACGGTCACGCCCATTCCGGCTTCGACTGCAGCCTGGACGACCCGCGGGTCGGTGCTGCGCAGCACCTCGCGATAGGCGATGCCGCGATCGTCGAGCGCGGCTGCCGCCGCGGCTTGCAGGAAGCAGTTGTCCGTGTTCCAGGCGACCGGGACCGGCTGCGACGGGTCGAGCGCGAAGCCGGGCGCACACACCCAGTGGAGCGGCGGGCGACTCAGCACCGCTGCCGCCGGCGCCTCCTCGACCAACGCGACGACTGCGAGATCCAGCGAACGGGCCTCGGTCATCTGCTGCAGCCGCCAGCCCGGCAGGCAATGGATGTCGAGCTCGGCAGCGGCGTGGTTCCGCAGCATGTAGCCGAGAAGCTCCGGCAGAAGCTCCGTCTCAAATCCCTCGGCAATGCCGAGTCTGACCTCGCCGATGATCCGCTTGGACTGCAAACGCCGCGCCATTCGGTCCTGCAGATCGACGAGCGAACGGATGTCGGGTAACAGATCGCGCCCTTCGGCCGTCAGGCTCACCTCGTGATGGCTCCGTTCGAACAGGCGGGCGCCGAATGCTTCCTCCAGTTTTTGGATCCGAACCGACATCGTGGCCTGCGAGCAGCCGATGTGCCGGGCAGCCTTGGAGAAGCTCCCGGTCTCCGTAAGACGCAGGAACGAATGAAGCTGCTTGGTATCCAGGTCGATCATTCAATTCAAGTATTCTCATATGAACTATAAGTCAACGATCAGCCTCTTTTGGTTAATTGACATGCCTGCCTGCAGCGCCCCGTGACCACGCCCGCCGGCGATTGCGGGCGCGGCCTGTCGCGCGTCCGTCAAAGTCGGACGCGCTCCAAACGTACTGAGGCGAACCCTGGTGCGGGCGGTCTGCTATACATCCTCGGCACACCCATCCGCTCGGTGGCACTTCCCGGATGATCACGACTCCTCCCTGCATTCTCGTCACCCACGACCCGCCGCCGGAGGCGCGCGCCGCCTACCGCCAGCAGCTCGGCTCCCAATCCGAACTGCTTTTCAAACCCGATCTCTCGCCTGAGAGCTGGGCCGCCGCGCGGGCGCGGGCGCGCGTGCTGATCGCCCTGAACCCCCGGATCGAGATCACGGCCGACGATGTCGCAGCGATGACGTCGCTCGGCTTCGTGCAACTCCTGACCGCAGGCGTCGATCACGTACCGCTGCATCTCTTCCCGCGCGACGTGCCCATTGCCTCGAACGCGGGCGCCTACGCCGGCCCGATGGCGGAGTTCGTGCTGGCCATCACGCTGGCTGCGGCCAAGCGCCTGCCGGTCGAGCACCAGGAGATGCGGGAAGGGCGGTTCAACCAGTTCGTCGACAACAAGACGCTCAAGGGAGCGGCTTGCGCGATCCTCGGCTTCGGCGGTGCCGGGCGCGCTGCGGCCCGGCTGTTCCGGGCGCTGGGTGCCGAGATCCACGCCATCAACCGCAGCGGCGAGACCGACGAAGAGGTGGCGTTCATCGGCACCGTGTCAGCGTTGGAGGATGTGCTCCGCCGCGCCGATGTCGTCGTTGTCTCGATGTCGCTGACCGGGACGACGGCGGGGCTGATCGGCGCGCGTGAGCTCGGCTGGATGAAGGACGACGCGATCCTGGTCAATGTCGCGCGCGGCGAGATCATCGATCAGGCCGCGCTCTATCGCCACTTGGTCGAAAACGAGCGGTTCTTCGCGTGTCTGGAATCGTGGTGGATCGAGCCGGTGCGGCATGGCGTGTTCCGCATCGACCACCCGTTCCTCGACCTGCCCAATGTGATCGCCGCGCCGCACAATTCGGCGAGTGTGCCGGGCGCGCAAGTTGAGGCGATGCGCCAGGGCGCATGCAACGTGCGCCGATGGCTGGACGGCGAGGTCCCCCGAAACTTGCTGGGCGCGGACGAACGCGGAGACTGAGAAGCCGGCTATGGGGCCGCCCCGCAGGGGGTTGAGCGGGGCGGCCCCGGTCTGCCGAGCTTGTTCTGCGCAGCAGACCGCCGGGAAAGCGTTTACTCGAACACGGCCTCGGGATCGTCCAGGCTGTCCGAGCCCTCGAAGTCGATCGCGGCAAGGTTGAGCACCGCGACCGCGTCCTCGATCGCACTCGTTTGCGCGGTGAGCGCATCGATCGCCGCCTGAACCCGCGCGTTGCCCGCCGGGTTGCCCTCGCCGATCTGCTGGTCGTAGGCCTCGCCGCTCTCGGCGGCAGCCACGACCTCGCCCATCGCCGCCATGGTGGCCTCAAGACGCCCGCGCAGCGCCGCATCGGCATCGGGCGATGCCGCGGCAACCAGGTCCGAGACGCTCGGGCCCTGCACCACCGAGCCGTCGATACGCTCGTAGGTGCCCAGATAGATGTTCTGGATGCCGAGCGCGTCGTAGTAGTGGGAGGCGTGGGTGTTGTCGCTGAAGCAGTCGTGCTCTTCCTCTGGGTCGTGGAGCAGCAAGCCGAGCTGCATGCGCTCGCCCGCAAGCTCGCCATAAGAGAGGCTGCCCATGCCGGTGAAGATTGTGGCAAGCCCCTGGGAGGCATCGCCGCCGACAAGCCCCTCACGGGCCTTACCGCCGGGCGCCCACTGGGCCGTCATCCACTCCAGATCGTCGATCAGCAGATCGGTGGCCGTCTGCAGGTAGGCGGCGCGGCGGTCGCAGTTGCCCCATGAGCAGTTGGCCGGGTCGAAGTCGCTGGCGGGACGCGCGCCCGCGCCGGTGCCGGTGCCGTTCAGGTCCTGGCCCCAGAGCAGGAACTCGATGGCGTGATAGCCGGTCGCCACATTGGCCTCGACACCGCCCAGCTCATGCAGCGTATCGGCGAGCAGCTCCTTGGTGATGCTGCTGGCATCGATCGTCTCGCCCGAGAAGGTGAAGCTCGGGCTGGCGACGACGTTGGCGCGATAGCCGGGGTTTTCCTCCGACATCGCCCCGTAGCTCGCCGCGACGTAGTCGATCAGGCCCTCGTCGAGGGGCCAGGCATTCACCTTGCCCTCCCAGTCGTCGACGACGGCGTTGCCGAAACGATAGACCTCACTTTGCTGATAAGGGACCCGGGCTGCGAGCCAGGCCTCCTTTGCGCTGGCAAGGTTCGCCTCGGTGGGCTCGGCGATGAACTGGTTCACCGCGCCCTGCAGTGAGCGGGCCGAGATCAGCGAGTCCTCGTACTTCGCATGCGCCAAGTCGGCGTAGTGCGAGAGCACATCCTGCTCGGAGGTTGCTGCGAAGGCGGTCGCCGGCAGGGCCACGAGTGCCAGTGCGGCCATGAGTGCTTTCATCGTCAGTCTCCTCATTTTCCGGGGCCTTAGAATTCGGCTGCGAGCTGCACGGTGACGGCGTCATCGGCGTCACTCGCGCCGTAGCCTTCCTCTTGCTTCCATTCGAGGCCGATCCCGATGCCCTCGGAGACGCCCACGGAAATCCCGAGTAGCATCAGCGTCTCCGCCAGATCGGCGGCCTCGGCGTCCTCCGTGCCGCCGGCCGCGATGGCGAGGCTTGCTTCCCTGCCCATCAGGTCGAAACCGTAGGCGGCTTCGGCATGCCAGGCCGACGGCTCGGCGTTGGCACCCTCGGCATCAAGCGCGGTCACCAACTCGACCATTGCAGAGACCGGCCCAACGCTGCCCCGCGCACTAGCGCTCAAGCCCGGCACATCGTCGTCGAACATCCCGCTGAGCCCGTTGGAATCGCCGATGTCGCTGATCCACACCACATCGACGCCAAAGGCCGAGGCATCGCCTTCCATTGCCATGCCGAGTCCGGCACCGAAACCGTCGATACGCTCCTCTTCGTCCGCGTAGTACGTGAATGCCGTCCAACCGAATTGAGCGGCTTCGCCGCCCAGCACCAGCGAGGTGTGGGCCGTCTCGCCGAGGTCCTTGGTAAGCGGATCGGTGATCAGGTTGGTGGCGTAGACGCCGAAGGGCAGGGTCTGCTGGCCTATCGCGGCGGAAAGCCCGCCGCTCGCCGGCTCGTAAGTCAGGAACGCGTCCGCGATCGCGATCGTGCCGTCGTCGTTCTCCAAGACGACTTCGCTGCCCCACTCGTCGTTGATTGCAGCGGCAATGCCGAGCTCGACCTTTCTCAAGTTTGTCCTGGTGCCGCTGTCACCCTCGGCCGGGCTTTTACCGATCAAATGCAGCTCGATGATGCCGAACACCTCGACGCTGTTGAACCATCCGTCCGAGAGGCCTGCGATTTCGCCTTCCTTCTCGACGATCATCTGATCCTGCGAGGCGACACGCTCTTCCAGGTACTTGATGCGCTGCTCCATGGTCGCGAGCCTGTCCTCGACCATCTCATCCGCCATCACCGGCGCGTTCCAAGCGAGCGCCGCGACAGTCGCCACGCCCAATCCTGTCAAACCTATACGCTTCATCGGTTGTCCCCTTTGCTGCAGCTAGCGCGGAGTTGCCAACGCTGGCCGGGAGCGAACCGGCCGACCGCCGAGGGATGCGATACCCCCGCGCGGCTACCCTCCCTCGCGTGGCGACGTTGACAGTCTTATTCTGCGACTGATAATCGTTCCCAGCATACCCGTCAACTTAATTGCGAAAGCTTCTCAGTGCCATTCGCAAATCGACTCTGTAGCGCGTTAGGGGCTGAACGTGCCCGGATCGTGAGAGCGGTCGGGCACGCGGCGCCGGCGGTAGCCTGCGCGGTGGTGCTCATGGCCACGCCTGACACCTTGCCGGCGGCGGAGGCGGACGACGAGCAGGCGCGCATTACGGCGGTCACCCAGCCCACGCAAGATTTCTCCAAGGCCGAGCCCTACGAGCGCAGGCCGGCGGGAGCGGCGACGGTGTTCAAGCGGCTGAATCGGGACGCATTTTCGCACCCTTCCGCCAATATGCCTTTCAAGCGCCAGCGCGACTTCAGGGTGGGCAACGGCATCTTCAAGAAGATCTGGGTGTCGGCGCCAAGCTCGACCACGTCGTCGGACGGGCTCGGCCCACTTTTCAACGCGCGCGCCTGCCAGCGCTGTCACCTGAAGGACGGCCGCGGCCGCCCCCCGGCTGCCGGCGAGCGCGCCGAAACAATGCTCCTGCGGCTCTCGGTCCCGCCGCAGACAGAGGCCGAGCGCGCGGCCCTGCGGGAGCGGCGGCAGTCGACCATCCCCGAGCCCACCTACGGCGGGCAGCTCCAGAACTTCTCAATTCAGGGAATCGAGGGCGAAGGCGAGATGACGATCGCCTATCAAGAGACGCCCATCACGCTCGCCGACGGCGAGGTTGTCAGCCTCCTCGCCCCCACCTACGACGTCTCGGGCCTCCACTATGGGCCGCTCCATCCCGAGACGATGCTCTCGCCTCGCGTTGCGCCGCCGGTCATCGGCATGGGCCTGCTGGAAGCCATTTCGGAAGCGGATATTGTCGCCAGTGCCGACCCGGACGATCGTGACGGCGACGGCATTTCCGGACGACCGAACCTGGTGTGGAGCGACGAGCATGATCGGCCCATGCTTGGCCGCTTCGGCTGGAAGGCCGGACAGCCCACGGTTTTGCAGCAGGCGGCGGCGGCCTTTCGCGGCGATGTGGGCATCTCGACTCCGCTCTACCCGCGCCCGCACGGCGACTGCACCGCAGCTCAGGGGGCCTGCCAGGCCGCGCCGCACGGCGGCGCCTCGGCGCGGAACACGGTCGAGGCCAGCGCCGCTCTCTTCGACCTGCTCACCTTCTACACGCGCAATCTCGGCGTGCCGGCGCGGCGCGACATCGGGGGTCCACAGGTGCTCGCGGGCAAGCGGCTCTTCTACGACGCCAACTGCACCGGCTGCCACACGCCCAAGTTCGTGACGCGCCGGGACTCCATCGGTGAGGAGCAGTCTTTCCAACTGATTTGGCCCTACACCGACCTCCTGCTCCACGACATGGGCGAAGGGCTCGCCGACGGCCGGCCCGAGGGCGTGGCCAACGGCCGCGAATGGCGCACGCCGCCGCTCTGGGGCATCGGGCTCACGGAGACCGTGAGCGGCCACACGCTCTTTTTGCACGACGGCCGCGCGCGCAACCTGCTCGAAGCGATTCTCTGGCACGGCGGCGAGGCGGAGGCGGCGAAACAGCGCGTCGTCGCCATGACGCGCGAGGAGCGCGCGGCCTTGCTTGCCTTCCTGCGGTCGCTCTGACCAAGGGGCCCATCAACATGACCCGCATTTGCCTGGCGCTCTCCTTGATCGGTTTGATCCTCGTGGGGGCAACATCCACCTCGCACGCGCAGGAGATCGCGCCGGCGGATTATGCCGCCGTGAACGCCGCCCTGATCGAGAGTCATGCGCTGCCTCGCTGCGAGCGCTTGGCTGCGGCAACGGACGCCTTCGCCGGAGCTGCGGAGGCGTTCTGCACCGGAGGGAGCGCCGCTGATCGGGAGCGGCTCCGTGCCGGCTTTCACGACGCTATGGACGCGTGGATGGCCGTTCAGCACCTGCGCTTCGGCCCCGTCGACTCAGCGGCTTCACGGCGGAAGGCGCCCGCGTCTGCGATTTGCCCCTGCCGGGGCGGGGTCATTCCTTCGCCGCACACCCTGACGGATGCGCCGCCGTGCATTTCGCAAGACGCCCCGGCCGCTTCGCGCTGGTCATCGATCTCGAACGGAGCACCATCGTCCGCCGGGTGGAGACGCCCACCGGGCGCCACTCTTGCGGCCACGGCGTTTTCAGCCCGGACGGAGGGCTGCTCTACGCCACGGAGAACGATATCGACGGCGAGCGCGGCGTCATCGGCGTCTACGACGCGGCGCGCGGCTACGCGCGAGTGGACGAGCTTCCCTCCCGCGGCGTCGGCCCGCACGAGATCGCGCTACTCTCCGACGGCGAGACCCTGGTTGTCGCCAACGGCGGCATCGCGACCCACCCCGACCTGCCGCGCGTCAAGCTCAACCTGCCGACCATGGCGCCGTCTCTCTGTTTCGTGGACAGGCGGAGCGGCGCTCTTCGGCGGGAAGTGACGCTCGACCCCGCCCTGCATCGGCTCAGCATCCGCCATCTGGCCGTAGGCCCGGACGATACGGTCGCCGTTGCCATGCAGTACGAGGGCCCGGCGCAAGACCGCGTCCCTCTGGTCGCTCTGCAGCGCGGAGGAGACCACTTGCACGTCTTGCCGGGGCCGCACAGCGTCCTCCGCGCGATGAAGAATTATTGCGGCAGCGTCTGCTTCGACCGGAGCGGCCGGACCATCGCCGTCTCCGCACCGCGCGGCAACCTCGTGACGGTCTGGGATGCCGGCACAGGCCGCTACCTGTCTTCGGCCACGGTGAGCGACGGCTGCGGCGTCGCTCCGGGTGCCCAGCCGGGCGAATTCCTGGCCAGCAGCGGGCGGGGCGGCGTGGTCGTCATCGATGCCCGCTCGGGCACAACACGACTGCTCGCCGTCGGTGGCTTCGAAGCCGCCCGCTGAGACAATCACCTGGTCGCCGCGCCGGTCTCGTAGGGCACGTGAGGCCTGAGAACGCGCCTGACACAAATTCTCATTGACACTCGTTCGCATTCTCTTCAAGATCAGGGTATAGAGCGGAGTGCCGCCATGTATGTGTGCGTCTGCAACGCCTACCGGGACACCGAAATCCGCGCCGTCGCGCGGGCCGGTGTCCGGTGCGCGCGCAAGGCCTATCAGGAGCTTGGCAACGGGCCCCAGTGCGGGCGCTGCCTGAGCTTCGCCCAGGGCCTGATCGACAGGATCCACGAGGACCGGCCGCACGGCAGCCCGGCGGCACCCATCAGGGAGCGGGCCGTCGGCCAGGGCGCGCACCCCTGATGCACGCGTGGGCCGCGCTGAAGCCGGCGGATATCGTCCAGGCGGCGCGAGCCCTTCGCGCGCTCATCTCGGACAGCACGGTCGACGACGAGGCGCAGACGGCACTCCCTTCCGATGCTGCCCCCGTCCAGAAACCGCTGAGCCGGGAAACAGGCGCCGCCGAATAGCCGGGGGCTCGTTTTCTCCGCAGGTATCTGTCGCCTCAGTCGTCGGCCGGCTCGCTCTGTAGCTGGACGTAGTTCTCGAGGCCCATCCGCTTGATCAGCTCGTGCTGGGTCTCCAGCCAGTCGACATGCTCTTCCTCGCTCTCCAAGATCTCGCGCAGGAGGTGCCGTGTCACGTAGTCGTCGACCTGCTCGCAGAGCGCGATTCCCTCCCGAAGGGTAGGGATCGCCATGTTCTCGAGGGCGAGGTCGCAGTCGAGGATTTCCTTCACGTCCTCGCCGATCATGAGCTTGCCGAGGTCCTGCAGATTGGGCAGGCCTTCGAGGAACAGGATGCGCTCGATGATCTCGTCCGAATGCTTCATTTCGTCGATGGATTGGTCGTACTCGTATTTCGCGAGCCTGGAGACGCCCCAGTTCCGGAGCATCCGCGAGTGCAGGAAATACTGGTTGATCGCGGTCAGCTCGTTCTTCAGCACCGCGTTGAGACACTCGATGACCCTTGCGTCGCCCTTCATAATCTCCTCCACGCGCTCCAACCCGTCCGGGGGTGGTGGCTGCCGACCATAGTCTGTTCCATAATTTACCAATGCTCACTAAGCCACCATTATCTAAAGCAATAGTATAAAAGCCAGGAGATTGCAAGAACTAAAGCACCTCTGACGGATAGAATTCCGACGTATGTTCGGAAACTACTCGCTTTATCTCTGCAATCAATTCCTATTATTCTTCGAAATAGGAATGATTATCATGATTTCCGGTCAATTTTTCAGTAATGAGACTGACTGTCATTTCAGATTTTAAGGTGGGCAGATGGCGGGCCTTGCAAGGGCTATCAGGGCGAAATGGTATTTTGTCCACCCGATAGACAAGACCGCCGCTGGAGTGTGTCTGGACCCGAGACATAGGAGGACGCCGGCTTGCGCCCGGCCGCAAGCGACGCATCCGCTTCAACTCTTGGGGTGCCCGGAGCGCGGGCCTGCGGCACTGCGGTGACATCCCGGTGACACAGCAGTTTCGGCGGTTTCGGGTAAGCCACCTAAGCCCTTGAAAAGACTGGTGGGCGCACTAGGACTCGAACCTAGGACCCGCTGATTAAGAGTTTGGTTCGAGCTCGTGGCCTGGAGTTGTCCTGAGGTCCCTAGAGGTTGATTTTCCTTGTGTTTCTGCGCTTCTCTCTCGGTGCGGAGAGGCCTAGAATGTCCCTGAGATTACTGTCCTCAGGTACCTATAGGGTACCTGAGGATTTGACGCAAGGATTATCGCCATGCCAAGGATCACCAAGCGCACCGTCGATGCCCTGAAGCCCCTCGAACGCGAGCGCGTCGTCTGGGACGACGACCTCAAGGGCTTCGGTGTGAGGGTCCATCCCTCCGGACGCAAGGTCTTCATCGTCAAGACGCGCTTCGGCGGTAGAATCATCAAGATGACCATCGGGCCTTGCACGGCCGTTTCCGCCACGTATGCCCGCGTGCGGGCCGCCGAGATCATCACCGACGCGAGAGCCGGCAAGAACCCTGCAGGACGCAGGTCCAAGGCTCCGACCATGCGGGCGTTGGGAGAACGCTTTCTCGACCAGTATGTTTCCGATCACTGCAAGCCAAGCACGGCAAAGGACTACCGTCACTCGATTGAGATGCTCATCAATCCCCGGATCGGCAACCGCCGGGTGCCGGATGTTCAGCGCAGCGACATCGCGGCGCTGCATCACGACATGCGGGACACTCCCTATCAGGCCAACCGGACGCTGGCGGTGCTGTCGAAGATGATGAACCTCGCCGAGCTGTGGGAGCTGCGGCCAGACGGCTCCAACCCTTGCCGGCATGTGAAGCGGTTCAAGGAGGAGAAGCGCGAGCGCTTCCTGTCTGACGAGGAGTACCAGCGCTTGGGCGCGGCGTTGCGGGAGATCGAGCAGGAGCGCTCCGAGACGGCCTCCGCCATTGCGGCGGTCCGCCTATTGATGCTGACGGGCTGCCGGCTGTCTGAGATCCAGAAGCTGCGCTGGGAACATGTCGAACTGGAGGCTGGCGAGCTCAGGCTCCCGGACACCAAGACGGGTGCCAAGGTGGTGCTTCTCGGGGACCCGGCGATCGAGGTGCTACGGGGGATCGACAGGCGGGAGGACAATCCGTGGGTGATCGCGGGCCGCAAGCCGGGGAGCCATCTGACTGATCTCCAGCACCCGTGGAGGCGTATAAGGGCGCGGGCCGGCCTCGAAGACGTGCGGATCCACGATCTCCGACGCTCCTTCGCCAGCGGCGGCCTGCTGGTCGGCGAGGGCCTGCCGATGATCGGTAAGCTGCTCGGGCACACCCAGGTGCAGACCACCGCCCGCTATGCCCACCTCGCCAACGATCCCGTCAAATCGGCCGCGAACCGCATCGCCAGCCATATTTCTGAAGTGGCAGGATGAGGCCGGAAAGGGAGAATGGACCCGCACGACATGCTACCGCGATGTGCTGAATGCCAGGCTGGGCAAGGAACCCCAAGCTTGGGCTGCAGAAGAGGCATTGCCGAGGTGGCGGGACAACGGGGCACATTACTATCCAGACGAGCCTTGAAGCCCCAGATCGCCTTGTGGTAACACTTGAGTTACCCAAATGGCAATGATCGCAATTCGGGAATATGTCGACCACGAAGGCCGCAGCCACTACGCGAGATGGTTCAATCGGCTCAATGCACAGGCCGCAGCTAGGGTGGCGACGGCTCTGGTCAGGCTGGAGCAGGGAAACCTCTCCGGCGTCAAGGGTGTCGGTGCCGGCGTCTTCGAGCACAGGATAGACTTCGGCCCCGGCTACCGGATCTATTTCGGCAAGGATGGCGATGCGTTGGTCATCCTCCTGGGCGGCGGGACCAAGAGACGGCAGCGACTGGATGTCGAGACGGCGCAGCGCCACTGGCGGGACTACAAGCGGCGCAAGCGATAAGAGGACTAAGGACCATGCCCCTTACACGGGACTTCAAGGAAACGATCCAGGCGCGTATCGCGCGCGATCCGGCCTTCCGTGAGGAACTGCTCAAGGAGGGTGTCGAGTGCCTGCTGTCGGGTGACGTGGACACCGGCAAGGCGGTGCTGCGCGACTACATCAACGCCACGATCGGGTTTCAGGAGCTCGGCGATTTGACCGAGAAGTCGCCCAAGAGCCTGATGCGCATGTTCGGCCCGAACGGCAATCCGCAAGCGCGGAACCTGTTCGAGGTCATCGGCCGCCTTCAGGAACGCGAGGGCCTTCACCTCAAGGTGGAGACGGTTCGGTGGAGCTCCAGATACTCCTGATATGGGGCGAATTGTCGCCGACGGCGGGACTTTGCGCCGGAGCGAAACTGGAAAACATTTGGGGTGTTGCGCAGGTCTTCAATCTCTGCAAACCAGAGGAATTCGACAGCCTGGCCTAGCCGCCAAATCCCTCGACGCCTAGCCTGGGTGAAAGTCGACGCCTCCTCAGGAAATACGCGGGTTACACGTGCAAACGATACCGGACAGGTTTGTTCGTCTTGTGGATTCTGCCATCGGCGACACCGCGCCGGAGCCATTCGTTTACCTGACCCGGTGCCACGCCAAGGCTTTGTGCGATGGCGGCGGAAGAGCACGGTTCGTCCGCCGTCAGTTTTCCAAGCCATACCAGGAACAGGTCCTGGAATCCCAGCCCGCTCAAGACTGCCGTCGGCACAGTGTCTGGTTCGCGCGGCGCCGATTGGTCGGCTGCCGGCCCTTCCAGCGGCAGGGATTGTACCCGATGCGGGGCGCGATACCGGACCGGACCGGTGACCCTCTCCACCGCTCCCTCGGTGACGCCACGCTTGAGCCACTTCTCCACTTGCCCTTTCGCGATACCGAGACGCGTCGCCACGTCGGCGCCGGAGAGCGGCCCATCGGCCGTGGCCGCCGTGAGCCGCGCCAGGAACAGGCCGTAGAAATCGAGGTTCTCCGGAGCCGCGCGCACAGCGGAGTCCTGCGCGGCGATCGGCATGGCTTCGGGACTCATCGTATCCCAAGCGCGAGTCTCTTCGGAGAAACCGGCCGTGATCGGCGCCGAGACCTCGTCCGATAGCTCGAACAGGGTCGCAACCGATTCCAGCGGATCGGGCAGCGGGAGCGCGCCCTGCTCAATCAGACCGGCATTACCAGAAGCAGGATCGGAAGTCCGCTTGACCCACAGCGGCACCCAGCCCGCCTTCGCGTTCTCGCAGGCTCCGTTCCACGTGCCACCGCTGCCGCGCGCGCTGGCCACGACCACGGCCGCGTCAGCGAGGCAGTAGATGTAGCGGTTGCGGGCCATCGCGTTTCCTACATTGAAGCGCGCTTCCGGGTTGACCGCGCAAACCAGAGCGAGGTCTCCGGAAAGCAGCGGGCGGCGGTAAAGCGCGGACGTCGCGGCGCGCAGCAGGCTGTCGGCAAGCACGGCAACCGCGGTGCCCTCGCTGTCGAACGCTCCCTTCATTGCGCTCCGGTCGACGCCGCGCGCGCCACCGGAAACGATCGAGTAGCCCTGCTGCGACACGGTCTCGCCGAGACCCTTGCTGAAGTCCAGATCGTATTCGCTAGCGTCGCGCGACCCGACGACGGCAAGCCCGCCGCGTTCCAGGAGGAGTGGGTTACCGCATCCGAATAGTACGGGAGGCGCTGTCGGCCCCAGGCGCCGCGCGAGACGCGTCGGATAGTCGAGGGCGGACCGGGCTAGGATCCACAGGCCGGCTCGCTGCCACTTCTCCACCGCGAGGCCGAGCGCGGCACCTCGGCCGAGTAGACCGTCCAGACGATCCAACAGGATTGACCGGTCATCCCATCCAGAGAGCACGTCCCTGAACTCGTTCTGCAGCAGGGCGGACGGATCGAGACCGCGCTCGTCGAGCCAGCCCGACAGACGCGCCCATTCACCAGGCGAAAGCGGCTTTGCCCCCTCCCGGTCGGCCTTGCCGAGGGAGACCGTCAGCAGCAACGCCGTCTGTGTGCCGGGGTCGCCGGTCATGTCAACTCGCGAAGCTCGCGCTTGCCAGCGCCATCGGCCAGACCGGGCCACTGCCGGCGCGTCTCAGGAGCATGGAAACAACGGTCAGCGTCCATCCAGAATCGACCACGTCGTCGACGAGCAACACCGGACCGGAGCGTACCCTGTCGCCCACCGCGAAGACGCCGTCGAGATTACGGCACTGATAATAACGATTGTGCTGCGCCTTCTGCTCGTCGTTGTCCCTCACCTTGCGGACCGCTTCCTCGAACGGCAAGCCCAGCGCGCGGGCGAGCCGGGCCGCATAGTCGGGAACCAATTGGGGGCGCTTCAGGGACGGGACGCAGGTGACCCATACGGGTGGCGGGTCAGGTCGCCAGCGCTCACGAAGCATTTCCGCGGCGGCATCGACCAGCGCATCGCGAAAGTGGCCCCTGCCCTTGTCCACCGCGACCGCACGGCCCCAGCCGGGGTCGCCCCAGCGGGACAGGACTCGTCCGGTCTCGGCGCGCTCGCCGGCAGGCAGGTATCCCTGCAATCCGTACTCGGCGAAGGCGTTCCAGGGAGCCTGCTTGTTGCAGACCAGTTCCAGCTCGGAGCGATCCAGGAAGCGGGCCGCAGTAGGCGCTGTGCTGCGATCGTAAGCGGGCGACACCACTGGTCGGCCGAGACATGAGGCACACTTGCCGCATGGCCCGGGCTCCGGATCGTCGAGCGCTCGGGCGAGATACTCCATCAGGCACCCGCGATGGTCGATGTAGCGCTGCACCTCTTGCCACTCCGTCTCGCGCTGGCCGGTGAGGCGGCGGATGCGCTCGTGATCCATGTTGTAGGGAACCGGTGTGCGGCGCCACTTGCCGTCCATCCTGACGACCGGGGCCGGGTTCTCAACTGAGAGGAACTTCAGCGCCTGATCGATCTGGCCGTAGCGCAGGTTGAGCGCGGATTCGAGATCGCGGATGCCGAGCCCGTCGCCCTCCTCGAGAAGCAGCAGTATCTCCCTGACCCAGTCTTCATCGGGAAACGCGCTACGACGGAAATACCCATGGATATGGGCGTCCTCTTGCCCCGACAGCACGATCCCAACAGCACGATCAATCGCGCGGCCGGCGCGCCCGACTTGCTGGTAGTAGCCGACGATGGAGCCCGGCGCCTGGAAATGCACAACGAATCCCAGGTCGGGTTTGTCGTAGCCCATGCCGAGAGCTGTGGTGGCGACCAGCGCCTTGATGCGGTTCCCGAGCAATCGCTCCTCGAGCTGCTGCCGACGCTCGTCGGTCACACCGGCATGGTACGCCGCGGCGGATATGCCGTTCCCGGCGAGCCATTTCGCGACCCGTTCGGCATCGCGCGTCGTCAACGTATAGATGATGCCGGTGCCGGGCAGCGCATCGATATGCTGGGCGAACCAGGCCAAGCGCTCCACCTGGGAAGGCATGCGGATGTTCTGAAGGCATGCGGATGTTCTGCAACTCAAGGCTCCGGCGGTGCAGCCCTCCGCGCAGGATTCCGACGTCGCCCAGCTGGGCCCTGACATCCGCGATCACGCGGTCGTTTGCGGTCGCCGTCGTGCCCAGGATCGGCACGTTGTCGGGCATGAGATGGAGCACGTTGACCAGACGCCTGTAGTCGGGCCGGAAGTCGTGCCCCCAGTCGGAGATGCAGTGCGCCTCGTCGACCACGAGCAGGCCGATGCGCCCAGCCATGGGCATTAGGACGTTCTCGACGAAGTTCTCGTTGGCCAGTCGCTCGGGCGATATCAGCAGCACGTCGACGCGGTCTGCGCGAAGTTTCCCCTCAATGTCCGCCCAGGCGTCGCGATTGGTCGAGTTGATCGAGAGCGCCATGAGGCGGAGGCGACGCGCGGCATCGATCTGGTTTCGCATCAGCGCCAGAAGCGGCGAAACGATCAGTGTTGGCCCGCGACCGCGATCTCGCAGCAAACGCGCGGCGATGAAATAGACGAAGCTCTTGCCCCATCCTGTCCGCTGCACGACTAGAAGGCGTTCGCGCCGGTTCGCCAGCGCGTCGATGGCCTCGAACTGGCCGTCGTGAAACTCAGCCGTTCCATCGTTCAGCGCCCTGCGCAGCAGGGCCAGCGTTTCAGCGTCGCCGGTCAAGACAGCAAGTCTCCATCCAATGGGATCCCTGTCCCGCCCTTTCGCGCGTTCAGGGCTTTAGGTGGACAGCGGATTATGGGAGAAGCGGCACGGCGGGCATCATATGGTGAAGAAGGCGACCCTGTGTAGGTGCTGTTCGGTGTGTGGATTGCACACCCAACACCACGATGAGCTGTTGAACTTCCGTAATTTCGTCGGATCAAGTCTGAACGGCGATCAACAGGCTGGGAGGGCTCCTACGCCTCAGCCAGCTACGCAAGTGCCGGCGCCAGCCGATCGAGTCACTCGTCAACGGAGAATCCCGCAGAGTTCACGGGCCTGCCCCCTTCGTTGAGCCTGACTTCTTGCGGCTTCGGGTCTTGCGGCGGACATAGACGACGCCCTGTTCCTTCCGGATTTCGAACTCGCCGGACTTTTCCACTACCTCGCTCAAAAATTCGACAGCCATAGGTGCGCGCATCGAAGTCCGGATTTGCACCTTGGATACGGCTACCGACTCCACCAAGGTTCGCCCAGCCGTCCTCGTCCGCACTCTCGATCGCCCTCGCGATAATCTTCACGGCTTTCGAAGGCGGCTCCTTCTTCAATTGTGACGCCGCCGGGGAGTCTCCTGCACCGTCCTTTTCAACACCCGCCTCCTCCAGGTTCTCGACATAGATGAATCGGTTACAGGCATTGCGGAACGCCTCGACCGCCTTGCGCTCGCCAAATCCGTAGACCACCACCCCTTCCTCGCGCAGACGTTGCGCAGGCCGCGTGAAGTCGCTGTCCGAGCTAACAAGACAGAAACCGTCGTGCGTTCCCTTGTGCATTAGGTCCATGGCATCTATCACCAGCGCAATATCGGATGCGTTCTTGCCCGTGCTGTTACTCCGCTGCTGATGCTGCAGAATGGCGAGCGTCTTGATCGCATCGTTCCAAGACTTCAGGCGAGTGCCGGAAAAACCGCCATAGATGCGCCGCACATTGGCCTCACCTAGTGTCATGTTCCGGAAATTCGTTTCGGCTCGGCGCCAGAGGACCCGATGGCGAACGACTGCGGCCATCTGGACCTGCTACACGCTGATAATGGGGATTTTGCGTTAGAGAGTCGGACAAATTCGACATCTACACGCTAACTTGATACAGGGACAGCATTCGGTGGCGCTCCGTAGCGCCATGCGGGGATGAACGGTTTCACGGATCGCGCCCCGCTGCATTCGGCCGAAGAGCGCCACCGGGAGACGGCAAAGTGGCGCCACCTTGCGTCACCGTTGCCCGACTAACACGGGAGAGACAGAAAATGGCGTGCTACTTGGTCGCAGACATGAGCATTACGGACCAGGAGCTCTTTGCGGAGTTTGCGGAGGCGGTTCCGGCGACGGTTCAGCAATATGGAGGCACATATCTGATTCGGGGGGGCAAGCTCGAGGTAGCGCAAGGCGACTGGACACCTAGCCGCCTGGTCGTGATCGAGTTCGGAAGCATGGACCAGGCGAAGGCCTGGTACGACTCTCCGGAGTTCGAAGGCCCCAAGCAGATACTGGCTCGCTCCAGCAACTCCAATTTCGTCTTCGTCGAGGGCGTCTAGATCCCTAGTAGACGCTGACCTTGACTCTAACCTGGCCTCAATTGCGTGCGCCGACGCGTGGGAGCGCGCGGTATGAGGAGGCCCGGGGAGAGGGAGTCGCGAGCGATCGAGCACTGATCAAAGCGGTTTTGCGCCGCTCGCCTCGGTTGTCGGGACGTTTCTCCTATGACGCTGAACAAGTCAGCGCACATGCCCCAGGGGAAGGGCCGTAGCAGGCGAGATACGGAGACTCAGCACCACACAACATAGGCCCGGTCAACGGAATCTCCAGAGATGAATCTGATATCCGAGCTCCGCGCCGACGCCTTCTCGACGAAGATGTTCTCGGCGCTTTCGGTCGGTTTGGTCGTGGGCATAATCTGCTGCGCATACCTGATTTCTGTGGGAGCGCTAATATTTTCAGGCCCGTTGGCGCCGTTTCTCTCTCAAGGCACGATCATGGTGGTATTCGGCGGTTTCGTCGTGTGCCTGGTGATCGCCCTGACCAGCGGCTACCGCGGCGCGGTCTCTGTGACAGCGGTGCCTTCCGCGATGGTGTTGGTTGTGATCGGCTCAACGGTAGGCGTGGAGGACGATTCTCTCGCACGTTTTGTGACCACTGCCACGGTGATAATCGTCGGCTCGGTGGCGATGGGCATTTTCTTTCTAATGGTGGGACAATTTCGGCTCGCCAAACTGGTCCGTTTCATCCCCTATTCCGTAGCGGGCGGGTTCATCGCCGGGACAGGGGTAATGCTGTGTGCGGCTGCCCTGTCACTGATGGGGGTAACGCTGGAGACGCTTTCCTCGTTGTTGGAGCCCGACATGCTGTGGAGATGGGGGCCGGGCGTAGCCTATGGTTTTGGCCTCTTCTTCGTCACGAAGCGCTGGAACAGCCATTTCATTCTGCCGGCGAGTCTCCTGATCATCGCCATGCTGTATCATCTGGTCTTTGCCGTCATCGAACTCTCGGGAGACGAGGCAAGGGCGGCGGGCCTGCTGTTCGCCGGCACGGCCGAAGGAGGCCTGTGGCCTGCCATTCAACCCGGCGATCTGACGCACGTGGATTGGGCCGAGGTGGCTGCCCAGGTTCCCAACATACTGACCCTGATCGTGGTGACCCTGATCGCCGTGGCCATGCATTTGAGTTCCCTTGAACTGGCCACGAACGTGGAATTGGAGTGGAACAGGGAGTTCAGTGCGACGGGTGCAGCCAGCGTGATGGCCGGTTTGGGCGTCGGCTCAGGTGGAAGTATGGTGTTTCCGTTTTCCATACTCAGCGACAGGTTCGGGGCGCGAACGCGGCTGACCGGCGTCGTTGCGGCCATCGTGATTGGCTGTGTCGTTCTCCTGGGCGACTCACTCCTGAATTTCGTCCCCGTGCCGATCATCGCAGGGTCGTTGCTCTTTATCGGCCTCGGTCTTCTGGATGAGTGGATCGTGAAGAGCCGCAGGCGGCTGCCGTTGACGGAATACGCGATTGTCCTGCTGATCGCCGTCACGATTGTGCTCCTTGGTTTTCTTGAGGGAGTGGGCGTCGGAATGGCGATCACCATGATTTTCTTTGCCGTTCGCCTCAGCCGCGTAGAGTTGATCGAATCCAGCTTCACCGCCCGTCAGCGCCACAGCAACAGGATCCGCCCCATTCCGGATCGAGCGATCCTGCGGACCGAGGGAGAACGGATACAGGCGTACCGCCTGCGCGGCTACGTCTTCTTCGGCAGCGTGGGCTCCCTGCTGGATCGCCTCAAGCAGTCCCTGGACAGCACGCGTCGGCCGGACTGCATCCTGCTGGATTTCGGTGCCGTCTCAGGATTCGACTTTTCGGCCATCAGCGCGCTCTGCAGGTTCGTACATACCGCGCACTCCGTCGGAGCGCGGGTGGTGTTCAGCGCCGCGGCAGAGAAACTCAAGAGCGGACTGGAGCGCAATCTTCCCTTAGCCGTTTACGACAACCTGCTGTTCGAGCCTAACGCGGACCGCGCCCTGGAGCGCTGCGAGGACATCGTCCTCGAAGCGTGGCGGTCGGACCAGGGCGAAGAAAGGGGTTGGAGAGACACGCAGCTGGAGCGAGTCGTCGGCGATATGGAGCGCCATCTCGACCGCCAGATTCTGTTCGAGGACACGGTGGACGAGCTCCGGGACTGGTTGGAGCCTCGCAGTTACGACGCCGGCGAGGCCATCGTCTCGATAGGCGAGCGACAGAACGGCCTGCAACTGCTGATAAGCGGCCAAGCTTCCGCCTACGATGTCAATGGCACGCGGCTCTTTCAGTGCGGCCCAGGCGATGCGGTCGAGCCGCGCAGTGCCTTCGGGCCGTATGCGGCCGAGACGGCCATGATTGCGGACCAGCCCTGCCGGACGATGATGCTGACCCCCGCCGCTCGGCTTCGGCTGGAAAAGAATGAAAAGCGACTGATTGTGAAGCTTTACCGGTATCTCCTCACCATGAAGTCTCGGGAGAGGTCTCCCCACCATTCGTAATGAAGGTTCTGGCACACGCGAGTGGGCGCGCGTCGCGTGTGTATCCCAAGCGCCCATGCCGTGTTCGCCGTGCTGGGCGATCTTGTCGTCACGGGGCTGACACGAACCAGCGTCAACGAATTCAGGGCCATTCTGGTTGAGGCTTGGAAAGAGGGGATGTGATGCGCCGCACGCGGAGAGCCAAGATCGTCGCCACGCTCGGACCGGCGACCTCAAGCGAAGACGCCATCGAGGAGCTGTACGAGGCCGGCGTCGACGTGTTCCGCTTCAATTTCAGTCACGGTCGGCCCGAGGATCATGCGGGGCGCCACCGCATACTGCGCGAGCTGGAGCGCCACGCTTTACGGCCGATCGGCATCATGGCCGACATGCAGGGCCCGAAGCTCCGGGTCGGCGCCTTCGAGGGCGGGAGCGTCGAGCTGGAGCCGGGCCGGCGCTTCATGCTGGACCGCTCCGAGCGTCCCGGCACTGCCGCCCGCGCCTCCGTGCCCCATCCGGAGATCTTCTCGGCCGTGCGCGCCGGCGACGACATGCTGCTCGACGACGGGCGGCTCCGGCTGAAGGTGCTGTCCAAGTCCGAGGCGGCGCTGGAGACGCAGGTGGTGGACGGCGGGCGCCTCAGCGACCGCAAGGGCATCAACCTGCCGGGTGTGGTGCTGCCGATCTCGTCGCTCACCGAAAAGGACCGCACGGACCTGCGCTTCGCGCTCGGGCTCGGCGTGGAATGGATCGCGCTCTCCTTCGTGCAGCGCCCGGAGGATGTCGCGGAGGCGCGCCGGTTGATCGGCAGCCGGGCACAAGTCCTTGTCAAGGTGGAGAAGCCGGCCGCGCTCGACTGCATAGAGGAAATTGTCGCGGCTGCCGACGCGGTGATGGTGGCGCGCGGCGATCTCGGGGTCGAAATGCCGTTGGAAGAGGTACCGGTCGCGCAGAAGACGATCATCCGCACCTGCCGCGACGCGGGCAAGCCGGTGATCGTGGCGACCCAGATGCTGGAATCGATGGTGCATGCGCCGGCGCCCACGCGCGCCGAGGTCTCCGATGTGGCGACCGCGGTCTATGACGGCGCCGATGCGGTGATGCTGTCGGCGGAGACCGCGGCCGGCGCCCATCCGACGGCGGCGGTCGAGATCATGGGCCGGGTGATCGACCGCGTGGAGCGCGATCCGTCGCATCGGCGCATCGCGGCGACCCAACAGCGCCCGCCCCTGGCAACTTCGGCGGACGCCATCTCCGCCGCTGCCCGCCAGGTGGCCGACACGATCGGCGCGGCCGCCATCGTGACTTACACCACCTCCGGCTCGACCACGCTTCGCGCCGCCCGGGAGCGACCGGAGCAGCCGATTGTGGGCGTGACCTCGGAACTCGCCGCCGCGCGGCGCCAGTCACTCACCTGCGGCGTTCGCAGCGTGCATACGGCCGATGTGCGCGACTTCGACGAAATGGTGCGCAAGGCCGTGGCCGCCGCCGCGCTCGAAGATGTCGCCGGGCCAGGAGACACGGTGATCATCACCGCGGGCGTGCCCTTCGGCACCCCCGGCGCAACGAATGTGCTGCGTATCGTCCGCATTCCGGCGGAATGACATCGCGGCCAGAAGTTTGGTGACGGAGCGACTCCACGGTATGAAGCGCGAGGAGGGGCTTGGCAATGCATTCCCGGTGGCTTGGGGTTTCCTCGTTCGTTTCGGTGGCGGCGCTGGCGCTGGCTCTTTCCGGCTGCGGCGGCAGCGACAGGCCGAACCTTGACGGCATGGACGGAACCGGCGACGACAGTGAGATGCTGTCTCTGTTGGAGAAGTGGCAGCGTTTCCAGGACAGAAGTCCGACACTCGGCATGACGAGCGAACAGGTGTCCGAGGCCTGGAGGTCGGTTGCGAGGAGGTCCACCCATAGAGTGTTCCTGGCAGGACCCGTCAGTGTGGGCAACGATCCCGGGTCGGTCACTCCGGTGGAAACCTATCCGGACTTCCCGGTGGATGCCGAGGCATGCTCTCCCGGCGAATGCGACTTCGATCCGCCTCCGGATGGCGCCTGGGCATTCGCTCCGGTGCTGGAGCACGACGACGTCCCTCTCGCCGAATTCAAGAGCCGCTTCACCCGCACCGAAACCCTCGAACCGGAGAGAGGGACAGAATACACGGAAACATATCTCTTCGATTCTCTGGCCCTCGGCGGCTGGCTCGATTACACGCACTTCAACGTGTCAGTCACGCGCTGGTGCATGATCGGCTCGCCGGGTTGCGCGGAAACGGATGACACTGATGACTTCGACCCGCTCTATGCCGGGGGCGGTGTCCTGGGCTACATGGCCGGCAGCTATTCGGGAACGACGCCGGCGGGCGTTGGGCCGGCCACGTGGACGGGCGTCATGGTCGGGATGGAGGATCCGGCCTCGGCTTCGCTGCAGCGCGAACGGCCAGACGTGATTCTCGGAGACGCGAAGATCGTGATTGACGATCTTGCTGCTGCCGATGTCGACGTGTTGTTCACCGACGTCCATAACGTCACCGAGGGAACCCAGCGCCGTGACATGGGCTGGGACGACCTTCCTCTCAAAGACGGCTTGTTCGGCAGGGTTTCGCGGGAGAGCGGCGGGGAACGTTACGACTACCTTGTTGGCATGTTCACCGGCCCAGGGCACCAGGAAGTGGGCGGCGAGTTCCGCAGGGACGGCATTGCCGGAGCCTTCGGCGCCAGGCGTCAGTAACCCCGATGCCGACCACGTCGGGAATAGAGTAGGCAGAGGGCTCTTGCGGCAAAGCCTGACGCCCGCGCCGCCGGGGAGCTCTGCCGGGAGGACGTCCGTGAAGGCGTCTGGATCGATGGGACCCTCCAGGCCCACCGCGTCGGTACCATTGCCGGCCCAGACGCTGGCCTCCCCTAGCGCGGGTAGAGTCGGGGTGAGGGCGAGATCTGGTTCGTGCGCGTGCTTCCGCCGCCCCACCCATTGTGTCGCCGACATATCGTGTTCAAAACGCCCTACGTCATCCGGGACTATCCCGAGCGCGTCTTTGTCAACTATATCAAGCGCGAGCTCGCGCGGATGAAGGCGAAGAAACCGCCCCGGACGGATGACCCGCGCAGCCATCTGATGAAGTACGGTCCGGAGTCAAGTCACTGGAACGAGTACATCCTCTGCGCCTATACGGTTCATCCGCATGAGGCCATCCTTCTGAGCGGCATCCCGGACATCCGGGAAAGTCTTCCCCATGCCACGACTTGTCGGCAGTTCGGCTATCCGGGATAGGCAACAAGCGTGGCCGCTGAGGGGGATAGCCTCGCACTGTGAGGCAGATGTGAACCAACGCGGCGAAGGGCGTCCTAATCGCGCTTCCTGACCGCTCAGGCAGCCGGGCGTTGAAAGCTTTAGCAGGCTGCCGAAAAACCCTTCGGACCCGACCAATGATTCCCTTCTGTTCTAAGTTCGATTCTCATTCGTATTTCCGTTTTCTTAGAACAAGGTGGGAACATAGGAGTTTTTCATCAGCCTGTTAGTGCAACCGGCATGTAGCCCGAGCGGCGCTTGAGCGGCAGCGCCCGCCGCGCACTTGCGAAGACAATCCCCGAACCGCCACGCGGGGTCCGGATGTCACAAGGGAGCATGAGGGAACAAAACTAATGCAGGTTGACCTACGAGGAGTTCTTCGCCGGATACGCCGAAGACCCGGTCGCCTTGCTGGCCTCGACTATCGAGAGGACTGCCGCCCATGACCAGATGATCGTCTTGCGCGACATTCGCCTCGAATCACACTGCGAGCACCACATCGTTCCTATCCTGGGAATAGCGCATGTCGGGTACTTGCCGGCGGAACGGGTTGTGGGCATCTCCAAGCTCACGCGCCTTGTCGAGGTGTTCGCCAAGCGGATGCAGATCCAGGAAGCGCTGACACTGACATCGCAGATCGCGGACACGATCCAGGACGTGCTCGAGCCACGTGGCGTCGGCGTCGTCATCGAGGCGGCGCATCAGTGCATGACCACGCGCGGTATCCGCAAGCCGGGGGTCAGCCTGGTAACAAGCCGCATGCTCGGCTCCTTTCGCGACGACCCGACCACGCGGCGGGAGTTCCTGTCGCCACCCGAGTATGTCGTTGAGTTGGGTCAAGAATGATCCAGTTGCCACCTTAGGCGTGACTTTCCAGAGGTGGTCAGTACATTGGGACTTGAGGTGACCGACCGGAAGAGGCGCTGTGGCTCGTCGTGTCAGCTGCCCTTTGCTACATGAGAGGGTGGGGAACCTAAGGTTGAGAAAATATCCAAATGCCCCGGTGCGACAACGCCAAGCATCTTGCAATGAGAGCTGCACGCCATCTTGCCCATGCTGCGAGGTGTTGGCATTAATCCTAGTACGTCCGTGCTGAACGCTAAGTATGCTGTCGCAACGCCATGGGGCCAGTTCGAGTTTTCGACTTCACGACGATAGGTGATTACGGTGGCCCGATATAAGCTTGATCCCTTTGACGAAGCCAATCGACTCATCCAAGAACGTGGCGACTGGATTGTCGCAACCGTAAAGCCCCAGTTTAGTTGGCCAGTGCGCTTGCAAGCCATTTCGTACGGAAGCATGAAATTCATTCTGTTTCCGTCTGGAGAGAGAAAGAGTGCAGGAGTAGCCCTCAGGGCGGATGTCAATAACTTCGGCGCTGATGAAGCAAGAAAACATATAATGCAATTTTGCACTGCTCTCGCCTGGGCTGAAGGTGCTGGTCTTGAGATCATCGCTTGGGGTGGAGGAACAGTGCCACGACCCACACACGTGATTGGTGGGTGGGCATCTGTTGATTATCTTCAGGCCGATCACTTACCGAACCCGCAAACAAGTAAAGAAAGTGGAGCGCTCGCATTCTACCGGGAAGGTATCTCTCTCACCAATCCGTTTTACGCCTTTCTCAGTTTATATAAGACTATCAGCCTCTTGCTTCCCGGGATAGAAAGGGCGAATTGGATCCACGCAGCTTTGGGCAGGGTTGATGATTACCGTGCAAAGGAGAGGCGAGAGGAATTGGTCGCCACTGGCATAGACGTAGGACAATACATTCGAGAGGAGGGGAGAAACGCCATAGCCCATGCTGATAGAACTCCGTATGTCAACCCCGACGAGGTGGATGACCATTTCCGATTGAAGAAAGATATTCCTCTAATGAAGAACCTTGCCGAACTCGCGATTGAAGAAAAGACCGACGTACGGAGGCGGCATACGATCATTGGTCGCCATCTATACGAACTAGAAGGTTTCCGAAAGATTCTTCCCGAGGGTATTTTAGAATTGCTGGTAAATTCGGAGCCTGTTCCAGAGGATACAACGGTTGAGCTGCCGGACAACTATACCGTGATTGCCCGAAAGGGTGTAGAAGCGCTATACTTGGAGAATATGGATGTAGAGATAATTGGACAAGTTTCCGGTGGTGTGGCGTTGGAGTTTGTTTCGCGCAAAGAAGTAGTCAGAATTAGAGTTATTCTGAATTTTGCAGAAGAGAGGCTGCAATTTGATCCTCTTCATGGAATTGGTTTTGCTCCCAATAGGCAGGAAGAGGAATTTATTGCATGGGAAATTGCCTTGCTTGAGTTTCAACGTTGTATGCTGGGCAATGGGCGGTTGGAAATTTGGGATGCCGTCTCAGATACAATGCTTGGTCGCTCGGAAGTGTATGTGCCTTTGAATTTCTTCATCAATGAAGATTTCTATGATTCCGAGCTGGCTGCACTACGCTCGCTACTGAACAACGATGACGGCGCTAGAAACCGGTTGGCCTTATACACATGGTACGCGGCACAGTGATATGGAATATTTTGGGTTATAGTAGTGTGCCAAGGAAGTGGGAGCCATTTCAGTCGTCTGCTGGAGATCAAGTACATCGGCAATTGCAGTGATTTGAGGTAGAGTTAGCCTCCCACTCCCTCCGAGGCGAAATGCTAGAGTCTCACGCGTTGGGCTCGGGTGCACACACCTTTTGCCAATGAGTGCCAGACCAGTGTATGGCTCAGGACACGACGACGGCACAAGAGTCCCGCTTGACAGTGAGGACAATAGCTCATCAGTTGATCGCAATGTAGCAGCGAGCGTTGAAATCAGAACGTGCAGGAAGGTATGGGGATTTATCCATTATACCTGCACCTCCGCCAGACCAGCAATGGAGAGAATAGCGCTCATCTGAGAGCTGTTACGCTATACTGAACGTGCTTTTTTGCGCTTGGACGCGTTTTTGAAGATATAGTCCTCTTTCTGAGAAGCAATGACGTAACGTTCGGCCTGCTGGATGACGAGGGAATTTAGATTTTTTACTTCTCCATCGGTTAGTGTCCGAGATATAAGGCGAGATGTTTTGTTGGACTTAGTATTGAAGCGAGCATGATGGAATACTAACCCCAGTCTTGGAGCTAGCGGCAGGTAGCATATCACACCCGGATCTTGTCCAATATCCTCGCCTAGCAGAGGGGCATCGTTAGAGTCTTTCATGTCGAAACATGGTCGGTCAGATGTTACCAATTCTCGTCCTGGAGAGATCATGAGAAAGAGTTTCATTTGCTTGAACTTGTCCCTCACGTAGGCATATCCGCTCTCCGTGAAGTGCCCTGGGTTGAGAGAGCGGTTTAGGTCCTTTGAGAGCAGGGATGCAGGTGAAAGCTCGCGCTCCTTTTGGGCTATGGCCCCAGGAACGCGCAAATACTGATAGGCAGAGAACTCTGCTAAAGCGTCCAAATCACTGGTGCTTAATTGCCGTTGAAGAGTCTTAGCTGCATTCGGTATGGCGGTGGAATTCTGAGAAAGTGTTGTTGTAATTTTGTCGAAGATGGACGCGGCCGCTCCCTCCATTTCTGAAAGAATATTCTCGATACGATTGTCAGGATTGTCCCGATCACTCTCATAGAAGTAGCGTTGGAGAAGTAAGTTTTCGGGAGTACTGATAATATGATTCTGGGACGAAAGATCGTGACGGACAACCTGACCATTGTTATCGCTCCAAAGATCAAGATAGAATCGTGGAACGTAGTGTTGTCGCTTTGTGAGTTGAGGCACTGTTCGAGACACCGATATTTCTGTTCAGGAAGCAACGTCGGAAGGCGATCTGAGTTGGTTAAGGTATAGTGTTTCAAACTGGTGTCCAAGTCAAATGTGGATGGAAGTTCTAAGTTTGGCGTTCGGGTGTCGTTGTGTGACCTGCCCCCGTCGACTGGTCCAAGTCGAATGTTAGTGCATTGCCGGTTTCCCGGCCAAGCTGGGCGGCCGGCGGAGCGTAGCGGAGCCGGGCGGCCAGCTTGGCAAGACGATCGTCTCCGGGGCCGGCGGCCGGTATCCCAGGCTGCCATGTGGGCGGATCGCGTTGTAATGGCGCCGCCACGATTCGATGAGAACCTGGGCTTCCTTCAGAGTGTAAAATATCTCCCCGTTCAGGAGCTCGTCGCGCAGTCGGGCATTGAAACTCTCGATGTAGCCGTTCTCCCAGGGTGAGCCCGGCTCGATGAAGGCGGTCTTCGCTCCAACCGTCGCGATCCAGCGCCGCACGGCCTCGGCGACGAACTCCGGGCCGTTGTCGGAACGGATCCAGGCCGGGATGCCGCGCAGGATGAACAGGTCGGTCAGCACGTCGATGACGTCGCTCGAGGAGAGCTTGCGCTGGACACGGATCGCCAGGCTCTCGCGGGTGAACTCGTCCAGGACGTTGAGCATGCGGAAGGCCCTGCCGTCATACGTCCGGTGATGCACGAAGTCGTAGGACTAGACATGGTCCACCCGCTCGGCGCGCAGCCGGATGCAGGAGCCGTCATTCAGCCACAGACGGCCCCGCTTCGGTTGTTTCTCGGGCACCTTCAGCCCCTCGCGCCGCCACAGGCGCTCGACCCGCTTGTCGTTGACCTGCCAGCCGGCGTCGCGCAGCAGGGCCGCGATGCGCCGGTAGCCGTAACGGCCATACTGGCGGGCCAGCGCGATCATGTCCGCGACCAGGCGGTCCTCGTCGTCACGG
>JAJDVB010000142.1 GCA_022826345.1 Alphaproteobacteria bacterium
CTCATCCTCCAGGCGGCGGACGGGACCAGGCGCGAGGAGCCCATCGAGGCGCTGGATACGCTCCGGCTGGAGCTTGACGAGTTCGCCGCCGCCTGCGCCGGGGAGACGCAGTTCACCGTGACGACCGAGGAAGCCGTGCACTGCATCGCCGTCATGGAAGCGCTGGTCGAGGCTGCGGCCAGCGGCCAGTGGGTGCAGGTCGCGGGTAAGGGCTGAGCCATGAGCGCGCGCCACACCTTCTTCTGCATCGACGGCCACACCTGCGGCAATCCGGTCCGCGTGGTCGCCGGCGGCGGGCCCACGCTCGCGGGCGCCACCATGAGCGAGCGGCGCCAGCACTTCCTCCGCGACTACGACTGGATCCGCCGGGCGCTGATGTTCGAGCCGCGCGGCCACGATCTGATGTCGGGCTCGGTGCTCTACCCGCCCCTCTCGCAGGATGCCGACCTGGCCATCCTCTTCGTCGAGACCAGCGGCTGCCTGCCCATGTGCGGCCACGGCACCATCGGCACCGTGACCATCGCGCTGGAACACGGCCTCGTCTCGCCCCGCGACGAGGGCTCGCTGGTGCTGGACACGCCGGCCGGCCGCGTGGACGCCCGCTACCGGCGGAACGGCACGCATGTGGACGGCGTGCGCATCACCAACGTGCCGAGTTTTCTGGCGGAGACGGGGATCGCGGTGGAGTGCCCCGGCCTCGGGCCGCTCACGGTGGACATCGCCTATGGCGGCAATTTCTACGCCATCGTCGACCCGCAGCCGGGCTACGAAGGCATGGAGGCGTTCTCGGCGGCCGAGCTGCTGGCGATGAGCCCCGGTCTGCGCGAGGCCTGCAACAGGGTCGTCGAGTGCATTCACCCGGACGATCCCTCCATCGCGGGCGTGAGCCACGTCATGTGGACCGGCGCGCCGCGCGATGCGAGCGCGCATGCGCGGAACGCCGTCTTCTACGGCTCGGGCGCGCTCGACCGCTCCCCCTGCGGCACCGGCAGCTCGGCCCGCATGGCGCAGTGGGCGGCCTTGGGAAAGCTCGCGCCCGGCGATGAGTTCGTGCACGAGAGCATCATCGGCAGCCTGTTCCGTTGCCGTGTCGAGGGCGCGACGAAGGTGGGCAATCACGACGCGATCGTGCCGAGCATCGAGGGCTGGGCGCGCGTCACCGGGCTCAACACCATTTTCGTGGACGAAGCCGATCCCTTCGCCCACGGTTTTCAGGTGACCTAGATCGGCGCGGCCCGCTCGTAGTGACAGGTTATATCAAATATGAGAAATCAATATTGGACGGTATGCGCACAGCCGGGCAGTGTTGGACCGTTTGGCTGGGTGCCGCGATGGAAAGCGGCACCTCCTTGGCGGATGGGGCATGTCGGCACAGCGTGGACGACGCGCGTCAGGGGAGACAGGGAAACATGACCAGCTCCGCCAATCGGAAGCCGCGACGCGCTCATTGCGTGCTCGTGCACTGCATCGCGCCAGCCGTCGCCGTGCTTCTCACCGGAACGCTTGGCTTGGGGTGCGCGGCTTACGGCGATGCGTCGGACGATGTGTCGCCCAGTCCGCAGACGAGCGCCTCCGACCCCGGCGCCTCGGCGACCTATACCGTCACGTACACGGGCATGTGGACCGCGGCTGCTACGCCCGGGGGCGTTCCCGACAGTGCGCACTTCTCGCCGCTGATCGGCGGCGTCCACAATGCCGACGTGGCGTTCCTGGAGGCCGGCGGTACGGCCACGGCAGGCATCGAAGCCATGGCGGAGCGCGGACGCACCGCCGCCTTGTCTGAAGAAATCAAAGCGGCCGGTGCGAATGCGCTGAGCGTGCTGCGCAAGGACTCGGGCTCCGGCGCGACGGAGGCCTCGACATTCGAATCAGTCGTGCTCACTGCCGACCATCCCCGGATCACCTTGCTCTCGATGATCGCGCCGAGCCCGGATTGGTTCGTCGGCGTCTTCGGCCTCTCCCTGCTCGATGCCGAGGGCGGCTGGATCGAGGCGCTGACGGTGGACCTCCACCCCTGGGATGCCGGGACCGAGGAGGGGGAGGAGTTCTCGTTCGACAACGCAGCGACCGTGCCGCAGGGCACCATCACCAGCCTCCAGGCTCAGGGTAGGTTCTCGGAGTCGCCCATGGCGACGCTGACCTTCACCCTCCAGTCGGCCGAATAGGGTGATCGGAACCCCCTCAGCGGCACTCCGACATAGCGGCGCAACCGCCGCCGGGAATGCGCACAAGCATACCCTGAAGCGCCGCACGCCGCCGCTCGCCGCCCTGTTGTTCGCGATGGTCTTCGCCGCGGCGACGCTCGTGCAGGGTCCGCGCGCGGCTGCGGACGAGTACAGCGATACCATGCTCGAAGCCTTCGCCTCCGCCGCCATCGAGGTCAGCAGAAGGATCGAGGCCTGGCGGCCTCTCATCGAAGACACGGCCGACGAGGATGAGCGCGCAGCCCTGATCGAAGAGGCGCAGGCCGACCTCGCCCGCGCCATCGAAGAAACGGAAGGCATCGACGAGGACGAGTACTACGCCATCTACGAGGCTGCGCGGGAAGACGAGGCGCTGCGCAATCGAATAAACGAGATCCTCTCTGCCCACTTGCAACGCCCGCAAGTCCCTCGCGCCGAATGACCGCCCATCGAGGAACGGAAGGTCGATGAAGATCAGGAGTATCACGGCTCGCTGGGTGCATGTGCCGATCCCCAAGGCGCAGCAGCACAAGAGCGATCTCGGCGTCGCCGATTTCTTCGACGCCACGATCGTGCGGGTCGAGACCGAATGCGGCCTCGTGGGCTGGGGCGAGGCGAAGGCCTCGGTCGGCAGCATGGGCAACAACGCGGCGATGGCCGCACTGATCAACCGCGACTTGGGCCCGGCGCTGATTGGCGAGGACCCGCGCAACCCGCGCCGGCTGTGGGAGATCGGCTACAACGGCAGCCGCGCCCACTTCGCGCTGACACGCGGCCAGGCCTTCCCAGTGCTGGATCGCCGCGGCAGCCGGATCAGCGCCATCGGCGCCATCGACATGGCCTGCTGGGACATCCTGGGCCGCTCCCTGGATGTGCCGGTGTGGCAGCTGCTCGGCGGCAAGTGCCGGGATGCCATGCCGGCCTACGCCTCCGGCGGCTGGGCGCCGGCCGAGGCCATCGGCGCACAACTGGAAGGCTACATCGCGCGCGGCGGCTTCGGCGCGGTGAAGATGCGGGTCGGCGCGGGCGACGGCGACGTCATCACCTCGGTGCGCCGGGTGCGGGCCGCGCGTGCTCATCTGGGTTGCGACATCCAGATCATGGTGGACTCGCACGGCACGTTTTCGGTCAAGGAGGCGCTCCGCTTCGTGCGCTTGGTGGAGGGCTGCGGCCTCGCCTGGTTCGAGGAGCCGGTGAATGTCGATGATCGAGCCGGCATGGCGACCGTGCGGGCCGCGAGCGACATCCCCATCGCCGCCGGGGAGAGCGAGTTCACCCGCTTCGATTTCCGCGATCTGCTGGAGCATCAGGCCGTGGACTACTTCCAGCCCGATCTCGCCATTGCTGGCGGCATCACCGAGGCCATGCAGATCGCGGCGCTGGCCGAGAGTCACGGCATCAAGCTCGCGCCCCACCTATGGGGCGGCGCGCTCAACTTCGCCGCCGGGCTCCAGGTCATGGCCGCCTCGCCCGCAGCGGTCATTGCCGAGTACTCCCTCGGCGCCAACCCGCTGCTCCACGATCTCGCCGAGGAGAGCTTCGAGGTGGTGGACGGCATGATCGCCATTCCCGATCGCCCCGGCCTCGGTGTCACGATCGACGAAGAGTTTCTCACGGCCCATACCGTCGATTAGCCCGCGCGACATCGCCCTCTTCTGGGATTCGCCAGCCGTCCGGCTATGATGCGCGGCCGGCCGCGCCGGGCGCGGTCCCACCCGCCATTCAGGAGAGACGCCGCCATGCCCAACGAGATGTACGAAAAAGGCCTGCAAATCCGGCGCGAGGTGCTGGGCTCGGAGTATGTGGACCGCGCCATCGGCAGCGCCGACGACTTCAACAAGGAATTCCAGGAGATTCTGACCGAGTACTGCTGGGGTGCGGTGTGGGGCCGGCCGGGGCTGAGCCGCAAGCAGCGCAGCCTTAACAACATTTGCATGCTCTCGGCGCTCGGCCGCAATCACGAGCTTGAGCTTCATCTCAAGGGGGCGCTCACCAACGGGGTCACCGTCGACGAGATCAAGGAGACGCTGATCCAGGTCGCCGTCTATTGCGGCGCGCCGGCGGCGGTCGAAGGCTTCCGCATCGCGCGCCGCGTCGTGGACGAGCACCGCAAGGCGGAGGCCGGCTGATGCCGACCTTGGGTTTCATCGGCCTCGGCAACATGGGCGGTCCCATGGCGCACAATCTCGCTGCTGCCGGTCACGAGGTGGTGTGCTTCGATGCTGCCGGTACGGAGGCGCTGGCGCCGCCGGGCGCGCCCTGCGCCGACTCGGCAGCGGCGGTGGCGCAGCGGGCCCGCATCGTCTTCCTCTGCCTGCCCGACGGGCCGGTCGTGCTGCAAGTGGCCCGCGAGATGGCCGGCTGCCCCGACCGCGCGGTCGAGATTGTGGTGGACAGCACCACCGCCGGCATGTCGGACGCGCGCGCGGCCCACGGCGTGCTGGCGGAGGCCGGCATCCGCTACGCCGATGCGCCGGTGAGCGGCGGCACCAAGGGCTCGAAGGCCGGCACGCTCGCCATGATGGTGGCGGCGCCCGACGATCTCTACGCTGAGATCGAGCCCTACATCAGACCGATGGCAGCGAACGCCCGCCATGTCGGCACCGAGCCCGGTCAGGGCATGGCGATGAAGCTGCTCAACAACTTCCTCTCGGCGACCGCGATGGCGGCGACCAGCGAGGCGGTGGCCTTCGGCGTCTCCCAGGGGCTCGACATGATGACGATCCTTGAGACGGTCAACGTCTCCACCGGGCGCAACACCGCGACCGAGGACAAGTTCCCCAACCGCATCGCCACCGGTGCCTTCGACGCGGGCTTCGCCACCAAGCTCATGGCCAAGGACCTCCGGCTCTACGAGGCGAGCGTCACGGCCGCCGGCGCGCCAGGCCGTCTTGCGGGGCAGCTCCGCGAGATCTGGGACGGTCTGGAGGCCGCCCGCCCGGACTCCGACTTCACGGAGATCTACAAGCACGTGCGGGACGGTCAATAACGATACCGGCCGGCCGAACAACCCCCACCTCACCCTGACCCTCTCCGCCCCCAGGGGCGGAGAGGGAACGCAGGTTGCAACCGATTGCTCTCCCTCTCCTCCCCGCCGGGGAGGGGAGGGCCGGGGAGAGGAGGGGCCCGCTTCGTTCTTCACGTTAGCGGACGGATGGCTTGCCGCACTCCGCCTGGGTGATTAGCCTCGGGCTCATGGAAGACGGGGCGCCCACCCACTACGTGGTCGTCGAGGGGCTGGCGGGCGAGGACTCGACCTGGCGCGTCGTCCGGGCCGAAGAGCACGCGCGAGGGCGCAGGCTCTACGCCTTCGTCGGCACCTGTCAGACCCGCCGGGCGGCTCTTTCCCTCGCCCGCGCGCTTAACGAGAAGCGCGCCGTGGACGAGGAGACGCTGCGCGCCGCGGCCCTGCGAGGGCAGGCGCTCGCCCCTGGCCGCGCCGACATCGCTCCCGCGCCGGATCCCTACCGGCTCAGGCCCTCCTGTTGAGGGGCGCGCCGCTCAGGCATTGCGCTTTCTGATCTCGTCGAGGTAGTCGAGCACGCGCTCGGACGAGACGATGTCGGCGTAGCGCCGGCCCACGTCGCGCAGGTTGTCCCGGTGCGGCCGCTCGTCCGCGTCGCCGACGCAGTCCTCCGGCACCATGGTGCGGTAGCCGTACGAGAAGGAATCGATCACCGAGGCGCGGATGCAGCCGCTGGTCATGCAGCCCATGACGATGGTCGTGTCCACCCCGTGCTTGGTGAGGAAGGCGGTGACCGGCGTCTGGAAGAAGATCGAGGGGCCGGACTTGCGCAGGATGTAGTCGTAGTCGGGGTCGGAGGTGCGGGGCTCCATCTCGGCGCAGGGGTCGCCCTCGAAGAAGTTTTCTCGTACCGGCGCGATCTTCCAGTAGGGCATGTCGCCCTCGGAGTGATAGGCGGTGTAGCAGTTGGCGACCGGCACCCGCGCCGCGCGCGCCGCCTCCAGCACCCGCGCGGTGTTCTCCACGGCGCGGTGCACCAGCGGGCAGCCGCCCATGGGGAACGCCGGCTGGGTGAAGCCGGTCTGGAAATCGACCACGAGGACGCCCGGCCGCTCGCCGAAGCCGATCTCCATCGCGCCGTAGCCGATGTCCTGATAGGTGTCGTCGCTCATCGCTTTCCCTCTCGTGGCCGGCGCGCTCCGGCCGTTCAGGCGGTGATTACCGCAGCGCCGATGCCGTAGGGCAGGAGCCAGCCCAGGCCCTCCAGCGTGCCCCCCTTGGGCCGGTACTCACAGCCGATCCAGCCGTCGTAGCCTGCGTTATCCAGCATGTCGAAGAGGTAGGGATAATTGATCTCGCCGACATCGGGCTCGTGGCGGCCGGGGACGCCGGAGACCTGGATATGGCTGATGATGTCCCGGTATTGCGCGAAGCCGGTCGCCAGGCTGCCTTCCATGATCTGGCGGTGATAGAAGTCGTACTGGAGGAACAGGTTCTTGCTGCCGACCGTCTCGATCACCCGCTGGGCCTGGCCGGCGGTGGTGAGCAGATAGCCCGGCATGTCGATGGTATTGAGCGGCTCGATGAGGGCGCGGACGCCCTCGCGCCCGAGCGCATCGGCCGCGTAGGCGAGGTTGCCGGCGAACGTGTCCTCGTAAGCGCGTTCGTCCGCGCCCGCCGGCACGAGGCCCGCCATCACGTGGAGCTGGCGGCAGCCGAGCGCATCGGCGTAGCGGAGCGCGTCGTCCACCGCGCGGCGCACGTCGTCCTGCCTGCCGGGCAGCGCAGCGATGCCGCGCTCGCCGGCTTCCCAGTCCCCCTGGCCCAGGTTGAAGAGCACCTGGGTGAGGCCGTTGTCGTGGAGCCGGCCCGCGATCTCCGCCGGCGGCGCGAGGTCGTAGGGAAAGAGATACTCGACCGCCCGAAAACCCGCGCGCCGCGCCGCCGCGTAGCGGTCGAGAAATTCGTACTCCTGGAAGAGGAAGCTGAGGTTGGCGGCGAATTTCGGCATGGTTCCTCCGGCGCCCGGCGGCCCCGGGGCAAATGCGGGCTAGAAGCAGCCGAGCGCGGTGCCCGCGCGCTCGATCCACATGACGAGGTAGGAGTCGGTGACGCTCTGGTAGGCGTCGGCGGCGAGCGCGCAGCAGGTGCCCCAATTCGCGCCCACGAGGCCGGCGGCGAGCGTCGTCCCCGCCCCGATCAGGAGCCTGCGGCGGCCTCTGCCGCCGAGCCCGCGCCGTTCTGCCGTCACGTCCGCCATCGCCGCGGCATTATGCGCCGGCATGAGTTTCTTTCAAATCCCGCAGGCGCCGCGGCCGTGGCGGGAAGTCCGGGTTGGTGGGATGATACGGCGGACGCGCGCCGCACCGGCGCGAGCGAAGGAGAGGCGCA
>JAJDVB010000108.1 GCA_022826345.1 Alphaproteobacteria bacterium
CCACGATTCGATCATGGACCCGTGGTATCCGCTCGGGCGCGGCGACATGGTGCAGGCGGCCTCGCTCGCGCTCCACGTCTGCCAGATGTCCGGCACGGCGGAGATCGACGCCTGCTTCGACATGGTGACCTGGAAGAACGCCGAGATTCTCGCGCTGGAGGACTATGGCGTGGCGCCCGGCTGCCGCGCGGACCTCGCGGTGTTCGATGCCGCCAGCAAGGCGGATGTGCTGCGGATCAACCCGGCGTGCACCCACGTCTTCAAGCGCGGCAAGCTGGTCGCCGCGACCACGCCGGCGAGCCGCACGGTGATGGGCCAGTCGGTCGACCTCACGCTCGGCAACTGAGCGCGGCAGTTTCATAGGATGGAGAGAAACGATGGTGCAGACCTATAGCGCGCCGCTTCGCGACATGCGCTTCGTGCTGAACGAGCTGCTCGACGTGGGCGAGATCGCAACGCTGCCGGGCTACGAGGACGCGACGCCCGACGTGATCGACGCCATGATCGAGGAAGGCGCCAAGCTCTGCGAGAACACGCTGCTGCCGCTCAATCGCTCGGCAGACGAGGAAGGCTGCCATTACGAGAACGGCGTGGTGCGCACACCGCAAGGCTACAAGGAGGCTTACAAGACCTTCGTCGATGCCGGCTGGACCGGCGTCACGATGTCGCCGGACTATGGCGGCAAGGGGCTGCCGCAGCTCATCAGCATGGTCTTCGACGAGATGGTCTGCTCGACGAATCTGGCCTTCGGCGTCTACCCGCTGCTCTCCAACGGCGCCGCCTCGGTGATCGAGCTGCACGCCACGGAGGCGCTGAAGCAGGCCTATCTGCCACGCCTGGGCGACGGCACCTGGAGCGGCACCATGTGCCTGACCGAGCCCCACTGCGGCACCGACCTCGGGCTGATCCGCACCAAGGCGGTGCCGACGGGCGACGGCCGCTACGCACTCTCCGGCACCAAGATCTTCATCTCCGCCGGCGAGCATGACCTGACCGAGAACATCGTCCACCTGGTGCTGGCGAAGCTGCCGGACGCGCCGCCCGGCGTGCGCGGCATCAGCCTCTTCCTGGTGCCCAAGCGCACGCTCAAGGATGACGGCACAGCCGGCCCCGCCAACGGGGTCTCCTGCGGCTCGATAGAGGAGAAGATGGGCATCCACGGCTCGGCCACCTGCGTGATGCACTTCGACGAGGCGGAGGGCTACCTGATCGGCAAGCCGCACAAGGGCCTGCGTTGCATGTTCACGATGATGAACGGCGCACGCCTCGGCGTCGGCCTCCAGGGCCTGGGGCTGGGCGAGACCGCCTATCAGAGCGCGACGGCGTATGCGAAGGACCGCCGCCAGGGGCGCGGGCTCAAGGGTGCTGCGGAGCCGGAGGCGGCGGCGGACCCGATCATCGTCCACCCCGACGTGCGCCGCATGCTGCTCAACCAGCGCGCCATCAACGAGGGCGCCCGTGCGCTTGCCTACTGGACTGCGCTGCAGCTCGACATCTCGCGCAGTCACGAGGACGCCTCGGTGCGTGAGGATGCGGACGAGCTGGTGCAGCTCATGACGCCGATCATCAAGGCCTTCTTCACCGACTACGGTTTCGAGGCCACCAACCTCGCAGTGCAGGTGCACGGCGGCCACGGCTACATCCGCGAGCACGGCATGGAGCAGCTCGTGCGCGACGCGCGGATCAGCCAGATCTACGAGGGCGCGAACGGCATCCAGGCGCTCGACCTGGTGGGCCGCAAGCTGCCCCGGCGGGCCGGGCGCTACCTGCGGCACTTCTTCCATCCCGCCGTCGCCTTCATCGAGGAGAACAAGGACGACCCTGAGCTCGCCGACATCGTGGGGCCCGTGGGCAAGGCGCTCGGCAAGCTGCAGACCGCGACGCTGGTGATCGCCCAGCGGGGCCTGGGCGACCCGGAGGAAGCCGGTGCCGCGGCCTCCGACTATCTTAGGATGTTCGGGCTGGTGGCGGTCGGCTACATGTGGTGCCAGATGGCGAAGCTCGCCCGCGACAAGCGGAACGGCGATGCCTTCTACGACACCAAGCTCAAGACCGCGCGCTTCTACGTGCAGAAGGTTCTGCCGGACACCGCCGGGCTCTTCCTCAAGATCATGGCGGGCAAGGGCACCGTCATGGCCCACGGCGCGGAGGAGTTCTAAAGCAATGTCCCCTTCCCGTCATGGCCGGGCTTGTCCCGGCCATCCACGAGTTTTTCGCGCAGCAGGGACAAAGAACGTGGATGCCCGGAACACCCCCGGACTTGATCCGGGGACCAGGCATGACGATGCAAGGCGCATGCCGCGGTAGCCGTGACCGAGACCCTCTCCCTCGACCGGCTCGCGGGCCGGGTTGCCGACGGCGCCATGCTGGCGCTGCCGCCTGACTACTCCTTCGTGCCGATGGCGGCGGTGCGCGCGCTGGTGCGGCGCGGCGTGCGCGAGTTGCACCTCGTCACGGTGCCGCAGGCCGGCATCGCGGCGGACCTGCTGATCGGCGCGGGCTGCGTCGCGACTGTCGAGACCGCGGCCGTGAGCCTCGGCGAGCTGGGCATCGCCCCCCGCTTCGGCGCGGCGGTCGAGGGTGGGGACGTGGCGATCCAGGAGTCGACGTGCCCCGCGATCCACGCCGCGCTCCAGGCAGCCGAGAAGGGCGTGCCCTTCATGCCGCTGCGGGGCCTCATCGGCTCGGACCTGCTGAAGGTGCGACCCGACTGGCAGGTGATCGACAATCCGCTGGCCGACGGCGGCGGCGATCCCATCGTCCTGCTGCCGGCGCTCAGGCCCGATGTCGCGCTCTTCCACGCGCCCTATGCCGACGAGCACGGCAACATCTGGCTCGGCGCGCGGCGTGAGCTCGTGACCATGGCCCACGCGGCCAAGGACACCCTGGTCACGGTCGAGGAGGTGCGCCCCGGCGACCTTCTGGCCGACGCGACGCTGGCGGCGGGCACGCTGCCCGCGCTCTACGTCACGGCGGTGGCCGAAGCCCCGCAGGGCGCCTGGCCGCTCGGCCTCGCCGACCGCTACGAGCCCGACCGCGCCCATCTCGCCGACTACGCTCGACTAGCCAAGAGCGCCGACGGCTTTGCGGCCTACTGCGCGGCGCATGTGACGGGCAGCGGCGCGACCGACGAGACGACCGGCCTCATCGCCGCCGAATGAATCCGGACAAGACCGCGCTCCTCATCGACGTCATCGCCGGCATGCTTGAAGGGCTCGGCCGGGTCGCGGTCGGGGCCTCGTCGCCCATTCCCGCCGCCGCCGCGTGGCTCGCGCGCGAGCGGGGCGGCGGCCGGCCGCACGTGAGCGTGCTCGGCAGCGGCGCCCACAGCGACATGACCGACGGCGGGCGGGAGCTCTTCGACCGCGCCGGCCAGGGCCGCATCGATGCCTTCTTCCTGGGTGGCGTGCAGATCGACGGCGGCGCCAACATCAACCTGATCGGCACCGGGCCGCATCCCGCGGCGGACAGGCGCTTCCCCGGCTCCTACGGCTCCGCCTACCTCTATTTCGTGGTGCCGCGCGTGATCCTGTTTCGCGTCGAGCACACGCCCCGCACGCTGGTCGAGAAGGTGGATTTCGTGAGCGCACCGGGGACGAGCGCGGCCGGCGTCCATCGGCCGGGCGGGCCTTACGCGCTGGTGACGGGCCGCTGCGTCTTCCGCTTCGACGCGGCGCGCGGGCGCTTCCGCCTCGCCTCGCTGCACCCCGGCCATGATCTTGAGGAGGTGCGCGCCGCCACCGGCTTCGACTTCGATTGCGCCGACGATCCGCCCGTCACCCCTGCCCCGAGCGCGGAGACCATGGCGCTGCTTCGCGGCCCCATCGGCGCGGCGCTCACTGAGGTCTACCCCCGCTTCGCCGCCAGGTTTTTGGGCGACAGGGCGGCGACGTAAACACCTCCACTCACTCCCGCCCAGGCCGCTATGCGGCTCTCACGGCGGCCCGGCTCCGACTTCAGGTCCCGTCGCGTGCACGCTCTCGGGCCGCCAGCGCCCACGGTGCGAACTCGGGTGGGCGCGGCGCGGGGAGGCCCGTCTCCTCCTCACAACGGGCCACGATCTCGTCGATATCGCCACCCATGTCGAAGAGATCGGGGTTGCCCCGCTCCAGCCGCATGCTCTCGCGCAGGGTCCGTGTCGCGTCCTCGTCGACGGCAAAGTCCTCGTCCACGACCACGCCGTAACGCCGAGCGCCTGCGATCGTGACGAGGCCGGCTGCCACGTCGAACGCGACCTGCTCGACCGGCCGCTCCAGCGGATCACCCCAGCCGCCGCCGCCCCACGTGCAGTAGTGCACGACATCGCCCGGCTCGACCCGCACGCGATCGCACTTCGATGGGAGAACCTCGATCGTTCCATCCGTGCGCTCGACGTACTTCCGGCTGCGCGCGCCCGGCAGCCCGCCCCGCACGCCCCACGGATACGAGAGCCAGCGGTCGTCGTGAATTGAAACGTCGCCTGCGTTGAGGATGCGATAGGCGGTGTGCACGCCGTTGCCGCCGCGGTGCAGTCCGGGGCCTCCCGAATCGGGGATCACCTCGTGGGCATCCATGCGCAACGGGCAAATCGCTTCGAGGTATTCGCAAGGCACGTTCGTGAAGTCGGGCCACATGCCGTGGCCATCGGCACCATCGCCCGAGGGCGCGGCAGCGATGCCGCCGAACGCGATGTGGAAGAGCTGGAACCACTCGCCGCGGGAATCGTATCCCGAATAAAGGAAATGCGGGCTCGCCGAGAACCCGGCTGCGCACATGTAGTCGGGGTTGCTCTGGCCGAACAGCCCGGCGAGCACGTCCATGCAGCGCGCCAGACCATGCGTGCGGCATGAGAGCGCCGCCGGCTTGATGGGTTTGTACAGCGTGCCCTCGGGGATGCGCACCTCCATCAGATCGTAGAAGCCGTCGTTGAAAAGGATCTGAGGGTCCGCGAGCATGATGAGGAAGACGCCACAATGCATCTTGGTCATTTCTTCGTTGCAATAGAAATTGATTGAACTCTGTGATTGCGGGTCGGTTCCCTCGAAATCGATGATCATCTTGTCGTCTTCGCGCCACATGGTGCAGGCGATCTTGTAGGGGCCCATGCCGACGCCGTCGTCGTCCAGATAGTCCTCGAAGTACTGCTTTTCCTCCGAGATTCCCGTCAGGATGATGTGGCGCATTGCGCGGCGCGTGCGCTCCAACAACTCTTCCAAGGCGGAATAGTAGGTGTCGTCGCCGAAACGGTCGGAGAGCTCGATGACGCGTATCGCCGCGAGCCGGCAGCCCGCGATCAATGCGTCGAGATCGCTCCGGTTCCAGTGCGGCATGCGGCAGTTGTGCAGGATGAGCTGCAGAATTTCTTCCTGACGCTCGCCGCGCCGATAAATCTTGGTCGGCGGAATTATGATTCCTTCTTCGAAGATTTGCTGCGCGTCCGTCGGCATGCTGCCGGGGACGCGGCCTCCCGTATCGGTCATGTGGCCGAACATCGCAGCCCAGCCGATTACCCGGCCGTTCTTGAAGATCGGCAGCAACACCAGCCAATCAGGCGTGTGGCTGATGGCGCCGTCGCAGGAATAAGGATCGTTGGTGAGAAATACGTCGCCCTCGTGAATCTCGCCCTCGTATGAATTGAGAAACACGTTGATGAAGGCGCCGAACTGCCCGACCACCATCTTGCCGTCGCGATTGGCGATCAGGGGGAATTCGTCGTGCTGCTCGCGGATACCGGGCGACATGGCGGTACGGAAGAGAACGGCATCCATTTCGTGACGCGCGTTGCGCAGCGCGTTCTCGATGATGTCGAGATCAACCGGGTCGACCTCGACCCGGCGAAAGGGTGTGTGATTGCTCTCGATGACGGTCGCCGCCATGGTCGTCCCTCGCTCACGCCGCTCGCGGGCGGATCAGAATATTCCCGATCTCGTCGATCTCGCCATCATGGTCCGGCAGCAGGACGGTGGTGGAATCGAGCTGCATCACGATGGCCGGGCCCTTGAGGATGTTGCCTGCCGCGAGCCTGGCGCGGTCGTAGACCGGCACGTCGCGGTGGGCACCCTCGACGTACACTGTCTGGCTTCCCGCTTGAGCGGCGGAGGCGTCGCGCGTTCCGGGCATCATGCGCGGTGCGCGAAGAGGCGTCTCCTTGCCCTGCACGATGACGCGCAGGTTGATGATCTCCCGGTCCATGTCGAGCGCGAACGTGTAGAGCCGTTCGTGCAGCGCATCGAACGCCTCTTCGATGCAGCCGAGCCCGCTGCGGCGGAGGTCCTCCATCTCCACGGTCACCGTCAGGTGGAGGACCTGCCCGGCATAACGCACGTCGATCTCGAAGTGTGAGGATTGGTCGGAGCGGGGGATTCCCTCGGCATCGAGGGACTTCGAGGCCTGTTCCGCCAGCTCTTCCAGGATGGTCAAGACGTCCGCGTGACTGGTCTCGGAAAACCGCCGCATGAGGCTGCGCGACGCTTCATCCCTGGTTCGAGTCGTCGCGTCCCCATAGGCGCAGAGCACGCCGGGGCTTGGTGGCACGATCACCGGCCAGCACCCGAGGATGCGCGCCAGCGCGTTGGCATGCATCGGGCCGGCGCCCCCGAACGCGACCAGCGCAAAATCGCGGGGATCGAATCCCTGCTGCACGGAAACGAGACGCAGCGCGCCGATCATGGTCTCGTTGACGATGTCGTAGATGCCAGCGGCGGCGCGCTCCGTCGAGAAGCCGAGTGCGCGTGCGACCTTGGCGACTGCGTCCGCTGATTTTTCCCGGTCGAGTGCGAGGTCGCCGCCCAGTAACGACGCTTCGGGCAAATGACCGAGGACGATGTTCGCGTCGGTCACGGTCGGCTCCGTGCCTCCCTTGCCGTAGCCCGCCGGGCCAGGATCGGCACCGGCACTCTCGGGCCCAACGCGAAGCGCCTTCGTCAGTTCGGGCACATGCGCGATCGAGCCACCGCCCGCACCGACCGAACGCACGTCGACCGACGATGCGCGCACGGTGAGATCGCCGACCGTCGTCTCACGCCGGATTTGCGCGATACCGTCCCTGACGAGGCACACGTCCGTCGAGGTGCCGCCCATGTCGAAGGTGAGGAGGTTATCGAAGCCCGCTTGCCGCGCGATCCAGAGCGCGCCGGTCACGCCGCCGGCGGGTCCGCTCATCAGCAGGTTGACGGGAACCGTCTCGGCGCCAACCGGCGAAGTCAGGCCTCCGTCGGAGCGCAAGATGTGCAAATTCACGTCACCGGATATCGAGCCTAGTTCCCGGCTCAGGTTGCGGACATAACGTGAGACGATCGGGCGAACATAGGAATTACATACCGTCGTGATTGTGCGTTCGTACTCCTGCATTTCAGGAATCACGCGTGAGGAAAGCGAGATCGGAATACCCGGCAGTTCCTCCGCCGCTATGCGGCCGGCAATCTTCTCGTGCGAGTCATTGGTGTAAGAATTGATCAGCGAAATCGTCAGCGCGTCGATCCCCCTCTTCTTTAGCGATCGCAGCGACTCGCGCAGATTGTCCTCTTCGAGCGCCTCGATGATCTCGCCTTTGGCATCGATTCGCTCGTGCGCTTCCACCGTTAGCGCCAGGGGCGCAAGAGGCGGCGTCTTGTTGAAGATGACCCACGCTCCGAGGCCGCCGGGGACGAAGGAGCGGGCGATTTGCAGGACATGCCGATAGCCCTTCGTTGTGACCAGGCCCACACGCGCGCCCTTGCCGGTGAGGATCGCGTTGGTCGCGACCGTCGTCCCGTGCATGACGTTCTGAATCGCGCCGGGCTGGATGTCGGCCAACTCGCAAACGCGGGCGATGCCATTCAGCACGCCAATCGAGGAGTCTGCGGGGGTGGACGGGACCTTGGCGACGTGAAAGCTGCTGTCCGCTTCGTTGATCAGGAGCACGTCGGTGAAGGTGCCTCCCACGTCGACACCCAGGCGATACGCCATCGTCGCATAACCTCGATCGGTAACGCTCAGTTCCCACTCGGCCTGCCGACCGCACCGCTACCGGTTGGCGAGGGGTTCCAGGTCGTCGAGGTAGGCGAGCACCCGATCGAGCGGCTCGACGTCGCAATACTTCATGTCGATGTCGAATAGGTTCCATTCGACCGCCGCAGGCACGCGGTCGCCGACGCACTCGCGCACCACGACGGTGCGGAAACCCTCGCCGAGCGCATCCTCCACCGTGTGCCTGACGCAGCCGGCCATGGTGACGCCGGTACAGATCAGCGTGTCGATTCCGCCGGCGCGCAGGATGCCGCCGAGATGGGTGCCGGCGAAGGCGCTCGGTCTCTTCTTCACGATCACCGTGTCGACGCCCGTCTCCGGCGGGATGCGGTCGTCGATCTCGCATGCAGGCGTGCCCAGCATGAGGTCCTCGAACGGCGTCTTGAGCGGGAAGGCCCCCATGTCGAAGCGGCTGCAGAAGGCGGTGGTGGTGTAGATGATCGGCACCTGCTTGGCCCGCGCGGCTTCGAGCAAGCGCTGCACGCCGGGGATGATCTGCTCGTCCATATCATCGCAGGAGAAGCGATAGCCGGGGCGGGTCCAGGCATTGGCGAGGTCGATGTTGAGGAGCGCGGGCCGCGTGCCGAAGCCCGAGCGCTGGTTCCAGCCGCGCTTCTGGTAGAGCCCGGCATCGCCGGAGAAGATAGTGTCGAGCGCTTTGCGAACGTCGTCATCCAGCGGCATCGCTGCCTCCCGCCGTTACCTGCTCATGGTATGCCACGGTGGGGCCAGGAGCGACAGGTCGGGAGCGACGGGTTTGATTCGGCGCCGGCCGCTCTCTAGCCTAGCCGGCGAGGTCGAACGGGAGGCACGCGCCATGGCGAACGTCGACCCCATCACCGTGCAGGTGATCGGCGGCGCCCTGCATACGATCGCGAAGGAGATGGGGCACATGCTCTACCGCATGTCCTACTCCACGATCATCCGGGAATCGGAGGATCTCGGCGCCGGGCTCTTCGACCGTAGCTTCAACACGCTCTGCGAATCGGATTCGACGCCGATGCACATCGGCTCGATCCCCGGCTATCTGCGGGGGGTGGAGCGCACCATGCACGACGATTGGCGCCCCGGCGACGTGGTGTTGCACAACCACCCCTATCACGGCGCGAGCCATGTGCCGGACATCTGCTGCATCGCACCGGTGTTCCACGAGGACGAGCTGGTCGGCTTCTCGGCCAACACGGCGCATCATGTCGACCTCGGCGCCGCGACCCCCGGTATCGTCATCGACATTCCGGACGTGTTCGCCGAGGGCATGCTCTTCTCGGGCGTGAAGCTCTACGAGGAGGACAGGCTGAACCGCGCGCTCTGGCAGCACATCGAGACCAACACGCGCGTGCCGCGTGACGTGCTGGGGGATATCGAGGCGCAGGTCGCCTCCGCCCAACTCGGAGTCCGCCGCTTCCAGGAGCTCTACGAAACCTACGGAAAGGCGACGCTCGAGGCCGCCACGGCCGAGCTGATGGACTATTCGGAGCGGATGCTGCGTCGGCGCATCTGGGAGATTCCGGACGGGGACTATGTCGCCGAAGGCTTCCTGGACGACGACGGCGTCAACCGGGAGGTACGCCTGCCGGTCAAGGTCACCGTGCGGATCAGGGGCGATTCGGCGGTGGTCGACACGACCGGCTCCGCGGCCCAGGTGGCGACCGCCTACAACGTCCCCTTCGAGGGTTCGACCAAGGTGACGTGCTACTTCGCGTTCCGCGCGCTCCTGCTCGATACCAGCACAACCACCGAATACATTCCCCAGAACCAGGGCTCGTTCCGCCCGATCGAGGTGGTCTCGCCTGAAGGCTCGATCTTCAACCCGAAGTTTCCGGCCGCCTGCCAATCGCGCTTCGCCCAGTGCCAGCGCCTGGTCGACCTCATCAGCAAGGCGCTCGCGCCGGCGATCCCGGACAAGGTGACGGCTGGCTGCGGCGCGACCCTCTCGGCCTTCGCCTATTCCGGCGTGCGGCCCGGCGGCGACTATTGGATTCTGGTCGAGATCAACGAGTCCGCCTATGGCGGGCGTCCGGCGTCCGACGGTCCGGACTCGATCGACGAGCTGATGCGTAACACCCGCAACAACCCGATCGAGGATCTCGGCATGCACCTGCCTCTGATCTGTGACCGCTACGAGCTTCGAGATGACGTGACGCCAGGCGCCGGGCGTCATCGCGGCGGGCTCGGCATCGTCAAGGTGCAGCGCTTCCTCACGCCAGGCTACGTCGTCCACGAGGCGGACCGGCACGAGGACGTGCCCTGGGGCTTCCGGGGCGGCGCGCCCGGCACCGTCGGCAGGCTCGAAAAATGGAACGCCGCGGCGCCGGACGAGGTGGAGAGCTGGCCGGCCAAGGTGCCGGCGACGCCGACCGAGGCCGGCGACTGCATCGCCGTCTACACGCCGGGCGGCGGCGGCTACGGCGACCCGCTCGATCGCTCGGCAGCGCAGGTGGGCGACGACGTGGCCGACGGGTTCTACACGGCCGCCGAGGCGCGTGAGAGCTACGGCGTGGTCCTGGACGACTCGCTGACCGTCGACGAGGCAGCGACCGTGGCGCTCCGCACCGCGCTTCGCCGCGCGAAGGCTTGAGCGCGGTTGCGGCGGGCGCCTTCGAATCGCGCGCGCCTTGCTTGGCGCGCGCCGCTGGGGAATACTTTCGTCAGCCGCGGTCGGGATCGCGCATGTCTAAGCGCAGAGTCGGCCGCGAGGGAGGCGAGAGCGCGGCCGCGGGCCGTAGTGACCCGCAGGCGTCAGCGCCGCAGCACTAGCTGGCGGGAGACGACGCGATGAAAAAATCACGTTCGAGGAAGCTTCTTCCATCCATTACCCGGCGTTCGGCCTTGAAGGGCGGCGCCGCGGCCGTTGCTGCAACGGCGCTTGGTGGTTTCCCCACCGTCTGGGCGCAGGACATTGCGGACATCGAGATCAACATGCTGGGATCGGCGGTGTCGCACATCAAGCAGCTGGAAGAGATGGCCGAGGAGGCGCTCGGGTTCCAGCTCCTGCAGACGGTGGTCGACTTCAACACCCTGGGTCAGCGCGCCGCCACGCAGCCGCGCTCCTTCGACACGGTTGAGCCGGCCTATCAGCAGTTCAACGGCATCTGGCCCACCGGGAATTTCCAGGGTATCGACACCACGAAGCTGACCTATTGGGATCAGGCCATCGGGCTCTACAAGAAGGAGGGCAAGATTTGGCCGGACGCCTGGTACGGCCAGGGACAGCACCCGACCCAGGTGCAGTACACCTCCGGCCCCGACACCCGCGATTTCGCCGAGCCGGAGACCCAGTGGCTGACTTGTTTACCGACCAACCACAACGCCGACACCCTCGGCATCCGCCCCGATCTGATCGGCCGGCCCATCGAGTCCTGGGCCGAATTCATCAATCCCGAGTTCGAGGGCCGGGCGGCGCTCCAAGGCTTCCCGCAGATCGGCCTCATGGACCTCGCCATGGCGATCGAGGCTCAGGGAATGATGACCTACGGCAACAAGGGCAACATGACCCGGGACGAGATCGACCAGACCATCGAATACCTGATCGAGCTCAAGCAGAAGGGTCACTTCCGCTCGTTCTGGCTCACCTTCAACGAATCGGTAAACCTGATGCTCTCGGGCGAGGTGGTGATCCAGTCTATGTGGTCGCCGGCGGTGACCGCGGTTCGCTCTCAAGGCGTGCCCTGCATCTACAGCGACCTGAACGAGGGCTATCGCTCCTGGGGCATCGGCTTCCTGCTCTCCAAGTACGTGGAAGGCAAACGGCTGGGCGCGGTCTACGACTTCTTCAACTGGTATTATTCGGGCCCGGCCGGCGCCTTCTTCGCGCGCCAGGGCTACTACATGCCGACGCCTGAGCAGACCAAGCAGCATCTGCCGGCCGACGAATGGGACTTCTGGTTCGAGGGCAAGCCTGCCGTGAACGAGATCAAGGATCCCTTCGGCAATGTGATGGAGAAGCCGGGCACCATACGCGATGGTGGTTCCTGGAAGAACCGCATGGGCCGGGTCGCAATCTGGAACTCGACGATGGACGAGAATGCCTACGTCATCCAGCGCTGGAACGAGTTCCTGACAGCCTAGCGGTGCGCGATTCGGTTGCGACCGTGAGTACGTTTGACCTTGCCGCCTCCGTGATGCCGCCAATTTGGCACATCGCGGGGGCGGCAGCGCAGGTGTCCGGGCGGAGCGACGCGCCAGCGCGTGCTCCGTCCGGCTCCGCCGCCTGAGGCGGGCCCGCTTACGCGATGAACGCCGCCGTTTCCGCGCTGACCCCTTATCTCAAGCGCTACAGCTCGGCGCTGCAGGTCACACCGCTCAGCATCGTGCTGCTGCTGTTCCTGGTTGGCCCGGTCATCGTGATCCTGATTTTCAGCTTCTACATTTTCAACGGGTTCTTCATGGAACCCGGCTTCGTCACAGACAACTACGAAGGTATTTTCACATCGTTCAATACGTTAGAGGCGTATTTGGCCACATTCAAGATTACGGCCATAACCTGGGCCGTTACTTTAGTATTCGGATTTATACTTAGCTACTACTTCGTCTTCGATATCATTGCATTCCGCTGGAAGATTTTTCTCTTCCTGCTGAGCGTGGTGCCGTTCTGGACCTCCGGTGTGGTCCGCATGATCTCGTGGATCCCCTTCCTCGGTAAGGAAGGGCTGCTCAACCGCGCGCTACAGGGCATCGGGGTGATCGACGATCCGCTCGAGTTCCTGCTGTTCTCCGAGTTCGCGGTGATCGTCTCCTACGTCCACATGTACACGCTGTTCATGGTGGCGCCGCTCTTCAACGTGATGGCGAAGATCGACCGCTCCCTGATCGAGGCAGCGCGCGATTCCGGCGCCTCCGCCATTCAAATCTTCTTCAATATCATCGTTCCGCTCTGCAAGCCTGGCATCGCGATCGGCACGATCTTCGTGGTCGCGCTGGTGATGGGCGATTTCGTCTCGATTCGCGTGCTGAGCGGCGGCCAGGCCGGTACCGTGCTCATGTCCATGCGCAATCAGGTGGACGTGCTGCAGTATCCCTTCGCCTGTGCCAGCGCCGTGCTGCTGCTGATCGTGCTGTTGATGATCGTCGGCGGGATCATGAGCGTGGTCGACGTGAGGAAGCAGCTATGAAGGGTGGGGAGAAAATCCGCCGTGCGCCAGGCTTCATTCCGCGCACGATCTTCTTCTGGCTGTTCATGCTGTTTCTCTACGGCCCGATCGCGGTGATCGCCATTCTCTCCTTCCAGGGGCCGCAGGGCGGGCTCACCTTCCCGATGACCGGGTTCTCGCTCCATTGGTTCAAGGATGTCATCGACCCCACCTATATCGGCGATTTCCGCTGGCCCTTCGGCCGCTCGGTAATTCTGGCGCTGATCGTGATGGCGCTGACGGTCCTGGTGTCGTTCCTCGCCGGCCTCGCCTATCGCAAGGGATTCGTGGGCGGCACGGTCCTCTTCTACCTGGTGATCACCTGCCTTGTGGCGCCCTCCTTCCTGGTAAGCCTCGGAATCGGCCTCGGCTTCGCCAACCTGGAGATGCAGACGCAGTGGTGGTCCGGCGGGCTCGGCGCTCATCTGAGCTGGACCATCCCGATCGGGGTGCTGATCATGCTGGCGGTGTTCGCCCGCTTCGACCGCTCGCTGGAGGAGGCGGCGCGCGACCTGGGTGCCACCGAGTGGCAGAACCTGCGCAACGTCGTCATTCCCATCATGGCGCCGGGGATGATCGCCGTCGGCCTCTTCGGCTTCACACTCTCCTACGACGAGTTTCCGCGCACCTCGCTGGTGACCGGGACCGCGAACACGTTGCCGGTCGAGATGGTCGCCGTCACCGGCACGGCGGCAACGCCGTCGCTCTACGCGGTCGGCACCATGACCACGGTGTTCTCGCTCGCCGTCATCATCATCAGCTTCGTCGCGATCTACTTCGTGCAGGCGCGGCGCGCGGGCCGCGCCCGATCGGTGCAAGCGCGCTACGGTAAGAAACCCGACGAGTCAGGCTGACCCTAGCCAGCATTTCTCACCAAGGTCGCGGCCTGCGGTAGCACGGGCCGTCGGTTCGAAGTATCACTGCCGGCGCAGGATGCAGGCGGCGGAGCGAGGAGCATGAAGCGCGTCCACATCAACATCACGGTCACCGACCTCGACCGCTCGGTCGGGTTCTACACGACCCTCTTCGGCACCGGGCCGACGGTGCTGAAGCAGGATTACGCGAAGTGGATGCTGGAGGATCCCCGCCTCAACCTCTCGATCTCGACGCGCTGCGGCAGCCCCGGCGTCGACCATCTCGGCATCCAGACCGAGAGCGCCGACGAGTTGGACACGCTCGCCGGGCGCCTGAAATCAGCGGGTGAGCGCCACGTCGATCAGGCGGACGCGAACTGCTGCTACGCGCGCGGCGACAAGACCTGGGTCTTCGATCCCGAGGGCGTGGCGTGGGAGACCTTCCACACCACCGGCGCCATTACGCACTACGGCGAAGACCTGGGGCCCGAGACCGGAGCGCCCGCGGCCACCGCCTGACCACACCCGTTCTCGTTCTTCAGGGAGACCCCCATGTCGTCATCCAGTCCGGCGTTTCTCACTGCGACCGACGCCTCCGAGGCGATCCAGGCCGGGCGGCTCAGCCCGGTCGAACTGGTGGACGCGCTACTCGACCGGATCGACGCGCACGACGAGCGGCTGCACGCCTTCGCCGCGGTTTACCGGGACGAGGCGCGCGCTGCGGCCGAGGCCGCGCACAAGGCGATCCGCTCAGGCCACGGCATCGGCCCCTGGCACGGGGTGCCGATCGCGCTGAAGGACATCATCGACATCGAGGGCCGCGTCACCACGATCGGCAGCAAGCACTGGGCCGACCGCATCTCGCCCACGACCGCGACGCTCGCGCGCCGGCTGATCGAGGCCGGGATGATCGTCATCGGCAAGGCCAACACCGTGGAATTCGCCATGGGCGGCTGGGGCACCAACCGGCACATGGGGACGCCACGTAATCCGTGGGATGCCGAGGTGCACCGTGCGCCCGGCGGCTCCAGCAGCGGCTCCGGCGTCTCCGTCGCCGCGCGTCTCACGCCCTGGGCCATCGGCACGGACACCGGCGGCTCCGTGCGCATTCCGTCTGCCTGGTGCGGGCTCGCCGGCCTCAAGGTCACCATCGGGCAGATCAGCGCCGCCGGCGTGGCGCCGCTCTCGCACACCCTCGACACGCCCGGCCCCATGACCCGCTCGGTGGAGGACGCGGCCCGGCTCTACATGGTGCTGCAGGGGGCCGATCCCGCCGATCCGACGACGCTGCGCCATGTGCCCGCGGACCCGCTACCCGCGCTGCGGCGGGGCGTCGCCGGGCTCCGGTTGGGGGTCATGGCGGAGGCCGAGCGGCACGGCGTGGACGCAGACGTGCTCGCCGCCTACGACGCCGCCATCGAGGTTCTCGAGCGGGTCGGCGCACGGTGCGAAACGCTGGCGCTGCCGCGCTCCGCCGCAGAATACGGAAACAGCGTGGGCAAACTGATCGGCACGGAAGGCTACTTCCACGTGGGCGCGCTTGTGGACGACGAGTCGCTCCCCATCGACGACGACGTGCGCCCGCGCATCCAGCTTGGACGCGGCGTCTCTGCGATCGAGTACATGGCAATGATGCGCACCCGCGACGACGACAAGCGGGCTGCGCTCGCCGCGATGGAAGGCTTCGACGCCCTGCTCACGCCGGGCACGCTGACGCCGGCGCCAGTGGTGGACGAGATCGACCAGAGCCAGACGCCCGCCCACTTCACGCGCATGGTCAACTGGCTGGAGTGGTGCGCCCTCGTGGTGCCCAACGGTGCTGCGGCAGGCGGTCTGCCGACCTCGCTGCACATCGTCTGCCGCGGCCGGGACGAGGCGACGGCGCTCCGCATCGGCTGGGCCTACGAGCAGGCCACCGACTGGCACCTGCGCACTCCGCCCGGCATCGGGGCGTAGCCGGCGTTTCTCACGAGGGTCATGGTCGGCGCGGCGTCCCCAGCACGTCATGGCCGCACTTGATGCGGCCATCCACGTGTTTGCCCAGCGTTCGGTGAGTCCGGCGGATAGAGATGCCCGGATCAAGTCCACTGCTGTCCGGTTTAGGCAGAGGTAAGTTGGAGTTCGATTTGCCTGTCATCGTTTGGCGGGGTTTTGGGCGGGTCCTTGATGTTGAGGATGCATCGGCGGTGCATGATGTTGAGGCGCACCA
>JAJDVB010000154.1 GCA_022826345.1 Alphaproteobacteria bacterium
GACCGAGTGACCGCCGAACTCGTGGCCACGCAGCAAATCCAAATCCTTCATCGCGATGCCTCCTCCAAGGCTCCTTGCCAAGGCCCAGAGTCAGCCGCGAAATCAGATTCGTTGGAAGTATGGGGGATCGATACCGCTTACGGAGCAAGACCATGACCGAGAATTCTGACATCAGCACCAGCGATCACCACGTTGGGCGCCGCAAGGGTCCGGTTGCCCGCAAGTCCCACAGCATCAGGTTCTCCGACGCCGAGTGGGAGACGATCCAGGCGCAGGCCGAGGAACGGGAGATGATGCCTGGCGAGTACGTTCGCCATGCTGCCCTGAGCCTGGGTGCCGGTGCGGCTGGCACGGTCCATGCGGATCTCCCTCCTGCCCTCGTCAGGCTGATCGAGACCACCTACCGCGCCGCCTACTTCGTCTCCACCGTCAGGCACAACGAAATGCTCCGCGATGGAAGGGGCGAGGAAGTCGACAGCGTGATCAAGCAAGGCAGGCTCGCCCAGGCCCACATACTGCGCGGCGAGTGAGCGGGCGGAAGCCTTGCGGCGAGGCCGGTCAGGTGCGCTTGAGATCGAGCTGGGCATGACGAAGACGGGTGCGGCGCGTTGCTGTTCAGAACTGTCGTACGAAGCGAAGCTCGCCCCGCGTCCGCTCGTAGTCGTAGAGCTGCGCGTTGGTCTCCCGCTCCTCGTTCACCACGACCAACTCGGGGCTGAAGCCCATCAGCGTGAAGGCCCGGTTGTGAACTGAGAGCCGCAAGCTCCGGGTGCGGTCCGACCGATCCTCGCCGGTCGGCGTGTGCGGGAACCACTCGTCCTCGAAGTCGGTCCAGCGCACCTCGCCGCCGCCGCCAACCGTGAAGCCCAGCGGCAGGATCACGGTGATCCCCGCCCCGATCCAGCGGCTGCTGTTGCGCTCCCGCTCCCTCTCGGGGCGCTCCTGGCCGTAGCCGCCGGAAAGGTCTGCCCGCACCGTCGGCGCCACCACCCAGGATCCCCTGACCGATGCGTCCATGATCGGCCCGTCCAGCCAGGGGCGGTTACGGTAGCGCCGATCATGCCACGAGGTCTGGGTGAACGCCGTCACCCGCGAGCTGACGCGATGGGCCACCTCAAGGCGCGCGCCCAGTTCGCGGTTGTCCGGCGCGGTGCTTGCCCAGCGCTGCCGCGCGCTCGCCAGCAGGCTTCCTTCCGTACGTTCGTCCACCAGCCAGCGCGGGCCGAGATGGGTGGAGAGGAACAGTTGATCGAACTCCGAGCCCCCGTACTCGCGCCGCGCGGTCTCGCCGCCGGCACGGAGCCGCCAGCGTTCCGCCAGCGGCACCTGGTACTCCGCACCGCCCCACACCGAGACGCCGACGCCTGAGGTGGTCAGTTCCTCCGCGTCGCGCTCGAAGGGCAGGCCGAAGATGTAGATGGTCCGCTCCTCGGAGCCTGCGCCGATGTTGGTGTCCGGCGCGAGCGCTACGCCTGCGCTGAAGCTCCAGCGTCCGCGCGACCTGATCTCGTTGAGGAAGAGGTTGACGTTGGCGGCCACCTCGTCGGGCACGCCGCCGGCCAGCACAGCCTCGAAGTGACGCACGGCGAGATCGTCCTCGCCCTTGAGATAGAACGCGCGGGCCAGCTCCAGCCGTACCCGCACCAGACCCGGCGCCTCGACCAGCATGGCGTGGAACGCGGCGATCGCCTCGTTCAGCAGAAGCTCCCGCTCGTCGTCGGGACGGCCCGGCCGCTGCGATGCTTCAACCGAAGCCAGGCCGTAGAGGAAGAGCCCCTCGGCCTCGAGCCGCCCCTGCCCGAGCAGGGAGCGCAACACGACGATCGCCCCCTCGAAGCGGCCGGCATCCATCAGCGCCTGCGCCTGATCGACGCTGATGGAGCCCGGCTCCCTCGTCGCCTCCGTGGATGACGGGGATGGGGGCGAGGACGGCGCCAGGGGAGCCTCTGCCTCCGCGCCCCAGGCCGGCAACGCCAGAAGAACGCAAACGGCAGCCGCCAGAACATGGCAATACGGGAAGGGCCTCACCGAAGTCTCCAACGCGAGCTTGAGGGGTGGATGTCAGGCGCCGGCGCACAGCGGCCATAGGCGCCGGAGCGGATACTGCAATTCCCAGCCCGCCCAGGCAGCAATCTCAATGCTGGACCCGGTAAGCTCCCCCTGGTCGCATCGCAGCAGGCCATGGAAGTGGATGATGTGCTCGTTGGAGCCTGGAAAGGCGGCGATGGCCTCGGCCGGCTTCGCCTCGCGCACTTCGCCCCCAGCATGGTCATGGCCTGGCCGTCGGCTTCCAGGCACAGGCGGAAGCGCGTGTCCGTGTCGCGCGCCTGCCTGCAGGCGATGCCGACGACGACAGGCAGCAGCGCGCCCGCGATGGGGAGGCCGTAAGGGTGGCGGGTCATAGCGGAGATTGCCCGCAGGGAATTGTGCTCATGTCAGGCATTCGTCAGGTTGAAGTCTCCCAAAGTCAGGATGAAAAAACCGGGTGCAGCGCAGTGCGCTGCACCCGGCTTGAATTGGAAAGGCAGCCGAAAGAGCCGAGCGGCTGCCCTTCCCTCGTCGAGGATCAGTTGTCGTCGCGCTCGACCCCGAAGGCGCCGGTCATCCTGCCGACGTCCCCGTGCTCCGCCCAGAAGACGCCCGTGGCAGCCGCCGGGGCCGGGTTGTTCGCAGCCGTGGAGTCAACGGTGGCACCTTTCGCCGCCCAGAAGTCTCCATACCAGGAGCCTGTCTTTTCACCGTCCATGTCGCCCATCGTCCAGACCGTTCCGTTCTCGGCGTTGGCGAACCCGTGACCGGAACCGTCGAGCTGGAACCCGCTAGTCTCGGTGACCCTCCCCCTTGAGCTGGGAACTGGTGCTGGATCAGCAGCGCTGATCTTGGCTTCAAGCAGTTCGACCTTCCAGTCCATGGCTTGCCCTTCTGCCATGAAGCCGGTCAGTTCGCCGCTGACCATCTGCTCGTCGAAGTCCGCCGTCAGCATGGCGTTCGCCGTCCAATGCCCCGAACTCGAACCAGCGGCCACGGGATGGTAGATGGCATACATTCCGGCTGCGCCGCCGCTGTAGCTGGCGCTTCCCTTGATCGCCTGCGCGACTCCGTTGGCGTGGGGAACGCCGTTAGTACGGATTTCGGAAAACGGCCTGACATCTGTCCAGCCGTCGTCCCCGGAAAGCTCCCGCATCCAGTAGCCGTAGGTAACGAACATCGCCGCCGCTGTGGGATCACCGAGTGTGGTCATCGCGTTCGGATCGTCCGGGGTGAAGGTCCAGCCGGCCGACCCGCCTCCGCCCAGAAGGACGTAGGCAACGCCGTCCTCCGGTGTGGAGGCTTCGCTGTCGCCCACCAGCCGGCTCGATACACAGACATCCGCCCCGGTCCCCGCGCATGTGTAGGTCCCGGACACGCCGTCGAAGGTGCCCATGACGCTGACCATGCTTTCATCCATATCCTTGGTGTCAGGATCATCCTCCATGGTATGCGTCTTCCTGCCGGCGGTGGAGAACTCGGGCGATGCAATGAGCACCCAGTTGGCCACCACATCCGCAGCGGTCAGGCCGGCGGTGGTGATGTGCGCCTTGGCTGTCGGGCTTTCCGGCATATACCAGGCATTGTCGCGAGTGCCGTCATTGTTGCTGTCGGCGCCGTACCGCTCGGCAAACGTCTCGCTTTCGGCGTCCTTGGCGTCGGCCTGGTTGTGGTAGATAACCAGATGGTCCGTGATGCCCTTCATGCACCCTTCAGCGTATTCGCACGTCAAAGGGTCATCGGGGTGTTCGGACACGTACTTGTTGCCCTTCCAGCCAGCCAGATCAGGCAACATCTCTGTCACAGGTATTCCACCAACCGTCGGCAGATAGACGTTGCTGGTGCTCTCTACGCCCTTGTCATTTTCGGTAGCCGTCGCCGAACTTTGGTTATTAGCGTCAGGGTCTATCCCTTGTGTAAGGGCCAAAGAAAGCGGGTTTGCGATAAGACCTGAAGCCGGGCCCTTTACGTTTCTCGTCAGCCGCAAATGGGTGGCTTTGCCGCCCGTGTTGTCGAACTCCCTGTCTCTTTCGATTGCGTTGAACACCTTCCGGGCGTCGGCCCTGGCCTGCTTTTTGGCCTCGGTCTCGGCAGCATCCTCCGCATTGTCGATGACGGCTTGCGCCATGTCGATCGGCCCTGCCGCATTGCCCGCCTCGCGCTGATACGGAGCCTTCTCGTCGTCGGTCAGGTCCGCGCCGGCCATAATCGCCGCGTTCAGGGCGCCGAGCGCCTCGTTGGCGGCGTCGAGTTGCGCCTGCGTGGGGGTTGAGCCGGAAAACGCCGCGAGGGCAGCCTGCAAGTCGTCTGAAGCATCCGACAGCGCCGTCATCTGGTTCATCCGGCGCGTCGCGGTGTCGATCCCGCCCTGTGCCATGTCCACAGCCATCACGGCACCATCCAGCATCGACACGTACATCGCCTTGTCGGCTTCGCTCACGTCGGCGGCTGCGGCCAGCGCCCCCCGCAGGGTTGCGATGGCGGTCCGGGCGGCGTCAACCCCCTCTTGAGTCGACAACGCCTCATCGGACGTGTCGATCATGCCGGCGGCCGTCATCAGCGCCATTTTCTGCGCTGCCTCACGGGCCATCGTCGCGAGCGTCATCAGTTGGCTGGCGAGCGCTGCCTGAAGGCTCGCGGCTTCCTGGCCGCTGATTGCGGTCTGGTCCACCGCGTCGTAGGCCGCCTGGGCAGCTTCCGCCGTGGTGGCTGCCATGATTGCCGCCTTCCCCGCCTCGTACGCTGTCGGCGGCTCGGGCTCAACCACTGGCGGTGTATCGTCGCCATCGCCGTCGTGGACGCAGCCGTACATGACGGCCGAGAGGGCGACGATCGAGACCGCCGCCAGCAAACTGCGAGTCAGCTTCGTCTTCTTCATGGCTTCGAGGCTCTCCTTTTCCACAGGTGCGTGTAGCGTTTGTTCTAATTCTGACGTCAGAGCTACGCTATGCTACGATTCTGTACGTTGTTTCCGTTAGCTAGGTAGAACCTCCGCTCTTGACGAGACGACAATCCTACGATCCAATACGTAGGAGTTTGATGTCGCGGGCGTCCGCAGTGATGACGGCAATTTTGGCCATTCCGACCGGTCCCGAATTTTCCCGCCGCGAGGCGGCGGAATCCCGGATTCCGAAATCATTCGGTCGTCAGGTGACGGTGAGAGGCGGCTGCAGAATCAGCGCCCCGCCGATGACCCCGGCCGGCAGGGCGGCGCGTACCAGGGAGATACCCGATGCCCAGGCGAAGTGAACTCTCGATCTCGAAGCGCACCGTCGACACGCTCGCCGTCGAGGGCAAGGACACCACCTTCTGGGACAGGGAGCTGCCCGGCTTCGGTGTCAGGGTCTACCCCTCGGGCAGCAAGATCTACATCGTGCAGTCCCGCGGGCCGGTGGGCATCAAGCGCGTCTCGCTCGGTCGCCACGGCGACGTCACGCCCGAGC
>JAJDVB010000015.1 GCA_022826345.1 Alphaproteobacteria bacterium
GAGTTCTGCATTGACCCTGTCGACCACCTCGTCGTCGACGACCTGGCGGTAGATGACGGCGCCGTCCTCTTCCAGGATCGCCATCGCTTCGTCGGCCGACGCATGCCGGTCGATGGAACGCACTTCGTTCATGGTTGCCTCGCTTGTCTGGAGCAGCCGATGCTAATTTGGAACCCCGAAGCGGCCACAGCGAGCGCGCCACGCGCATGAGCGCACGGCGCGGCGCCGCCGGGATGTGAGCCCCTCGCCTAGGCGGCGAGCTGCTCGGACTCGGGATCGTGAATGAAGAAGACCTTCCGGACGGTCTCCTCGATCACCCAGGTCACCTTCTCGCCCTTGTTCGTGTAGAAGATGTCGCCGGCAGTATAGGTGTGGGTCGTGCCGTCCTGCTCGGTCACGTGGATCTTTCCCTTGAGCAGGGTGCAGATCTCGTCGCCCGGATAGGTGTATTCGAAACTGCCCGGCGTGCACTGCCAGACACCTGCCATCGTGCGCATGCCGAAGCCGCCGAGATCGAAACGCCCCTCGTGCACCGGGTTCCCGTCGAGCACGTTCACGAACGGCAGCTCCTCCAGCGGCGGCCACGGCTCGAGCCCGCCCTCGTCCTTCAGCGTCACATAGTCGAGCATTCTCTTTCTCCCCCCTTTGTGGGTCTCTTCCGTAACCAGTCTACCCGACCCATCGGCTAAGTCATCGGGCGTCTTGGAGCGAGGCGGCGCCCTTGCCCATACGCGCCCGCCGGTAGCAAGCTGGGCATCCACGCCTGCAGAGAGAAGGACGGCGCCATGGCGGACTCACAATACGACGCGATCATCGTCGGCGCGGGCCACAACGGGCTGGTCGCCGCCTTCTATCTCGCGCGCGCCGGACGCAAGGTGCTGCTCTGCGAGCGCCGGCCTTTCGTCGGCGGCGCCTGCGCGACCGAAGAGCTCTTCGAGGGCTACCGCGTCTCGTCCTGCTCCTACGTCATGTGGAAGCTGGAGCAGAAGGTGCGCGACGACATGGGGCTCGACTCGCGCGGGTTGACCATGCACCTGATCGACCCGCCCGTGTTCCTACCCTACGAAGACGGCTCGCACGCATTCCTGCACTACGACATGGAGCGCACGGTCGATTCCATCGCGCGGTTGAACGCGCGCGACGCGGCGCGCTTTCCCGAATGGGTCGACCTGTGGGGCCGGGCAACCGGGCTGGTGCAGCCCTATATGCTGACCGACCCGCCCACGCTCTCCGACGTGTGGGAGCGGGCCAAGGCGAACGATGACGAGGCCGTGCTGGAGCGTTTCCTGACCACCTCGCTGGTCGACCTCGCGGCCGATTATTTCGAGGATGAGCGCGTGCGCGCGATGATGCTCTACGTGCAGGACATGGCCGACCCCTACGCCAATGGCAGCGCCTGGGCAGAGGTCTTCTTCCAATTCGGCGCCGCCGGCGGACACGGCTTCTATGTCGTGGAAGGCGGCATGGGCTCCATCACCCGCTATATGGCCGAGGCGGTCGAAGAGCAGGGCGGCGAGATCCGCTGCGATGCCCCGGTCGCGCGGGTGCTGGTGGAAGACGGCGCGGCCATAGGCGTTCGCCTCGGCTCGGGCGAAGAGATCCGCGCCGAAATCGTGCTCTCGAACGCCGACCCCAAACGTACCTATCGCACTCTCTTTGCGCCCGAGGACCTGCCGGGCGATCTCCTGAGCCGGGTGGAGCGGCTCAAGACCGAGACCGGCTACTTCAAGTTTCATTGCGTGATGGACGAGCCCCCGGACGTCTCAGGCTACCTCAACGGCTACGACGGCCCGCCCATCTCCTACATCCTGATCGCGCCGAGCCTGGACCATTACGCCCGGGCCGCAGCGGACATGCGCGCAGGCAAGCCCTGCAGCGAGCCCATCTGTCACCTTCAGGTGCCGACCCTCTACGACGAGACCCTGACCGACCGGGACGGCCACATCTGCTCGATCTGGGGCCTCTACGCGCCGCCGCGTCTCGCCACAGGCACCTGGGAGGAGCGCCGCGAGGAAGTGGGCGAGGGCGTCATCGATTACGTGACGCAGTTCGTTCCCAACTTCCGCTCCGCCATTCGTGAGTGGATGTTCATGAGCCCCTGGGACATCGAGCAGCGTACGGGGATCACTGACGGTGCAATCCGCCATCTCGACGTCGTGCCGAGCCAGTTCCTGAACGGGCGACTCAGCTACGATACCGAGATCCGTAACTTCTACCTCTGCGGCGGCGGCACGCACCCGGCCGGCGAGGTCACCGGCGCCCCCGGCCACAACGCGGCCCACCACATCCTCCGCACCAACGCCTGACACCCCCCTCGCTCGCTTCGTGATCTGGGCACCCCGCTGGTACACTCGCGCCCGCCAAGCACTGAGTCAGAGAGACGGCAGCCGATGACCGAGGGGGTTCCCGACCAGGCGCGCGTCGTGATCATCGGCGGCGGGGCAATTGGCTGTGCCACCGCGTACCATTTGGCCAAACACGGCCACGATGATGTCGTCCTGGTCGAGAAGGCCAAGCTCACGTCTGGCTCGACCTGGCATGCCGCCGGCGCCTTCGCCCAGTTCCGCACCGATCCCAATGCCGGCCGGCTCATGGCCTACGGCGCAGACCTCTACGCATCGCTGGAGGAGGAGACCGGCCAGGCCACCGGCTGGCACCGGACGGGCGGCATGCGGGTCGCCTCCAATCCCGACCGCCGGCGCGAGTACGAGCGGGCTATCACGACGGCGCGCTCCTTCGGCGTCGAGATGGAGCTGATATCGGCGAAGGAAGCGCAGGCGCTCTTCCCCTTCATGACCATCGATCATGTGGATTGCGCGCTCTACATCCCCACCGACGGCGCCTTGAGCCCGTCGGATACGTGCATGGCGCTCGCCAAGGGAGCGCGCCAGTACGGCGCCCGGCTCTTCGAGGACACGGCGGTCACCGGCTTCGAGATTGAGCAGGGCCGCGTTGCCGCCGTCGCGACGGAGCGCGGCACAATCCGCTGCGAGATCGCTGTGATCTGCTGTGGCATCTGGTCGCGCGAGATTGGGCGGCTCGCGGGCGTGAGCGTTCCGATCCAGCCCTCGCATCACTGCTACTTCATCACCGAGCCGATCGAGGGCGTGACCCGAGACCTGCCGACGACGCGGGACCCGGACCTCTGGCACTACATTCGCGAGGAGGTCGGCGGGTTGCTCGTCGGCCAGTACGACCCCGATCCCATCCCGTTCACCGATCCGATCCCAAAGGATCACGAATTCAAACTCATGCCCGAAAACCTCGACCACTTCATGCCGCGGCTCGAGGGCTTGCTCGACTGGATACCCGTGCTCAAGACCGCCGGCATCAAGAGCTGGTTCAACGGCCTGGAATCCTTCACCGAGGATCAGAACCCGGTGATGGGCGAGGCGCCCGAGGTGCAGGGCATCTTCGTGAGCGCGGGCTTCAACGCCTATGGGCTTACCGGCTGTGGCGGCGCCGGCATGGCGCTTGGCGAGTGGATTCTGAATGGCGAGCCGCCCTACGACATCTGGAGCTTCGATATCCGCCGCTTCGGCGGCTACCACCGCGCCGACAGCCAGGTCCTGGTGCGCTCGCTGGAGGGCCAAGGCCACCACTACACCATCGTCTGGCCCCGCGAGGAAATGAAGGCCGGGCGTCCGCTCCGGCGCAGCGCGATCTATGACCGGCTCGCGGCGAACCGCGCCTGCTTCGGCGCCAAGTTCGGCTGGGAGCGGCCCAACTGGTTCGCGCCCGAGGGAGTGGAGCCGGTGGAGGTCGACAGCTTCACGCGCCCCCACTGGCACGCGCACGTCGCCGTGGAGCACGCGGCATGTCGGGATGCAGCCGCGCTCTTCGACCAGTCTTCCTTCGCCAAGTTCGCGCTGGTTGGGCGCGACGCGAGGGCCTACCTGCAACGCATCTGCGCTGCCGATGTCGGCAAGCCGCCGGGACGGATCACCTACACGCAGATGCTCAACCGCAACGGCGGGATCGAATGCGACCTGACCGTCGCGCGGATCGCCGAGGATCAGTTTTACATCGTCACCGGTACGGGCTTTGCGACGCACGACTTCGACCACATCAGCCGCAACATCGATCCCGACGCCCACGCCTCGCTGATCGACGTCACGTCGGGCTATGGGGTGCTCGCGCTGATGGGACCGCGTGCCCGCCAAATTCTCGCGTCCGTAGTGGAAGGCGATCTGGGGCCAGAGGTCTTCCCCTTCGGTGCGGTGCGGGAGATCTACGTGGCGGGTGCGCCGGTGCGCGCCATGCGTATCACTTTCGTGGGTGAGCTCGGCTGGGAGCTGCACATCCCCACCGAGTACATGCTCACGGTCTATGATGCTCTGAAGGCGGCAGGCGCCGCGCACGGCCTGCTTGACGCGGGCTACCGGGCCATCGACAGCCTGCGGCTGGAGAAGGGCTATCGCGTCTGGGCGGCAGATATCGGCCCGGACTTCAATCCCTTGGAGGCGGGCCTCGGCTTCGCGGTCGCGTTCGATAAGCCCGCGGCGTTCATCGGCCAGGACGCCGTGCGCTGGCAGCGGGATAATCCGCTCACCCGCCGCCTGGTGACGTTCACCATCGCGGACGACCCCGAGGTGCAGCTCTGGGGCCGGGAAACCATCATCCGAAACGGCGAGCGAGTGGGCTGGCTGGCCTCCGGCGGCTTCGGCCATACAGTCGGCCGGAGCATTGGTATGGGCTACGTGCGGAACCCGGCGGGCGTCAGCGACGATTACCTGGCCAGCGGCACTTACTCGCTTGAGGTTGCGACGCGGGAAGTGCCGGCCGAAATCCACCTGCGGCCGCTCTACGACCCCGGCAATGACCGGGTCAGGGCATGACGAAGACCCCCACCTCGGACGACGACGTCTACGATCTGATCGGCGGCGCGCGCGGCGTGGAGGCGCGCAGCGGTGCTGCGATCGAGCGCGCCCGCGCGCTGCCGATCTGGAGTGGCCCGGTCGAGCCCGTCCTGCTGAGCGGGGGCTTGAGCAACATCAACCTCACCGCGGAGGACGCCGGCGAGCGCTACGTGATTCGCGTCGGAGAGGACGAGCCCTTTTTCGGCGTCTCCCGCGACCACGAGCTTCGGGCGTTTCGTGCCGCCCATGCGGCGGGCGTCGCGCCGGAGGTGGTCTACGCCGAGCCCGGCCTGATGGTGATCCGCTTCATCGAAGGCCGCTCGCTCCTACCGGCCGATGTGCACGAGCCTGCGCGTCTTGCCGCGGTGGCCCGCCTCTTTCGCCAGCTACATCGCGAGGCCCACAAGCACCTCGACTCGACCGGCTTCATGTTCTGGCCGTTCCAGCACCATCGTGCGTACATCCGGCTATTGCAGGAGCGCTCCGATCGGCTCTACGAGCGATGGCGCTGCATGCTGCCGGGCCTCGCCACAGCGAACGAGGCGCTGGAGCGCACGATCGGGCCGGCGACCATCGTCTTCGGCCACAACGACCTCAACCCGCAGAACATCATGGACGATGGCGAACGGATCTGGTTCGTCGACTGGGAGTTCGCCGGCTTCACAGTGGATCTGTTTGATCTCGGGGTGCTGGCCATGAACATCGAGATCAGGCGGGACGAGCTCGACCCGTACCTTGAGACCTACTTCGAGGCGCCAGCGACCGACGAGTTGCGCCATCGCTTCGCGGCCGCGACCGTCGCCGCCGCCATTCGCGAGACGACCTGGAGCTTCGTCTCCGAGGTGATGGACAAGCCCATCGACTTCGACTTTCGCATTTACTCCACGATGAATGCGGAGCGCTACGAACGCATGTACGCCGAGTACCGCGACACCTACGGCGCCTTGGGGTAGTGGAGGGAGCGACCGATGAGCGAAGAGAGACAGCCCGACGAGACCTGTCGCGTCGCGGTCGACGGCGGCGAGGTGGCCGTCTACAGCTTCGGTGAGGGCGAGAGGGTGCTGCTCGTTCTTCATGGCGGCCCCGGCCTGCCCTGCGACTACGTGCGGGACAGCCACTCGGTAATGGCGGACCACGGCTATCGCGTGGTGGCCTACGACCAGCTCGGCTGCGGCCAGTCGGACAAGCCGGACGACACCTCGCTCTACAACGTCGCCCGCTACGTGGACGAGGTCGAAGCGGTGCGGAACGAACTCGGGCTCGGCCGCGTCCATCTGCTCGGACAATCGTGGGGGACCTGGTTGGCGACGGACTACTGCCTGAAATACCAGGAGAACGTCGCGTCCTACGTGATCGCCAACGGCTCAGGCTGTGTGCCGCACACGGTTGCGGAGATGAAGCGCCTCCGCGCCGCGCTGGGGCCCGAGACGGTGGCCATGATGCAACGTCACGAGGCCCAGGGAACCACCGACCACCCTACGTACGAGGCCGCCATCACCATCCTCTACCACCGGCACCTGTGCCGGCTGGACGAGTGGCCCGCGCCACTGCAACGCTCGCTCGACGGCATCAACATGGATGTCTACGGCACGATGTGGGGCCCCAACGAGTTCTGCTGCGTCGGCACGCTCAAGGACTGGGACCGGCTCTCCGAGATGGGGCGCATCACCGTGCCCTGCCTGATCGTGAGCGGCCTCCACGACGAGCTCACGCCCGAAGGCGCCATGCTCATGCAGGACGTGCTGCCGAATGCGGAGAGTGTGGTCTTTCCCAACAGCTCGCACACGCCGTTCTTCGAAGAGCCCGAAGCCTACTTCGCAGCGCTGCGCGACTTCCTCGATCGCCAGAGCGGCTGACGACCGTCGCCGTTCAGTGGATGCTCAGGCCGGCGCAGACGTTGATTGCCTGGCCGGTGACGTAACGGCCGGGATCGCCGGCCAGATAGACGGCCATCTCGGCGATTGCAGTCGGCGGGATCAGGGCGCTCAGCATGTTGGTGCGCATGCTCTCGTCGTAGACCTTCTCGTAGGGCTCGCCGAGATCGCGCGCCATGTCCTCGTGCAGCGCCACCGCCATCTTGGTCTCGACCCAGCCGGGACAGATGGCATTGACGCGGATGTTGTGCTCGCCCACCTCGGCGGCAAGAGAGCGCACGAAGCCCACCAGGCCGTGCTTGGTGGTGTTGTAGGCGGTCCACTCCGCGTCCGCCGTCTTGGCGTTGGTGGACGCGTTGAAGAGCTGCACGCCGCCCGCGCCCTGCTCGATCATCGCCGGCAGCGTGTGCTTGGAGACCAGGTACGGCGCTTTCAGGTTGACGGCCATGATCCAGTCCCACATGGCCTCGTCCATGTCGACGACCTTCTTGACGTCGGCGACCCCGGCGTTGTTCACGACCACGTCGATGCCGCCGAGCCGCTCGATCGCGGCCCTGCACATCGCCTCGATGGCTGCGGCGTCGGTCAGATCGGCCGGCGCGGCGAAGGCCTTGCCACCGGCGCCGGCGATGGCGTCGAGAGTCTCCGCCGCCCGTTCCTCGCTCCGCGCGTGGACTGCGACCGTCGCCCCTTCTCGCGCGTAGGCCTCGGCGATCGCGCGCCCGATGCCGCTCGCGGCTCCCGTAACCAGTGTTCGCTTGCCCTCCAGACCGACTCTCATGGCTTTCTCCCCAAAGCTGTCGACATCGCGATCTGCTTCTACTAGGCGACGCCGAGATAGGTATGCTGCACCTTGTCGTTCTCGCGCAGGTCGGACGCCGGGCCCTCAAGCACGATCCGCCCCGTCTCCATCACGTATCCCTTCTGGGCGAGCGCGAGGGCGAGGCGGGCGTTCTGCTCGACCAGCACGATCGTCCGCTTCTCGGTGTGCAGCGCGCGGATGATGCGCGCGATCTCGCGGCACATGATGGGAGAGAGTCCGAGTGACGGCTCGTCCATCAAGATCACGTTCGGCTTCGACATCAGCGCGCGCCCCATGGCCAGCATCTGCTGCTCGCCGCCGCTGAGCGTGCCAGCGAGCTGACTGGCGCGCTCCTGCAATCGTGGAAACCGTCTGAAGACATCCTCGAAGTCGGCCCGCAGCGCGTCTCCGTCCTTGCGGAGGTAGGCGCCCATCTCCAGATTTTCGCGCACCGTCATCATGGGGAAGACGCGCCGTCCCTCGGGCACGTGGGCGATGCCGAGCCCGGCGATTTGCTCCGGCGACGAACCGTCGATGCGCTTGCCGTCGAAGCGAATTTCGCCGCCGCTCAGCCGCTCCAGGCCCGAGATCGCCCGCAGCGTGGTGGATTTGCCTGCGCCGTTGGCGCCGATCAGGGTGACGATCTCACCCTCCTCGACACCGATGGAAATTCCCTTCACGGCCTCGATCTTGCGATAGCGGACCGATACGTCCTCGAGCTCAAGCAGCAAAGTCGTCGTCTCCCAAGATGTCCTCGGAGCCGAGATAGGCCTCGATCACCTCCGGGTTCGAAACGATCTCCGCCGGCACACCCTCCGCAAGCTTCTTTCCGAAATTCAGGACCGTGATGGACTCGCAGAGCCCCATCACGGTCTTCATGTCGTGCTCGACCAGAATGATCGTGATGTTCCACTCGTCCCGCAGCTTGCGAATGATATCAGTCATGCGCTCGGTCTCAGCGGGGTTCATTCCGGCGACCGGCTCATCCAACATGAGAATGTGCGGCTCGGTGGCGAGCGCCATTGCGACGCCGAGCGCTCTCTGATGGCCGTGGGAGAGGTTGGGCGCGAGTTCGTCCTTGAATGCGGCCAAGCCGATGAATTCGAGAATTTCCAGCGCCCGCGCCTCATTGGCCTTCTCCATGCTGCGCGCGGTGCCGACGATCGCGCCGAACAAGCTCTCCCGGGCATGCAGGTGCCGCGCGATCGACACGTTTTGCAGCACAGTGAAGTCGGTGAACATTGCGGAGCGCTGAAAGGTGCGCACCCCGCCCTTGCCGGCGATGCGGCTCGGACGCAGGCCGGTGAGCTTGTCTCCGTTGAGAAACACGTCGCCCGAGGTCGGCTTGTACGTGCCTGAGATGACATTGAAGAGCGTCGTCTTCCCCGCCCCGTTGGGGCCGATGATCCCGCGGATCTCGCCCTCTTCCACCGTCATGTCGAGATCGGAAATGGCGAGCAGGCCGCCGAAGCGCTTGCTCAATTTCCTGACCTCGAGAAGCGACACGAGCTCGGCCCCTACGTTCGCGATGCGAAGGTCGTGAACCAGGTGCGCAGGCGCTGGAACTGCTGGCCCGGCGGCGTGCGGAGTGCGTTGCCGACCTTGGGAAACAGGCTTTCCAGCCCACCCGGCAGAAAGATCAGGAAGAAGATCAGGACGGCACCGAACATCAACGGGCGCCATTCGAGCAGCGGCCGGCTCCACTCGAAGGCGATGGTCACCACCACCAATCCCACGATCGGTCCCCAGAAGGTCGCCGTGCCGCCGACTACCACCCAGATGATCAGATAGATCATCGTGGTCAGGTCGAAGTTTCGCGGGTCGATCGATCCCATTCTGTAGGCCAGAAGAGCGCCGGCGATACCGGCGAAGAACGCGCCCGTGATGAAGGCGAGGCTGCGGTACCGCGCAACGTCGATGCCGACGCACTCGGCGAGGAGATCGTCGCTGTGGATCGACTTCCAGGCGTTGCCGATCCGCGACTTGTCGAGCCTCCACATGATGAAGACGGCGGCGAGCATGACGATGAAGCAGGTGAAGTAGAACGGCACCGGCGGCGACAGCCTGAGCCCCACGATCTCCGGCGACGGAATGTTGATGATGCCGCGCGTTCCACCAAAGGGGAACTGCACCTTCACCCAGATGAGCCGCACCAGCTCGCCCATGGCGAACGAGGCGATGAAGAAGCCGAAGCCAGCCGTTCGCAGCAGCGGGATGATGAAGGCTGCGCCCACGATCGCGGCGGTGATCCCGGCCATCGGCACGACGACCCCGAAGGGGAGGCCGGCATGCTTTGCAATCAGCGCCGCACCATAGGCGCCGGCGCCCATCAGCACGACATGGGCGAAGCTCCAGTCCCCGGTCGTGGTGATGAGCCGATAGCTCGTCACCATGATGACGTTGATGAAGAAAACGATCGCGAGCTCGCGGTGATAGGGCTTCAGCTCGAAGCCGAGCACGCAGAGCGCTGCAAGCACCGCGGCGAGCACGAGCAGCGGGGCGAGGCGCCGCAGCGCGATTGCCGATGCCAAACCTGTGTTCGCGGTTTGGTCAGGCGCGCTCACGGCCGAGGAGCCCCTGTGGCCGGACGATCAAGGTGAGCGCCATGAAGCCGACGCCAACCATCGTCGCGATCAAGTTGTCGGTCACCGTCGTGACGAAGGTGTGGATGAAGCCGAGAATCACCGCGGCCAGGATCGCGCCTTCGATGCTGGCCATGCCGCCCACGATCACGACTACGAAGGCGATCAGGATGACTCCGTGCCCCATGTAGGGCGTGACGGAATGGATGGGCGCCATCAGCGCGCCTGCGAGCCCCGCCGAGGCGCCGGCGAGCGCCATCGCAAGCGCGGTCATGCGGTTGGTGCGGATGCCCTGCAGCGCAGCGATTTCGGGATCCTGCGCACAGGCGCGCAGCGCCTTGCCCAGCTTGACGCGATAGAGGAAGAAGCGCAGCGCCAAGAGCATCGCGAACGCGCAGGGGATGACGATCAGGCGCTGCCAGCCGATCGTGGCGTCGCCCACGTCGGCGGCACCCATGTAGGGCGTGGGAATGCTCTTGGCGATACCGACGCCCCAAATCTGCCCCGCGAGCACTTGCAGGATAAACGCGAGCCCCGCGGTGGCCATGAAACCGGCCAGGATGTTCTTTCGCGTCGGTCGGAAGATCAGGCGCTCCGCCACCAAACCGAACAGTGCCACGATCGGGATCGCAAGGATGACCGCGAGCGGGAACGGCAGGCCAACGAGCGAGTAGAGGACGTAGACGCAGTAGGCGCCGACCATGAAGAACTCGCCATGGGCGAAGTTCGCCATCTTCATGACGCCGAACGCGAGCGCCAATCCGACCGCCACCAGCGCATAGATAGACGACGCCACAACCGAGTTCAGCAGCGTCTGGATCAGGGTAACGGTGTCCATACGACCGGACTCTGAGCAGCGGTCCCCGGACTATCCGGAGACCGCTGGACCGTACACTATCGTGTCCGATGCGGAAAAGCGGGACGGGCGTTCATGTCGTTGATTCGCCCGCCCCTTTCACATGCTTACTGGCGCTGATCCCACATCTGACCGCGATCCCGCACATGGGCGATGATCGACTCCTTGTGGGCGTCGAACCAGGGCTCGAAACGCATCATGGAGACGATGCGCTTGCAGTTGCAGTCAGCGTCGAAGACGTTGGTCGGGATCGGGTGCGACATCATGTTCTTGATGCCCCACATGTCCTCACCCGAGATCAACGCCGGCCCCTCGATCGTCATGATCGCCTTCTCGGCGCGGATGGCCTCCAGCACCGCATCGGGATCGAAGCTGCCGGCCTTCTCCAAACCGTGCAGATAGACCTGAACGATCGGCATGTAGAGCCAATCGATGCCGGTCATCGGCGCGTTCACGTCTTCCGGCGCGCCGTCGCCGAAGCGGGCCTGCCAATCGTCGACGAACTGGCTCTGCATCGAGGGGTTGCCCCACCAGGGGTCGTCCATGGTGGGATAGCTGTCATAGCCGCCAACCTTCGCGGCCCACTCCGGCGGCACTTTCTGCAGCACCGATTCCCATTCGATGTAGTTCGCGTTGATGGGCCCTTCGAAGCCCTGCAGATAGAGCTGCTCCATCACCAGCGGAATGAAATCGGGCCAGGTGATGTTGAGCGCCACAGCATCCGGCTTGGCCGCGAGCAGTGCGGTGACGACCGGCGCGAAATCCGTGGTCTCGGGCGAGAAATGCTCGTCGTAGACGATCTCCCAACCCGCCGCCTTTGCCGCGCCGACCTCCCAGGCTTGGCCGACGAACGTCACCGCGTCCTCCTGCGCGATGACTCCGTAGGTCTTGAGCTCGGGATAGACGTTCTTGATGTAGAGCGGGCGCATCATCTCGCCGCGTGGGAACGAGTCCTCGCCGGCGATCACGTAGGGGCGGTTGGGGTTGATGTCGGTGGACGCAAGCGGCGCATAGAACACGCCGTTGTCCATCAGGAAGGGGATCTGGGAGTCCCCGGTCGTGCCGCCGACACCCAGCACCATCTTGACCTCGTTCTCGAAGACAAGCTGCTTCGCGCCCTGTAGTGCCTTGCTCGGCACATACTCGTTGTCGAACTGGTGAATCTCGATCATGTGGCGCGTGTCTCCGACCTGGAGACCGCCTTCCGAGTTGATCCAATCGGCCAGGATCTTCAGGCCGGTGAGTCCGGGCAGACCCCAGCCCGCCACCGGACCGGACAACGGCGCATTGAAGCCGATACCGATAGGATCGCCGACGTTGTCCTCCGCCTTCGCGTCCGCAAGCGCGCCGAACGCGAGAACGCCCGTAGCTGCAAGTATCCCGACCGACCTGAGGGCCGTTTTGCCTATCGACTTCATGGTGCCTCCCTTTCTCCTCACCATCACTGTTTACTGGCTTTTCACTCGACAACTCATGGGCAGCATAGCTTTGCCAGATTCACCCTTCAAGCTACCCGCCGACCGGCTTTCGTTGACTCAGCATTTGTCCGGTCCATTGACCGGATGACTTGTCCAGTCTCAGGTCCAGGCGGCGCTCGGCTCGGCATCCGAGGGTTCGCTCAACGCGGCGGCGATGTCCATGAGGCTCGCGATGTTGTGGACCGGCCGGAACTCGTCGATGTGCGGCAGGATCGTGCGCACGCCGCCGGCCTCGGGCTTGAAGCCCTCGTAGCGGAGCAGCGGGTTGAGCCAGATCAGGCGGCGGCAGGACTTGTGCAGCCGCTCCACCTCAGCCTGCAGGATGCCGAGATCGTCGCGATCGAGCCCGTCGGTAATCAGCAGCACCAGCGCACCCTGGGCCAGCACGCGCCTGGACCAGAAATGGTTGAAGTCCTTGAGGCAAGGACCGATCCGCGTGCCGCCGGACCAGTCGCGCACGGCCCGACTCGCGCGGCCGACGGCCACGTCCACGTCGCGGTGCCGGAGATGGCGCGTGATGTTGGTGAGCCGGGTGCCGAAGAGGAAGCTGTGCACCCGGTCGCGGTCATTGGTCACGGCGTGGACGAAGTGCAGGAACATGCGCGAGTAGCGACTCATGGAGCCCGACACGTCGCAGAGCACCACCAGCGCCGGCAGCCGCTCGGCGCGGGAGCGGCGCTTGAGCGGCATCATGTCGCCGCTGGAGCGGAGGCTCGCCCGGAGCGTGCCCCGCATGTCGATGCGCCGGCCGAGCGGATCGGGCCGGTAGCGCCGCGTCGGCACCGGCTTGATCGGCAGCCTGAGCGCCGCGATGGCGCGCTTCGCCTCGGCCAGCTCGTCCGCCGACATGTCCTCGAAGTCCATCTCCTGCAGCAGCTCCTGGGGCGAGAAGGTGAGCACCGCGTCGAGCTCGATCTCGACGTTTTCCTCTTTTTCCTCCTCCTCCGGCAGGCGCGGGGTGATGGCCTCGCTGGCGCGGCGGCTCGCCGGCGGCGCCTCCGGCTGCGGCAGCCTGTCGGTCCCCATGACCGGCCCCTGGACAGCGCTCTCCATTCGAATTTCGCGCCAGAACAGCCGGAACGCCTGGTCGAAGAGGTCGTGCTGATCGCACCGCTCGACGAGCACGGCATGGAGCGCCCAGTAAAGATCGCTGCGGCGAGTGGGATCGACCGCCTCGACCGCGCGCACCGCCTCGATGGTCTTGCCGGGCCCCGCCGGCAGGCCGGCGCCGCGCAGGCCGCGCACGAAGTGCATGACGTTGTAGGCGAGCGTGCCGCCCGCCTCGTGCTCGACCGTCTGCTGCCAAACCGTCACTGCCTCCGCCCCGGCTGGTGGGGCCCCGTCGGGGCGCGGCCGCTGGCCTCCGCGAGACCTCGTTGATAGGCCAGCAGGCGCTCAAGGTTGGCCTGGATGGTCTCGGGGTCGAGCTCGATCCGATCGAGCTGGACCACGGCGCTCGACCACGCGATCACCTCGCCGAGCGCCGGCACCGTGGCGAGATCGGCCTTCTGCATGCGCTCGATGAAGGCGGCGATGTTGTCGCTCAGGCGCTGCTCGATCCCCGGCAGGCGCGCGCGCAGGATCGCCTTCTCCTGCGCCGCGTCGGGATAGTCGACCCAGTGGTAGAGGCAGCGGCGCTTGAGCGCGTCGTGGACCTCGCGCGTACGGTTCGAGGTGATGACCACCATAGGCCGCTCGGCCGCCGTTACCGTGCCTACCTCGGGCACGCTCACTTGAAACTCGGAGAGCACCTCCAGCAGGTAGGCCTCGAAGGGCGCATCGGCCCGGTCGATCTCGTCGATCAGCAGGACCGGGGGCCCCAGGGGATCAGGCTCGAGCGCTGTGAGCAGCGGGCGCTTGACCAGGAAGCGCTCGCCGAAGATGTCCTCGGCCAGGGCGTCGCGCTCGGTCCCACCACGCTCGGCCAGGCGGATCGCCAGCATCTGGGCGGCGTAGTTCCACTCGTAGACGGCGGCGGCCGAGTCGAGGCCCTCGTGGCACTGCAGGCGCAGGAGGCGGCGGCCCAGCGTCTCGGCAAGGGTCGCGGCGAGCTGGGTCTTGCCGCAGCCGGCCTCGCCCTCTAGCAGCAGCGGGCGGCCGAGGGCGAAGCTCAGGTAGAGGGTCTTGACCAGCGCGTTGTCCGCGACATAGCGCCCCTCCTCAAGGAGCGCCCGCGTCTCGGTTTCGCTGCCTGGCAGCGCGCGTGGCTGGTCGGTCATGGACTGTTCTTACTCATATCCAGCCTGCACCGAAAGGCGGCGCGGTTGCCGTCATGCCGCCCTTGCCCGGCCGCGCGATGTCCGGTTGCATGGGCGCCGGCGTGACAACGGCTCAGGACGGGGAATGAGATGACCGAAAGGTATGCAAAGGGCTTCCCGGTTTCGTGGGATCAGCTACATCGGGACGCCCGCGCGCTCGCTTGGCGGCTGGCGGAGCTCGGCCCCTGGAGGAGCATCGTCGCGGTCACCCGCGGCGGCCTGGTGCCGGCGACGGTTGTCGCGCGTGAGCTGGACATCCGCTTGATCGACACCGTCTGCATTTCCTCCTACGACCACCAGGACCAGCGCTCCGCGCAAGTGCTGAAACCGGTGTCGGGCGACGGCGAGGGCGTCCTGATCATCGACGATCTCGCCGATACCGGGGCCACGGCCCGCATCGTGCGCGAGATGCTGCCGAAGGCCCACTTCGCCTGCGTCTATACCAAGCCGGCTGGCCGGGGCGAGGCGCACACCTTCGTGACCGAGGTGAGCCAGGACACCTGGATCTTCTTCCCCTGGGACACCGACCTGCAATTCGTGCCGCCGATCGCGGAACGTGAGGCGGCTGGCGAGGAGCGGGGCGCAGCGTGAACGCAACCCGCCTGCCGCTGCCCAGCGTAGACAGGTTGTCGGCGGACCAGCGCCGCGTCTACGAAGCCATTGAGAGCGGACCGCGCGGCACGGTGCCTGACCTTTTCATGGCGCTCCTGCACAACGCCGAGCTCGCGGACCGCATGCAGGCGCTGGGCGCCCTGTTGCGCTACCAGACCAGCCTGGAGCCCAGGCTGAGCGAGCTCGCGATCCTGGCAATCGCGCGCCACTGGTCGTGTCAGTACGAATGGCACTGGCACGCGCCCGAGGCCGATCGCGCCGGCGTGTCGGACTCGGTGATCGAGGCGATCAAGCACCGGCGCCCGCCGCCGCTTTCGGCAGAAGACGAGGTGACGGTCTACGACTTCACCTGCGAGTTGCAAATGAACCGCGCCGTGAGCGACGAGACCTATGACAAGGCGCTCGCGCTGCTGGGCCCGGCGGGCGTGGTCGAGCTCACGGCGCTCAACGGCTACTACGCGATGATCGCGATGACGCTCAACGAGCATCGCGTCCCGCTCCCCGACGGGGCCGCGCCGCAGCTTCCGATTTAGGCCAGGGCGCCGCCGCCATCGGAAACGCCGAAACCGCAACATTTTGGGATTTTCTCTCTCGCCATCGCAGCTTATTGTGGTTAGCGTCACATGTGGTAGGCAATGGGGCCTGCCGCGTGGGTTGGCACTACGACGAGGCGTTGAGATGGCGGTGTCGCTTGTGGAACCGGGGCGCCTTTCGAGCGACGCGCTCGATGCCGTCGAGCGGGTGATGATGGTGAGCCGGCTCTCGTTCGAGCGCATGGGTGACGAGGATATCACCGGCTCGCTCGCCGGCGGCTGGTGCGATTACCAGCTCTGGTTCGCCTACCGCGCCGATCTCGACGTCCTGCACTTCGCCAGTGGATTCGACATGAGCGTTCCCGCTGAGCGCCGGCCGGCGGTCGGCGCCCTGGTCAACCTCATCAACGAGAGCCTGTGGGTCGGCCACTTCGACCTCTGGGCCGAGGAGGGCCGGCCGACATGGCGCCACGCGCTCCTGCTGCGCGGCACGCAGAGCGTGGAGGACTCCCAGATTGTCGATCTCGTGACTCTAGGGGTCGGCGAGTGCGAGCGCTTCTATCCGGCCTTCCAGCAGGTGATCCAGGCGGACCTCTCGCCCGAGGATGCCTTCGAGGCGGCGCTCATGGAGCCGCGCGGGAGCGCCTGATGGCGATGTCTTCCGGCCCTATTCTCCTGGTCGGCGGCGGCAGGATGGGCGGCGCACTCGCGGCCGGGTGGCTGCGCGGGCCGCTGGACGCGGCCCAACTCCGCATCGTCGAGCCGGACGACGGCGTGGCCGCACGCCTCGCCCCGCTCGGGGTGGAGCGGGTGATCGAGCCCGCAGCCTTGCCTGCCAAGCTCGAACCCGCAGCGATCGTCTTCGCGGTCAAGCCGCAGATCATGGCGGAGGTCGTGCCTCAGTACGCGGGCTTCGGCGGCGCGGACTGCGTGCATCTCTCCATCGCTGCCGGTTGGCCCGTCGCCCTGCTGGAGCGGGACCTCGGCGATGTCGCCATCGTCCGCGCCATGCCCAACACGCCGGCCGCCATCGGCGAGGGCATGACCGTCGCCTGGGCCAATTCGGCCGCAAGCAGGGATCAGAAGGTGCTCTGCGAGGGGCTGCTGGGGGCGGTGGGCGCCGTCGCCTGGATCGACGACGAGTACCACATGGACGCGGTAACGGCGGTCTCCGGCAGCGGGCCGGCCTACGTCTTCCTGCTCGCGGAATGCCTGGCCGAGGCCGCCGTCGATGCCGGGCTGCCGGCGGACCTTGCGCGCCTGCTGGCCGAGCGCACGGTGAGCGGCGCCGGCGCTCTGCTGGCTCAGGCGGAAGACGATGCAGCCCAGCTTCGGCGCAACGTGACCAGCCCCGGCGGCACCACCGAAGCCGCGCTCTCGGTCCTGATGGCGGCGGACGGGCTTCGCCCCCTCATGACCCGCGCGGTGCGCGCCGCCACCGAACGCGGGCGCGCCCTCGCCCCGTCGTAGCCGGCCCGTCGCAGGTGCGTTGACCCGCGGATTCGGGGCGGCCTACACTTTGAGCACTGGCGACGGCGACGAGGGGCAGAACCATGGCAAGGAAAGCTGCACCGGGGGCCGGCAAGCGCAAGGACGCGTCCCAGACCATTATCGAGAGCGCACTCGCATTGGCCGCGAGCCGTGGCTGGGCGCGGGTCGGGCTCGGCGACATCGCTGAGGCGGCGGAGGTCTCCCTCGCGGAGATGCGCGCAGAATTTCCGTCCAAACACGCCATCGTCGCGGCCTACTTTGCCAACATCGACCGCGAGGTGCTGGCGGCACGGGATCCAGAGATGGCCGGCCGGCCGGCCACCGAGCGCCTGTTCGACGTTCTCATGAAGCGCTTCGATCTGTTGAATGCTCACAGGGAAGGGGCCGTCGCGATCGTGCGGAGCACCCCGTCGGACCCGGAAGCGATGCTGTGCGCGCCGCTGACGCTGCGGCGCTCGATGCGCTGGATGCTCGAAGCCGCCGACTTGAGCAGCGCCGGTCTGCGGGGCCAGTTGCGAGTCAAGGCACTGTGCGTGATCTACCTCTCCATGCTCCGGGTCTGGCTCCACGATGACAGCGAGGACATGGCGCGCACCATGGCCGTGCTCGACCGCAGGCTCCAGCGCCTCGACCGGTGCACGCGCGCGCTCTGCCGGCTCGCGCCAAGTCGCGAATGGCGCGACACCCAGCCTGCGGAAGCCGGGTAAAACTCTAACCTAGACCGGTAGTCGGAGCTCGGCGCGAAGGCCGCCGAGCGAGCCTCCGCTCATGCGGATATCGCCGCCGTGGCCGCGGGCAACGTCGCGTGCGATCGCGAGGCCGAGGCCTGCGCCGCCAGTGCGCGGGTTGCGCGCATCATCGAGCCGGAAGAATGGCTTGAACACCTCTTCCCGCTGGTCCTCGGGAATGCCCGGCCCGTCGTCCTCGACCGCGACCGAGACCACGTCATCCCGCCGAACGGCGCTGATCGCGACTTGCCTGCCGTGATGCACGGCATTCTCGACCAGGTTGGTGAGGCAGCGGCGGATAGCGTTGGGCCGGAGCGCCATGACCAGGGGTCGCTCGACCTCCAGAGTGATCGGGCTGCCCTTGCTGCGGGCATCGGCGGTGACATCGTCGATGATTTCGGCGAGGTCGGTGCTGACCGGCGCTTCCCCGCCCTGGCCGCGGGCGAAGGCCATGTACTCGTCGATCATGTGCTCCATGAGCAGCAGGTCCTGCTCGGATTCGCCGAACTCGGCTCGCGAATTCGGATGTGCGTCAGCCAACATGGCGAGCTGCAGCCTCACCCGGGTCAGCGGAGTCCGCAGATCGTGAGACACCCCGGCCAGCATCTCGGTGCGCTGCGTGATCTGACGCTGAATCCGCCCTTGCATCTCCAGGAAGGCGGCGCCCGCAAGACGAACCTCGGCAGCGCCCGAGGGCTTGAGATCGGTCACCGGCCTACCCTTGCCCAGCGCGTCGGCCGCCGCCGCCAGGCGCCTGATCGGACGAACCTGGTTACGCAGAAACAGGACGGCGATCGTCGTCACCACGAGTGCCATCCCTGCCATCCAAAGGAAGGGCAGGACGGTTGTTGATTCCCGCAAGCGCCTGGTCGTCGTCAGCAGGGTCAAAACACCGTCCGGCCGCTGGACCCGAATTGTCATCCCCTTGTCGGGCAGAGTGCTGTCGAGGTGGTAAGGGGCCCCGATGCGCTGGTCGAGCTGCCGGTGCAGCATTTCATAAGAGATGCCACCGCTTTGTGGCGGCGCCTCGTCGGGCAGCACCGCGCCATCCTCGAAGACGACCCCGAACTGCATCTCTCGCCGGGCGATCTCGTCGATCCGGGCGCGCTCTGCGGGATCGGTCACGCCTTCCGACATACGCATGATGGAGAGGACATCGCCGCTGACATCCAGCGCCAGCTGGTTGCTCACCGTATCCCAGTGTCGCTCGAAGAAGATGTAGACCACCGTCGCCTGAACCAGAATCAGCGGGATGAGCATGATCAGGAATGCCCGCCAGAAGAGGCCGCGCGGCATGAATGTCCGTAGCAGGTTCACGGCGAACGCTCCCCCGGCGGACGCCGCGGCTCAGTCGGTTCGCAGCACATAGCCCCGGCCCCAGACGGTCTGCAGGTAACGCGGATTCTGGGGTTCCGGCTCGATCTTGCGCCTCAGCCGGGCGATTTGCACGTCGATCGCGCGGCGCGAGGCGCCGCCACCGAGACGCTCGCTCAGCGCGTGCCGGCTCATCGTTTCTCCCGGATTGGCAGCGAAGACGCGGAGGAGGCCGGCCTCGGCCGTGGTCAGCCGTACCGGCTCGTCGCCCTGCAGGAGCTGATTCCGCGCCGGAAAATATCGGACCTCTCCCATCACGACGCAGGTCTCGGGCGTCGCAGGGGGCGCAGCCGCCGTGCGCCGCAGGATGGTGGCGACGCGCAGCAGCAGCTCACGCGGCTCGAAGGGCTTGGTCAGATAGTCGTCGGCGCCGCTCTCCAGCCCCGCGATGCGGTCTTCCGGCTCGGTCATGGCCGTGAGCAGCAAGACCGGAACCGCGTCCGAGCGACGTAGCCCGCGTGTGAACGCGACACCCGATTCGCCCGGCATCATCACGTCGAGCACGATCAGGTCGAAGGTCATGCCGTCGAGCTTGGCCCGCGCCTCGGCTGCTGAGCCCGCGGTGGAGACGTGATAGCCGTTGTCACGCAGGTAGCGGCCGAGCAGCGTGCGTATGCGGTCGTCGTCGTCCACCACCAAGATGTGCTCCGCCTCGGCCGGCGGCGCCTCCCGGTGGGCGGCGTTGGTCGCTACGCTCTCGTCGTTCATCGACGCATCGTCCCTCGCCGGACAGGCCGATCCGACACGCCAGCCTCAGGGCCGGTGGAAGCGGCGCCGGTCAGCCTCGTCGATGATTCCCATCAACACCTCCCGATATCCCTCCACGGCGACGCCGCCCGCGCTGCGGTACGCCTTGGCGATGCGGGCCCGCTGGGTCGCGGACAGGCGGCTCTCCAAACTCCGGCCTTTCGCCGTGAGGGCGAGCAACCGGCGGCGCCCGTCGGCAGGATCTTGCCGGGTCGTCACGAATCCCTCTGTCACCAGCCGGCCCAGCACCCGCGACAGGCTCTGCTTGGTGATCCTCAGGATTTCCAGCAGCGACGTGACCGAGATGTCCGGATTACGGCCGACGAAATAAACGACCCGGTGATGTGCGCGCCCGAAGCCGTAGGACGCGAGGATCGCATCGCATTCGGTCGTAAAGTCCCGGTAGGCGAAGAACAGCAGCTCCATCGCCTCGTGAAGCTGGTCTTCACGCAGGTAGAGAGGATTCGGCCCGGCCTTTACGTCAGTCACGTTGACTTATATGCAGGCCGATGATAGGGAGCGCAACAGCTTTCTGCCCACCCGCCGACCATCCGTGAGCGCCATGGCCGACCTCATCCCCTACGACGATCGCGACGGAGACATCTGGTACAACGGCGCGCTGGTGCCTTGGCGCGACGCGAAGCTGCACGTGCTGAGCCACGGCCTGCACTACGCGAGCTGCGTGTTCGAAGGCGAGCGGGTCTACGACGGCCGCATCTTCAAGGTGGAGGAACACACCCAGCGCCTCCTGGATTCCGCCGACGCGCTGGGTTTCGAGATCCCCTATAGCTGCGAGACGCTGGTGGAAGCCTCCAAGCTCGTCGTCGACAGGCTCGGCATCGGCGACGGCTACGTGCGGCCGGTGGCCTGGCGCGGCGCCGAGATGATGGGCGTTTCGGCGCAGCACAACACGATACACGTGGCGATCGCCGCCTGGGCGTGGCCGGCCTATTTCGGCGAGGATGCGGTCACGCGCGGCATCAAGCTGAAGACCGCGCGCTGGCGCCGGCCGGCACCGGATACCGCACCGGTGAAGGCGAAATGCGCCGGTCTCTACATGATCTGCACCCTCAGCAAACACGAAGCCGAGCGGGAGGGTTGTCACGACGCGTTGATGCTCGACTGGCGCGGGCATGTCTCCGAAGCCACGGGCGCCAACATCTTCCTCGTTCAGGACGGGGTCATTCACACGCCGAGGCCTGACTGCTTTCTCGACGGCATCACCCGGCGCACGGTCATCGAGCTCGCAGAAAAGCGCGGTTACGAGGTGATCGAGCGCGCGATCATGCCCGACGAAATCGCGAAGAGCGACGAGATCTTCCTCACCGGCACCGCCGCCGAGGTCACGCCGGTCGGCGCGATCGACGAGCACAACTTCCAGGTCGGGCCCGTTACCCGCACTCTGATGGCGGACTACGCGACGACGGTGCGCGCAGGGGATTAGTCAAGCGCGGCTGCATTGTGTGCGGGCGCGGGTTTCCCGCGACTTTTCTGGTACGTCATTCCGGCCTGGAGGTTGGGGCCATCACCTCAATTGTTTTCCGTCGCGTCCTTGGGCTCGCTCGGTTCCGCGGTAAGGGGAATCATAAGGGCTGCGGAAACGACCAGGGCGAGCCACCAGTTTTGCCAGGCGCCATGCGAAACGGAGCCTATGGCCATTGTGGCGACGAATTGGGCCTGCCCGAACATCCGCGTGTGGTTGGATTCCTGGTCTAAACGCATCACGATGAGCCACAGAAATGCGAGCGCGACAACGGCGCCGACGGTGCCGAGTTCGAGCATGACTTGCAGCGGTGCGCTATGGGGATGCAGGGCCGCGATGTCGCGACCGGTGTCGCTAAGTGCGGGGAACAACGAACCCATGTGACGAGAACCGTCGAAGCCCCACCCGAGCATGGGTTTCTCGGCGATACGCTGGACGAAAAAGTCCCAAATCTCGACGCGATGCTGGGCCGATGCGGGCAGCCAGCCAGCCCGGTGCCACCCATGATTGTGCAATTCCAGAGCTACGAAAGGCATTGCGACAAAAACCAAAAGGGTTGCCGCGATGGTGATCGTCCGGCCGGCCTTGCGATAAATGACGGCCAACAGTGCGACCGCGACGCCCGCGGCGAAACCGAGAATCGCTGACGCACTCTCCAGAAATAGCGAGGCGGTTCCGAGCAAAACGGGAACAAAGAGGGCCTTCCAGCCAAGCCCTCCCTTCCAGAGATAGGCGGTTACCGGCCAGACAATCATCGCCATCGCAACTGCACCACGATTGAACCAGACCGCCTCTTTTCCGGGTTCCGCCGTCTTGAATAATCGAAGCACCGGATAATCGAGCCCCGTCTCCACGACCACGAAAGCAAGGCTCAGGCCTAACCCGACGACCAGCCATCGGCCGATCTCTCTCCTGACCGCTTCGTCCAATGCGGCCGCGACAGGAAACAGCACCACGCCGGCCGCGAGGATCACGGCGATACGGAGCACGAGCCCAAGAGAGCGTGCGGTGTCGACACTCCAGGCCGAGGCGATCGCACACCACGCGACGAATAGCGCAAGGGCGATCGCAATTCTCAGGTCGGGAACCGGGATTCGCCCGTTCACCCACCAATAGGTCGGAACGGCGAAGGCCGCCGCGAGCAGCAGAAGCACCACGGTGCCCTTGGGCGCCGCGACGCTGACGATCGGCAGCAGCATGGCGAACCCGCAGAAAATCGCGGTCAAGAGTCGCCTCGGCCTACTCAAGCCCCGCGTTTCACCGTGCTCGTCGCCTCTGCTCAATGCAGGCCGGGGCAATTCACGCCTCTTAGTTTTGTCAGGCTCGGGAGGCTACCCGCTCGGCGGCAGCGATGACGTCGGCGACCGGCAGGTCCGCAAGTGGTACACGGCGCAGGACTTCGACGGCCTCTCCGCGCGGCCCGTATTGGATGGGGTCGGAGCCGGCGCCAAACAGCGCGACGGTGGGGCAGCCGACCGTGGCTGCGATATGGATAGGACCCGTGTCGTTGCCCGCAGCGCACGTCGCGCGCCGCGCCAAGGCCGCAATCTGACCCAGGCTAGTGCGACTACCCAGGTTGATCGTGCCGGGCACGAGTCGCGTGATCGCGTCGAGGACCGACGCCTCGGCCTCCGCTCCGATCAGGACCGGCATCGTGCCGCGTGCAGACAAGAGTCGGGCTAGGTCAGCAAACCGCCGGGACGGCCAGCGCTTCTCCGGCCGGTGTGCCGACCCCCCCGGCACGATCAGCGCGTAGCCACCGGGTGGCACCATTCCGTCGATATCGTCGTGGAACCAGTCGAGGTTGGGGGCCGGCACGTTCTCGATTCCGGCGATGCCGAGCTGTTCCGCCAGACGCTCCAGCGTGTGCATGAACGGCCGTTGGGGATTGCGATGCGGATGCGAGCAGCCGGAGGCGGTCCCCGACCATTCAGGGCGGCTTCGGCGTGGCAGCATGCGAAAGTAATGCCCGGTGCGGCTCGATGTCTGGAGGTCGTAGACGCGCAGGAACTCACCCTCGATCAGGCGTCCGCGTAACCTGATCCACGCCAGGGGATCGGCCAGAATGCTCGGACGCTTGTCCGTCCAAACCTCGTCGAACCAGCCGCAGCCCCCGCCCAACTCGGCGAAAGCCGGCGTCGTCAGCAGGGTGATGCGTGCAGACGGATGATGGCGGCGGATCGCTGCGAAGCACCCGGTGGCGAGGACCCAATCCCCGAGCGCGCCGTGCTTGATAACCAGAATTCGCTCAACAATCGACATGAGAACTGGGGGTGCTAACTATGACGAGCAGGCGTTTCGTTGTTTGAGGGTTCGGTAGCCAGATTATGACCCGCTGTGCCAGCGCTCGGCCGCGCGGTCGTCCGCGGCGCGTGCCTCGACCCAGCGTGTGCCGTCGTCAGTCTCCTCGCGCTTCCAGAACGGCGCCTTGGTCTTGAGCCAGTCGATGAGGAAGGCGCAGGCATCGAGCGCGGCGCGGCGGTGGGCTGCCGCGGTGACCACGAGGACGATCCGATCGCCGGGCTCAAGCCGCCCGTAGCGGTGGACGATCAGCGACGCGGTTAGGTTCCAGCGCTGGCAGGCCTCGGCCTCGATGTCCGCGAGCTGCTTCTCGGTCATCGCCGGGTAGTGCTCCAGCGTCATCGCGGTAACCGCGCCGCCGGCGTCCTTGCCCGCGTCGGCACGGGTGATGCCGACGAACGACGCGACCGCGCCGACGTCGTGCCTGCCGCCCGTCAGCGCCTCGATCTCGGCGCCGATGTCGAAGTCCTCGCGCTGGACGCGGATCACGGCCGAGCTCCGCCCGTCACCGGCGGGAACAGCGCGATTTCGTCGCCATCGGCGACGGCGCGGTCCGGCGTGGCAAACTCCTGGTTCACCGCGACACGAATGACCGACAGGTCTTCGAGCGCCTGGGCGTAGCCGCCGCCCCGGCTCCGCAGCCAGTCGAGCAAGGCCGCCACTGTCCGCACATCGGCGGGGAGCGCGATCTCCTCGGTATCGAGGCCGATCCGCTCCCGCACCCAGGCGAAATAGAGCAGCGTCATCGGTACATCTCGTTGAACGGCAGAAAATCCACCATCATGCCTGCACTCAGTGTGGTGAGGTCTTCGGGCAGCTCGATCAGCCCGTCGGCGAACACCGCCGACGTGAGGATTCCGGCGCCGTCGCGGGCGAATTTTTCGGCACCGAGGGTGCCGTCCGGCCGCGCCGAGAGCCGCGCGCGCAGCCATTCGCGGCGCCCCCGCTTCTTCTTGTAGTCGAACCCCGCCGGTACCCGGTAGTGCGCGGGCTCGACCTCGGTGCAGCCGCCGAGCCGCAGGATCAGCGGGCGCGCGAAGCGCAGGAACGTGACCATGACGGCGACCGGGTTGCCGGGAAGCCCGATGAAGGGCACGCGCCCGACCTGGCCGAGCGCGATGGGCCGCCCCGGCCGGATGGCGAGGCGCCAGAAGTGAAGATGGCCGAGGGCCTCCACCGCGGCCTTGACGTGGTCCTCGTCGCCGGTCGACATCCCGCCGGAGGTGAGCAGCAGGTCGTGGTCGCGGCTCCGCTCGGCCAGCGCGTCGGTGATCGCGTCGAGCCTGTCGGGCAAGATGCCCATGTCGGTGACGGCGCAGCCGAGCCGCTCCCCGAGGCCGGCGATGACGTAGCGGTTGGAATCGTAGATGCCGCCTTCGCCGAGCGCCGCGCCGGGCTCGTAGACCTCGTCGCCGGTGGAGAAGATCGCCACTCGAAGCCGCCGGAAGACCGTGAGCTCGGTGCGCCCGATGGAGGCGGCAAGGCCCACGTCCTGCGGCCTGAGCGCACGGCCGGCGGTGAGAATGGTCGTGCCGGGCGCGATGTCCTCCCCCGCGCGCCTACGGTTGGCGCCCCGCTTGATGCCGGGCGGTACGATGACCACATCGCCGTCCTCGCGGCAGTCCTCCTGCATCAGCACGGTGTCAGGACCCGGCGGCATGGGTGCGCCGGTGAAGACCCGGATCGCCTCGCCCCTCTCGGCGGGTCGCCCGAGGGGGTGCCCGGCGGCAGCCCGGCCGGTGCAGGGCAGGCGTGTGTCGTCTGTGGCATTGAGGTCGTCGAAGAAGACCGCGTAACCGTCGACCGCAGCGTTGTCGTGCGGCGGCACGGCGCGTTCCGAGACGACGGTTTCCGCCAGGATGCGCCCGTTGGCCGCCTTCAGGCCCACGGTCTCGGTCTCGGCGATGGGATGGACGACGCTCTCAAGCTGTTCAAGCGCGTCCGCCGCCGGAGTCAGCGCGCCGCCGAATGCGAAGCAGTCGTCGCTAAGCTGTGCCATGGGCCAACATCGGTTCTTCGCTCTCCGCAGCGCCGCAATGCGACACCACGAACGAGGCGATCACCACCACGTCGTCGATATCGAAGACCGGGATCGCGCGGTCGAGAGTGGCCGCCGCCGGCACGGGCCGGTCGCTGGCGATGGCGACGATAGTGGGGTCCGCGGCGGCGAGGAGCGGTGCCTCGCCCGTGCCACGGCGCACCTCTATCTTGTCGTGGCCGCCCCGCTTGTAGCCCTCGATCAGCACGAGGTCGGCCGGCTCCAATTGCTCGAGCAGCCGGTCCAGGGGCGGCTCGCCGTCGTCGCCGGTTTCACGAAGTTGGGCGAAACGGTCGGGCGCCGCCAGCACGATGTCGCGGGCGCCGGCGGCGCGCCAGGCCTGAGCGGGGTGCCCCTCTGGCAGCAGGTCGAAGCCGTGGTGGGCGTGCTTCACCGTGGCGACGCGCAGGCCGCGCGACCGCAGCCGCGGCAGCAGCCGGCACACCAGCGTGGTCTTGCCGCTGTCGCTCAGCCCCGTAACCCCGAAGCGCTGCACCTACTCCTCCCGCTTTGGGTGCGCGGCTCGCAGGCCGCGCACGCTTGCCCGAAGATAGCCGATCGCGCTGGCCCAGGTCAGCACTACCGCGAGCCACAGCAGCCCTTCCCCGGCAGTGGCGAGGCCGGTGCTTACTGCCCCGGACAACCAGGGCGCGATGGCGGGGGTCAGCAGCAGCAGGGCGATGGCGACCATCTGCGCGGCGGTCTTCCACTTGGCAAGCGGCTGGACCGGGAGCGCCACCTTGCCGGCGAGTGCCTCGCGAAGCCCGGAAATCAAAAGTTCGCGCAGCAAGATCGCCACCACGGCGATCACGGGCGCGCGTCCGTCGGTCGCCAGCATCACCAGCGCCGCCGCCACCAGGAGCTTGTCGGCAATCGGATCGAGGATGCGGCCCAGCAGCGAATGCTGATCGAGCCTGCGCGCCAGCCAGCCGTCGAAGAAGTCGCTGAGCGCCGCCGCCGCGAAGACCGCGAAGCTGAGCCAGAGCCCGCTCGCGCCGGCGATGAAGAACGAGCCGACGAGCACGGGAACCATGAGGATGCGCAGCCCGGTGACCGCGTTGGGCCAGCTCGCCACGCGCAGGGAGTCGGCCTCCGTCACGGGCTCCGACGCCCCGGCGCCGTCAGCGATCGGCGCGGAAGTGGTCATGGATCGCCCGCGCGACCGTGCCCGATATGCCGTCCACGGTCTCGAGATCGGCGAGGCCCGCCTGGCTCACGCCCCGCGCCGAGCCGAAGCGGTGGAGCAGCGCCTTCTTGCGCCGGGGGCCGACGCCCGGAATCTCGTCCAGCGCCGAGCGGGCGCGCGCCTTAGCGCGCTTGGCCCGGTGGGTGCCGATGGCAAAGCGATGCGCCTCGTCCCGCAGGCGCTGCAGGAAGTAGAGCAGCGGGTCGCGTGCGCCGAGGGAGACCGGCGGCCTGTCGGGCAGGAAGATGCGCTCACGGCCGGCGTTGCGCTCCGGCCCCTTGGCGATCGCCGCGACCGCGAGGTCGGCGATGCCGAGATCGGCGAACACGCGCCGCGCCTCACCGAGCTGGCCGGCACCGCCGTCGATCAGCACCAGGTCCGGCCACGCCTCGCCGGCACGGCCGGGGTCCTCCTTGATCAGGCGTGAGAAGCGGCGGGTGAGCACCTCGCGCATCATGGCGTAGTCGTCGCCGGGCGCGGCCGGATCCGGCGCCGCCGCGGACCGGATCGTGAACTTGCGATAGCCGTTCTTGATGAAGCCCTCGGGCCCGGCAACGACCAGGCTGCCGACCGCATCGGTGCCCGAGATGTGGCTGTTGTCGTAGACCTCGATCCGGTCGGGGGCGCTCTCCAGTCCGAACTTCTGAGCCAGGGTCTCCAGCAAACGCCGCTGGGCCGTGCTCTCGCCGAGTCTGCGGGCGAGCGCCTCCCGCGCGTTGCGCTCGGCGTCCTCGACCAGCTTGCGCTTCTCCCCCCGCAGCGGGCGATGCAGCCTCACTCGCCGCTCCGCCTTGAGCGTCAGCGCCTCGGCAAGCAATGGAGCCTCTGCCAAGGGCCGGTTCACCAGGACCAGCGGCGGCGCCTCCCGCGCGCTGTAGAATTGCCCGATGAAGGCGCGGAGGATCGCCTCTGCCGGTTCGTCCGCCGCGTGGCGAGGGAAGAACGCTCGGTTGCCGTAGTTCTGCCCGGAGCGGAAGAAGAAGACCTGCACGCAGGCCTGGCCGGCCTCGTCGTGGATGGCGACGACATCGGCATCGCCCATGGAGGGCAGGTTGATACCCTGGCGCATCTGGATGTGAGCGAGAGCCTTGATACGGTCGCGATAGGCCGCGGCCGTCTCGAACTCAAGCGCGTCGCTCGCCGCGGTCATCCGCTGGGTGAGCCGATTCTGAACCTCCCTGCTGCGCCCGGCGAGGAAGGCCCGCGCCTCCTCCACCAGCCCGTCGTAATCGGCCTTGCTGATGCGGCCGACGCAGGGCGCGGTGCAGCGCTTGATCTGGTACTGCAGGCAGGGCCGGGTGCGGCTCTCCAGCACCGAATCCGAGCACGAGCGCAGCGGGAACGCGCGCTGCAGCGCGTTGATCGTGAGGTCCACCGCGCCGGCCGACGCGAACGGGCCGAAGTAGTCCCCTTCCCCGCTCTTGGCACCGCGGTACTTCGTGATCTGCGGCCAGGTATGGCCGCGACGGAGCAGGATATAGGGGAACGACTTGTCGTCCCGAAGCAGGATGTTGTAGTGGGGCTTGAGTCGCTTGATCAAGTTGCTTTCGAGCAGAAGCGCCTCGACTTCGCCCTCCGTGGTAATCACCTCGACCGAGGCGGTGGCGGCGATCATGCGCTGCAGGCGGACGGAGAGCGTGCGGATGTTGGCGTAGGTCGCGACCCGCTTCCTCAGGCTCTTGGCCTTGCCGACGTAGAGGGGCTTCTCGTGCCGGTCGCGCATGCAGTAGACGCCGGCGCCCGCCGGCATCGTCCCCAGCGCCGCGCGCAACGCCGCGACGCCGCGCTCGAGCGAGACCCCCGGATCGGCGAGCGCGGCAGCATCGTCCGTGACGGACGTGGTCGGCCGCTCGATCTGCACGTCCACCATCGCGTCATCCGCCTGATGCGCCGCTTGGCCTGAGAGATAGTCCCTGCCCCGCGGCCCGTCAACGCGCGAACCAGGGCAACTGCAGATCACGAGGCACGACTCGATTAGCCAATCCGTTCGAAACACCGGTCAAAGCGCGCTATGATTTGCGAACCGGTCGGTGCTCCGCGCCATCGCTGGGGCGTGCGGGCGCGACCCTCGGACAGGGAGCACGCATCATGAGAAGGAATTGGCGAGTTACACTTGTCGCGACTGCCGCCGCGCTGTGTCTTGGTCTGGCGCCGGACGCCAAGGCCGACGGCCACGAGGTGAAGGTCGGGGTCATTCTCGGCTTTACCGGCCCGATCGAGTCGCTGACGCCCCCCATGGGGGATTCGGCTGAGTTGGCCATGAAGGAGGTGTCGGATTCAGGCGCCTTCCTCGGCGGCAAGGTGATGGTCCCGGTCAGGGGCGATTCGACCTGCATCGACGCCGCCGCCGCGACCGCTGCGGCGGAGCGCCTGGTCACCTCCGACGGCGTCGCCGCGATCTTCGGCGCCGACTGCTCGGGCGTCACCATTGCCATCACCAACAACGTCGCGGTGCCGAATGGCGTGGTCATTATTTCGCCGTCGGCGACCTCACCGGCGCTGACCACGATCGAAGACAACGGCCTCTTCTTCCGCACCGCGCCGTCGGATGCGCGGCAGGGGCAGGTGCTCGCCGAGGTCCTGATCGAGCGCGGCATCACGAGCGTCGCGGTCACCTACACCAACAACGACTACGGCAAGGGCCTCGACGGCAGCTTCGGCGAGGCGTTTGCCGCCCTCGGCGGCACAGTCGAGATCTCGGCGGCGCACGAGGACGGCAAGGGTGACTATTCGGCCGAGGTGGGCGCGCTCGCCGCTTCGGGCGCGGAACACCTTGTGGTCTTCGGCTATATCGACCAGGGCGGCAAGGGGATCATCCAGGGGGCCGTCGACACGGGCGCCTTCGAGAACTTCATCGTCGGCGACGGCATGATCGGAGACTCGTTGATCGAAGCGATCGGCGACGCGCTGACCGGCACGATCGGCACTGCGCCCGGCTCGGCCTCCGAGGGCGCTGCCGCATTCGTCGAGCTTGCGGCAGCAAACGGCGTGGACGGCGACGGCCCGTTCCGCGGTGAGTCCTACGACGCCGCGGCGCTGATCGCCCTCTCCATGCAGGCGGCGGGCACGGCCGATCGCGGCGCGTCCGCGTCCAAGGTGCTGGAGGTCGCCAACGCGCCGGGCGAGCAGATCGGACCGGGCGAGCTCGCCAAGGCCCTGCAGATTCTCGCCGACGGCGGCGAGATCGACTATCAGGGTGCGACCAACGTCGAGCTCACCGATGTGGGCGAGGCCGCGGGCTCCTACGCGGTGATGGAGGTCGAGGGCGGCGCTTTCATGACCAAGGAAATCCGCTAGATCGCGCAATGACGGACGGCGGCTCGGGCAGCGATGACCGGGCCGCCGGCCGCATCCCCTGCCCCGGAGGGCAGCGCGAACGGCGCGCCCGCCATGATCCGGGTCGAGAACCTGCATCTGCATTTCGGCGGCATCCGCGCCGTCGACGGCGTCAGCGTGGAGATTGAAGAGGGGTCGATCACCGGACTGATCGGCCCCAACGGCGCCGGCAAGACCACCCTCTTCAACGTCATCGCCGGCGTGTATCCGCCCTCCGAAGGCCGGGTCTTCCTGCAGGAGGAGGAGATCACCGGCCTGAAGCCGCACCAGCTCTTTCACAGGGGCGTTCTGCGCACCTTTCAGATCGCGCACGAGTTCTCGAGCCTCACCGTCCTCGAGAACCTGACCACGGTGCCGGGCGGCCAGGCCGGCGAAACCCTGGTCAACGCCTGGTTCCGCCGCGGCAAGGTGCATGCCCAGGAAGCGGAGATTCGCGACCGGGCCTGGGACGTGGTCACGTTCCTCGGACTGGAACGGGTGGCCACCGAGCGCGCAGGCGCGCTTTCCGGCGGGCAGAAGAAGCTCCTGGAGCTCGGCCGGACGATGATGGCCGAGCCCCGGATCGTGTTCCTCGACGAGGTCGGCGCCGGCGTCAACCGCACGCTGCTGCGCTCCATCGGCGACGCCATCCTCCGCCTCAACCGGGAGCGCGGATACACCTTCTGCATGATCGAGCACGACATCGACTTCATCTCGCGGCTGTGCCAGCCGGTGATCGTCATGGCTGAGGGCAAGGTGCTGACCCAGGGCTCACCGGCCGAGGTCAAGGCGGACCAGCGGGTGATCGATTCCTACCTCGGGCGCGGCCGGCGGCGCGGCGCGGGCGCATCATGAGCTTTCTCACCGGCGAAGGCATGACCGGCGGCTACGGCGGCGCGGACATCATCCGCGACTGCACCATCGAGGCCGAGCAGGGCGAGGTCGCGGTCATCGTGGGACCCAACGGCGCGGGCAAGTCGACCGCGATGAGGGCGGTCTTCGGCATGATCGTTCTGCGGGAGGGCACGGTCCAGCTCGACGGCGAGGACATCACCCGGCTGAGCCCACAGGAGCGCGTGCGCAAGGGCATGGGCTTCGTGCCGCAGGAGCGCAACGTCTTCACCACCATGACCGTTCAAGAGAACCTGGAGATGGGCGCCTACATCCGCGATGTCGGTGTGGCCGATACCATGGCGCGTGTCTTCGACCTCTTCCCAATCCTGAAGGAGAGGCGGCGCCAGCCCGCCGGTGAGCTTTCCGGCGGCCAGCGCCAGCAGGTGGCCATCGGCCGGGCGCTGATGACCGAGCCCCGGCTGCTCATGCTGGACGAGCCCACCGCCGGCGTTTCGCCCGTCGTCATGGACGATCTCTTCGACCGCATCCTGGAGATCCGCGCGACCGGTATCGCCATCCTGATGGTCGAGCAGAACGCCGCCCAGGCGCTCACCATCGCCGATCGGGGCTACGTGCTCGTCACCGGCCAGAACCGCCATACGGACACCGGCGAGGCGCTCCTCGCCGACCCCGAAGTCCGGCGCTCGTTCCTGGGCGGGTAGCTCATGACCGACGTCGCGAACGCGATCGTCCTGCTGCTGAATTTCGTCATCGTGCCGGGCGTTGCCTATGGCTCCCAGCTCGCCCTCGGAGCCCTCGGCGTCACGCTCATCTTCGGCATCCTCCGCTTCGCCAATTTCGCCCACGGCGACGTGATGGCGTTCGGCACCATGGTCGTGCTGCTGACCACGTGGTGGTTCCAGGGGATGGACGTCGGCATCGCGCCGCTGCCGACGGCGCTCATCGCCTTGCCCTTCGGGATCGTGGGCGCGGCCGCCTTCAACCTAGCTGCGGACCGTGTCGTCTTCCGCTTCTACCGGCGGCGCAAGAGCCCGCCCGTGATCCTGCTGATCGCCTCTGTCGGCGTGATGTTCGCGCTACAGGGCATCGTCCGCTTCATCATCGGCCCGGACGACCGGCGCCTCGCCGACGGTGCGCGATTCATCATCAAGGCCTCCGAATTCAAGACCGCGACCGGGCTGAAGGAAGGCCTCGCGATCAAGCTCTCGCAGGGGCTGACGCTCGCCGTCGCCGCCATCGCGGTGGCCGCGCTCTTCTGGTTCCTGCACCGGACGCGGGCCGGCAAGGCGATGCGCGCCTATTCGGACAACGAGGACCTGGCGCTGCTCTCGGGCGTGAGCCCCGACCGCGTGGTGTTCTACGCCTGGCTCATCGCCGCCACCCTGGCTGCGGTGGCCGGCACCATGTACGGCATCGACAAGAGCTATAAGCCCTTCACCTATTTCCAGCTACTCCTGCCCATCTTCGCTTCGGCGATCCTGGGCGGCATCGGCCACCCTATCGGCGCGGTTGCCGGAGGCTTCATCGTGGCTCTCTCCGAGACCGCGGTGACATACGCCTACAAGAAGTTCCTGCGCTACCTGGTGCCCGAGAGCTGGGAGCCGAGCGGGCTCATGCAGCTTCTGTCCACCGACTACAAGCTCGCAATCTCCTTCGTCATCCTGGTGGTCGTGCTGCTGGTGCGCCCGACCGGGATTTTCCGCGGGCGGGTACTGTCATGAAGGCGGGGCTCCGCACGCCCAGGCTTCACGCGCCCAGGCTCCGCACGCCGCTGCTCTTCGCCGGCATGGCGGTGCTGCTGATCGCGGTCGGGGTCGGCCAGTCATGGGTGGTGAGCCTCTCGATCCTCAATCTCTGCCTGATCTCCGCGATCATGGCGCTCGGCCTCAACATGCAGTGGGGCTACGCCGGCCTACTCAACGTCGGCGTGATGGGTTTCGCCGCGCTCGGCGGCCTGGCCGGCGTGCTCATCTCGCAATCGCCGGTGGCGGAGGCCTGGGCGGCGGGCGGCGCGGGCCTCGGCATCGCGCTCGCGGTGGTGATGGCTGCCGCACTGCTGATCGTACTGCTACGCCGCTTTGTGCGGAGGAAACCGCTGCGCACGGCGGGGACGGCGATCGTCATCGTCGCCGGCTTCTTCATCGCCCGCATCTTCTTCGACCCGGCGGTGGACGAGATCGAGCGCATCGACAGTTCCACCACCGGCTATCTCGGCGGCGCCGGCCTGCCGATCATCCTTTCCTGGGCAGTCGGCGGCCTGCTCGCCGCGGGTGCTGCGTGGCTCATCGGCAAGGTCGCGCTCGGCCTGCGCTCGGACTACTTCGCCATCGCCACGCTCGGCATCGCCGAGATCGTCATCACCGTCATCAAGAACGAGGACTGGCTCAGCCGCGGCGTGAAGAACGTCACGGGCCTCGACCGGCCGGTGCCCTACGAGATCGACCTGCAGCAGAGCGCCTGGTTCCTCGACCTGGCTCACTGGCTCGGCGCGGACCCGATCACGGGCTCCAGCATCTTCGTGAAGCTCTGCTACGCGGTGCTGTTCGCGCTGGTCCTGATCGCGATCGTCTGGCTCGCCGAGCGCGCGCTGAACTCGCCCTGGGGGCGCATGATGCGCGCCATACGCGACAACGAGGACGCGGCGGCGGCGATGGGCAAGGACGTGACCCGGCGCCACATGCAGATCTTCGTGCTGGGCGCGGCGGTAATAGGGATCGCGGGCGCCATGCTGACCACGCTTGACGGGCAGTTCACGCCGGGCAGCTATCAGCCGCTTCGCTTCACCTTCCTGGTCTGGGTGATGGTGATCGTCGGCGGCTCGGGCAACAACTGGGGCGCCGTGTTCGGCGGCTTCCTTGTCTGGTTCGTGTGGGTCGAGGCCGAGCCCGCCGGTTTCTGGCTGATGGACGCAATCACCGCCGGCCTTCCCGAGGACAGCCCGCTCCGCGCCCACCTGCTCGACAGCGCGGCCTACATGCGCCTGATCGTGATGGGGCTGATCCTGCTCGTCGTCATGCGCTTCAGTCCGCGCGGCATCATTCCGGAACGGCGCGGCCGCTGAGGCGGCACCCGCGAATCGCCCGCGAGACGCGCGAAGCAACAATTTCTTCCGGGATCCGCCGGGACTAAGCGGGATTAAACGGGATTCACCGGGATTAAGTGGGATAAGTGGGATGTCGCGCGCGCCAGAGGCGCCTGCTGCCAAGGGGTCGTGGGCGCAAGAGCATGTTCGCGCACGGCAGAATAGTCGCTGCATTGCTCGATCCTGACTCGAACGACGCACGGCTTGCATCGCACCATGTTCCGGGGTGTCGAACCGCAGGCCGGGGCGGCGCGATGGGGCTAAATTCGGAGGCGCTCTCGCGAGATCTGGATGAGGCGCGCCATGCCGTGCGGCTCGAGGATCAGGATCACGATGATCAGGCCGCCGAAGATGATGACCTCAATATGTTTGGCGAGGTCGACGGCAAGGTCGATGCCCAGGATCGGGTTCAGGTTGGTCAGGAAGATCGGCAAGATGGTGATGAAGGCGGCACCGATAATGGAGCCCGTGATCGACCCGAGGCCGCCCACGATAATCATGAAGAGCACGAGGAAGGAGACGTTGACGTCGAAGGCGATGGTCTCGGCGCTGCCCAGATAGAGGAAGACGAAGAGCGCGCCGGCGACGCCGCAAAGATAGGAACTCACGCCGAAGGCCAAAAGCTTGGTGCGGAGCAGAGGGATGCCGACGATCTCGGCAGCCACGTCCATGTCGCGCACCGCCATCCAGGCGCGGCCGAAGCGGCTCCGCATCAGATTCCAGGAGAAGAAGACGAAGACCGCCAACAAGACGAGCGCCACCAGATAGCGCACCTCTGCGGCGGCCTCGGGCCCCGTGACCATGACGCCTGCGAAGGTGCGCGGCGGTGCCGTGATCGTGCCTGACGGGTTGTCGTTGTAGAACCACGGCACCCGGTTGAAGAGCCAGATCAGGAAGAACTGCGCGGCCAGCGTCGCCACCGCCAGGTAGAAGCCCTTGATACGCAGGCTCGGCAGCCCGAACAGGATGCCGACGCCGGCGGCGAAGAAGCCGGAGATGAAGAAGATGGCGATGATGTCCAACTCGGGCCACGCGGTCGTCATCTTGAAGGCGGAGTAGGCGCCGACCGCCATGAAGCCGCCAGTGCCGAGCGAGAGTTGACCGGCGAAGCCGGTGAGCAGGTTAAGCCCGAGCGCCGCGAGCGCGAAGATCAGGAACGGGATCAGAATCGCCTGCAGCCAGTATTCGTTGGCGAGCGTCGGCACGGCGAAAAGCGCAAGCAGCGAGATCACGGTCACGAAGACGGTATTGATCGTGCGCGAACGGGTCGCGAAGAAGGTGGCGTAGAGGTCGTTGAAATAGCTGAGCACGGTCATACCCGCTCGATGATCTTCTCGCCGAACAGGCCCTGGGGCCGGAACATGAGAACCAGCATCGCCAGCATGTAGGCGAACCAGTTCTCGATCGCGCCGCCGATCACCGGACCCCAATAGACCTCGGCAACTTTCTCGCCGAGGCCGATGATGAGCCCGCCGACGATGGCGCCGGGAACCGAGGTCAGCCCGCCCAGGATAAGCACGGGCAGCGCCTTCAGCGCGATCAGCGACAGGCTGAACTGCACGCCGCTCTTCGCGCCCCACATGATGCCGGCGACGATGGCGACGACCCCCGCCACCGACCACACGATGATCCAGATGGTCCTGAGCGAGATGCCAAGAGAGAGCGCCGCCTGCGGATCGTCGGCCACCGCCCTTAGCGCGCGGCCCATGGGCGTGTGCTGGAAGAGCAGCGCCAGCGCCGTCACGAGCACCGCCGCCACCAGAGCGGCGATGAGATCGAACTCGTTGAGCAGCATGCCGCCGACATCGACAGGCGAGGACGGAATGCCGAGGTCGAGCGCCTTCACGTTCGAGCCCCAGGCCCACTCGCCGGCACCTTCGAGCAGGAAGCTCAGCCCGATGGTCGCCATGAAGAGCGTGATCGGCGGCTGATTGATCAGCGGGCGCAGCATCCCGCGCTCGATCGCGAAGGCGAGCGCGACCATAACGATGGCCGTGACCGGCAGCGCGCCCCAGACCGGGACGCCGTGCTCCATCAACCCCACCAGGGTGAGCGCGGCGAACAGCACCATCGCGCCCTGCGCGAAGTTGAACACCTGCGAGGCCTTGAAGATGAGCACGAAGCCGAGCGCCACCAGCGAGTACATCACGCCGGTGAGCAGGCCGGAGACCGCGACCTCGGCCAAGAAGATCGGGAAGTCGATCATGTCGAGGAAGGGCGCGACGAAGAAGTCCCAGAGAAACTCCATCACGCGTCTTCCTCGGTCGCGACACCCAGATAGGCGTCGATCACGGTCTGGTCGTTGCGTACCTCCTCGGGCGTGCCGTCGGCGATCTTGCGGCCGTAGTCGAGCACGACGATGTGGTCGGAAAGCTCCATGACCACGCTCATGTCGTGCTCGATCAGGGCCATCGTCGTGCCGTAGCGCGCCTTGGTCTCGAGGATGAAGCGGCTCATCTCGGCCTTCTCGCCGCGGTTCATCCCGGCCATGGGCTCGTCGAGCAAGAGCAGGTCGGGCTCGGCTGCGAGCGCGCGGGCGAGTTCCACCCGCTTCTGCAGACCGTAAGGCAGCCGGCCCACCGGCACGTTGCGGATGTCCTCGATCTCGAGGAAGCTGATGACCTCATCGGCGTGGGCGCGGTGGCGCGCTTCCTCCGCCCGCGACGGCCCGACCGGCAACAGGCAGGCCACGAAGTTGCTGTGCATCTTGAGGTTGCGGCCGGCCATCACGTTGTCGAGCGTGCTCATGCCCTTGAACAGCGCGACGTTCTGGAAGGTGCGCGCCATGCCCTCCAGGGCGGCAACGCGCGGGTGCATCTTGCGGCGCGTGCGACCCTTGAAGGTGATGGAGCCCTCGCTCGGCTGATAGGCGCCGTTCAGCACGTTGAGCATGGAGGTCTTGCCGGCGCCGTTGGGGCCGATGATGGCGCAGATCTCGCCGGCGTAGATGGTGAACTCGACCCCGGCGAGCGCCTGGACGCCGCCGAAGCGGAGCGCGATGCCCTCCACGCTGAGCATCGGCTCGCCCGGCGCCGGGTGACCGTTCTTCGCGTCAGCCGGCATGGCCGCCTTCATCCGCCTCAACGTCAGCGGCGTGCGAGAGGCCGAGATAATGCTCTCTCACCGCCGGGTTGCCATGGAGCTCCGCCGCCGTGCCCTCCAGGGCTATCTGGCCGCTGTCCATGATGTAGCCGTAATCTGCCACGCCGAGGGCCACGTTGGCGTTCTGCTCGGCAAGCAGGAACGTGACCCCTTCCTCCCGGTTGAGCAGGCGGACCTCCGCGAAAATCCGAGCCACCACCTGCGGCGCCAAGCCCATGGAGGGCTCGTCGAGAAGGACCATGGTCGGCCGCGACATCAGCGCGCGGCCGATGGCGAGCATCTGCTGCTCGCCGCCCGAGATGAAGCCCGCGAGAATGCGACGCCGCTCGGCAAGGGCGGGGAAGTGCGCATAGACCCGCTCAAGGTCGGCGCTTACCGCCGCCTTGCTGTCCTTCCTGGTATAGGAGCCGGTCAACAGATTTTCGTGCACCGTGAGATGGGGGAAGCAGCGCCTCCCCTCCATCACCTGGATGATGCCGCGGCGCACGATGTCGCCCGGCGCGAGCTTGTCGATGCGCTCGCCCCGGAAGTGGATTTGGCCCCCGGTGATGTCGCCCCGCTCGACGCGCAGCAGGTTGGAGATCGCCTTGAGCGTGGTGGACTTGCCGGCGCCGTTCGGCCCCAGCAGGGCGACGATCCCCCCTTCGGGGACGGCGATGCTGACGCCCTGCAAGACCGAGATCACATGGTCATAGACGACCTCGACCGCATCGAGACGCAGCAGGGCCTCAGGGGTGGCAGCGGTTTCCTCGCCGCCACCCCCGGCCACACTCTCCGATTGTAGCGTCACATCTCCTGCGAGCAGTCGCGCGGGGTGATGTTGTTCTCCTCCGCGTACTGAGCCGCAGCCGCCTCGATCATCGGGCGCACGACATCCTGCATCGGCTCGATCCAGTCGCTGACGATGTTCCAGTTCTCACCGTCCCACTGCTGGATGATCACGGGGCCGTTGCCCTCATGGTCCTCGCAGGTGATCTTCACCGGCGGAGTGAAGCCGGCAAGGCCGAGCTCGGTCAGCCGCTCCTCGGTCAGATCGAGGTTCTCCAGACCCCAGCGCACCTCTTCGCCGGTCAGCGGCCGGTTGCCGTACTTGGCCTGGGCGGTGCGGATCGCCTCGGTCGTGTAGACCGAGCTGAGCAGCCCGCGATTGTAGAGAACCTCGCCGAAGTTCTTCTCGGCCGCTGCCGCCGCGTCGCCACCGTAGAGGGATTGCAGGATCTCGTCGTGAAGTGCGAAACCCGCACCCGGCGAGTGGAACGAGCCGCCGCGATAGCCGATGGCGGCATCGCCGGCCGGCACGACGTCCGACTCGCTGGAAGACCACCAGACGCCGATCAGCTTCTCCATGTCATAGGCGATGGCCGCCGCTTCCTTGAGCGCCACTTGGTTCATCACGCCCCAGCCCCACAGGAAGGTCCAGTCGGGCCTGATCTTGCGAATCTGCAGCCAAGTCGCACGCTGCTCCTGTCCCGGATGGTCGACCGGAAGCAGTTCGAGCGTGTAGCCGTACTTCTCCGCCAGCACCTGCAGCGTCGGGATCGGCTCCTTGCCGTAGGGACTGTTGTGGTAGATGAGAGCGATCGTCTTGCCCGCCAGATTCTCCATGCCGCCTTCCTCGGCGCCGACGAACTTGATGAAGGCCGAGGCCTGGCTCCAGTACGTGGTGGGGAAGGTGAAGGTCCACGGGAAGACGCGCCCGTCCGATGCCGCAGTCTGCCCGTACCCCATCGAGTGCACCGGAATCTGGTCTACCGGCGCCCTCGGGTTGAGCTGATAGGTCACGCCGGTGGACAGCGGCATGACGATCGAAGCTCCCGTCGGCCCCTGGTTCTTGAGGCGCTCGTAGCACTCGACGCCGAGCTTCGTGTCGTAGCGGTACTCGCACTCCTCGAAGGCGAGCGCGACGCCGTTGATGCCGCCGTCGCGTTCGTTGATCAGCGTGTAATAGTCGAGGGCCCCGTTTGCCGCCGGGATGCCGTTGGGCGCGTAAGGCCCGGTCCGGTAGACGAGCAGGGGAATGAACTGCTCGTCCTGCGCCTGAGCCTCGCCGCTGGTGAAAGTCGTCGTGGCCGCCACGGAAAGTCCGCCGGCAACCACCGCCGCAGCCAGCACTCCGCTCACGCCGCGACGCAATCCGTTCCTCAATGCCATTTCCATCCTCCCGCGTCAGGACCAAGCGCGCCCGGAGGACGCGCCGCTCGTTCCGCGCGCAACGTAGCACGGAGAAACGCGTGCGGCCATTTCTACGCAGAGATTTTTCCTGTCCTACGTAGTGGTACGAATGCACCACCAACGCGCTCGAAGAGGGCGGCGCCAATAGCAAGCCAATAGCAAAGGGGCGCGAGCCCTTTGGCCCGCGCCCCGCTCACTTCACCAGAATCGCAAGGCGATCCGGCGCTCTGGACCGATCAGGAGGCCTTGCGGTCGATCCGCTTCTGGCCGCCGGTCTCGATGGCGATCTTGCGCGCCTTGAGCGCTTCGGGAAGCTCGCGTACCAGGTCGATGTGCAGCAGCCCCTTGTCGAGCGCCGCACCGGTCACCTGGATGTGATCGGCGAGGTTGAAGCGCCGCTCGAACGCGCGGGTGGCGATGCCACGGTGGAGATAGCTCTCGTTCGCGCCGTTCTCCTTGGCGAGCTTGCCCGCGACGGTGAGCAAGTTCTCCTTCACCTCGATGCCGATCTCGTCATCGCCGAAGCCGGCGACGGCCAGCGTCACGCGGTAGGCGTTATCGCCCATCTTCTGGATGTTGTAGGGCGGATAGGTGGGCGCCGTATCGCTCGGCACCTGCTCGAGCAACCGGGCCATCCGGTCGAAACCGACCGTGGTGCTGAAGAGCGGGGAAAGATCGAATGCACGCATGGTGTGACTCCTTTCATAAGCAAGTCAGTCAGTGGTCCGCCGTTATGGCCGGACCGGTTTCATGCCCTGCCGGGGCCCGTCCTGCGGCACCCCTCGGGCATCCGTGACATGGTGGTGCGCCAACCGCATTTCAAGGCCTGGAACGCGTGTCCTGCGCTGGACCTGTGCGCGGCCCTGCGCCACGGTGGCGCGCCATGACCCAGTCCCAGCCCCCGCGCGGCGTCTCCACGTCCGGCGTCCACGCCGGGGTGTTCGTCGCCATGTTCCTCATCTCGTTCAGCTATCCGGTGGGCGAGGCCATCGCCAACGAGCTGAACACCGGCGCGCTAATGTTCATCCGCTTCGGTCTGGCGATGGCAATCTTCGCGCCGCTGGTCGCCTGGCGTCACGGCATCGCCTGGCCGGGCTGGCGTAGGCTTGCGGGCTACGCGGCGATCAGCACCTCGCTGGTCGCATTCTTCTGGTGCATGTTCTACAGCCTGCGTACCACCAGCGCGCTCAACACCGGTGCAATCTCGACCCTGATCCCCGGCCTCACGGCGATCGCCGGTGCAATCCTCGTCGGCGAGCGGCTGGGCTGGCATCGTCTCGCGGCGCTCGGCATTGGCTTGATCGGCGCGCTCTGGGTCGTCTTCCGCGGCGATTGGGACCGCTTCATCGCGCTCGATCTCAACGAGGGCGACCTGATCTACTTCGCAGGCTGCGTCGCGATGGGCTTCTACAGCCCGCTGGTCAAGCTCTTCCACCGGGGCGAGCCGGTGTTGGTCATGACCTTCTGGATATCGACCATCAACGCCGTGCTGTTCCTGCTCATCGCGAACGAAGCGCTATGGACCACGGCGTGGATGGATGTGCCGCTGTTCGCTTACGGCGGGGTCGTCTTCGTCGCGATCTGCTCGACGGTGATCGCCTCGTTCCTGATGCAGTGGGGCACCATCAGGATCGGCCCGACCCGCGTCCAGTCATACAGCTACATTCTGCCGGCCCTCGTGCTCCTCATCGACTGGGCGCTGGGCAAGGGCCTGCCGAGCATGCTCACCATCCCCGGTGTCGTCATCGTGCTGGCGGCCAGCCTGGTTATCCAGCGCGGCGAAATCTTCGCCGGCCGCTCGGTCGGACCCGCGCGCTCCTAGAGCGCGTCCGTCAAAGACGGACGCGCGACAGGCCGCGACCGCGGCCCGCCGCTCCTGCGGCGCCCTCGCGGAGGCGCCGGCCGCAGGCCGGCTGCCGTGAGCGATAAAATGCGAGAGTGTTTCCGTGCAAAACGGAAACGTTCTCGCCCAGACCCCTCACCGGGGTCACGGTTCGCGGCGTTCGATCCGGAACAGGCAGGCCGTGATGACGAGGCCGATCGCGGGGCAGATCAGCATGCACCACCAGGCAGCCTCCCAGCTACCAAGGCCGCCGACGACCACAGCCATCAGCGGCGGCCCCAGCAACATGCCGATCGCCGCCCCCTGGGCCATGAAGCCGTTGGCCATCGTCACGAGAGCCGGTTTCGGCGCATGCCTCGCCGCGCCGGCGTACGCGGCCGCAGGCAGGATACCGCTGCCACCGCTGAAGATGATTGCGAGCGGGATCTTGGCGTCGTCCGGCACGAAGCCCGCGAGGATCAACACGCCTGTGACGGCCATGATGACGTTCGCCGCCCCCACCAGAGCGAAGCGCGGCATGCCTCGGTGCATCAGCCAGCCGCCGATCATGTTGCCGGTGACGTTCATCCCCACCACCAGCGCCGAGAAGAGCGCGGCGCCGACGGGTCCTCGGCCCTGCGTCTCGGTCAGGAAGGTCGGCAGCCACGCGGCGATCGCAAACCATTGGATCGTGAAGAGCAGGAAGGCGCCGCCGAAGAGCCAGAGTGCGCCGACCGGCAGCGTCGCCCGCACGCCGGCCCAGTCGAAGCCCGCGTCTGCGTCTCGGCGCGGCTGCTCGGGCCAGCGCCGGCGCGCGGTGCCCACCACCGCGAGCACCGTCGCAATCAGCGCCGCGCCGGCCATGAGCCACCAAAGGCAGCGCCAGCCCAGCGGTTCGGCAAGGAAGGGCGCCACGATCATGGCAAGCGCCATCCCGCCCGGCATGTAGCCGCTCCAGATGCCGAGTGTGAGGTTCCGGTCCTCAGGCCGCGAGGCGTCGACAGTGATCTTGGGGGCCGAGGCCACGATGGCGGCGAAGCTGATCCCCTCGAAGACACGGACCGCGAGCAGCATGGCGGCACTGGTCGCCAGAGCACCGGCGATACCGCTCAGGACGAGAACGAGAGCACCCGTCAGCAGAAGTGCGCGAGCGCCGACGCGCGACCCGGTCATCCCCGTCAGCACGCCGAAGCCCGCACCGTAGGCGAAGAAGATGGAGGCGAGCCAGCCGGCAGTGATCCTGTCGAGCCCAAACTCGTCGGAGACCAGCCCGATGGTCGGCGGCACCTTGCCGACGGCGTAGCCGACGACGATGCTCACAAAGATTGCGATCGCGACGACGCCCCACCGGGTCCGGGTCACGTGGGTACCCGCCGCGCTGTCCTCGGCCGCGCCGCCCGCCTCAGTTTCGTCCGCGCCGGCCATGCGGCTTGGCTAACGCCAGGGGCCGCAGGCGGAGAGCGCCTGCGTGTCCTCGTAGGCGTCCCAGACGGCGATCTTGCCGCCCCGCACGGTGAAGACCCAGCACCACTTCGCGCGATAATGCTTGCCGCTGATTTTCGACGATCCGGCCTCCTCGCCGTTGACGGAGACAGTGTCGCCGTCGACGACCCAGGTCTTGATAACGTGCTCGTGCATGGCGAGCGCCGCCGGCATGACCTGGAAGTAGTCCTGGATCGCCGCCCGGCCCTGCCAGCGCCCCGCCCAGGGCAGGTCGTCGCCGCCCGGCATGTCGATCACCGCATCGTCGGTGAACATGGCCACGATGGCGGCGGCGTCGCCGCCTGCGAGCTGGCCGAGGAAGCCCTCCACGACGCTTCTTGCAGACATCGGCATTGCTCCTTAGTCACGGGCGCATGGAACCCTGCACGCGGGCGCCATTGAATGGGAGTCATACCACCTTGGTTGAGTCTTGACGAAGCGCGGTGAGGAAACGACAGGGACAGCGCTTCATTGGAATTCATTATCCATACCGACAGAAAACGGTATTGGCGGCTTTGTCGGGTCCGCCCCAAATCGAATCCTGAAGTCCCAACAGCGCGGGAGGGCTCCGTGCAGGAACTCACAACGGTAAGCGCGGCAACGTTCGCCCGCAATCCCTCTCCCGACCAGGTGTGCTTCTTCGAGCTGGCTCTTTGGGGAAATCCGGACAACCTGAACACGGTCCTGCATGACATGCGGCCCGCATTCTCGGCGGGCGGGTTTCTCATGCCACCCTACCGCCGCAACGAGATGCTCATTCTCGATGCCGGCATGGCCCTGCCGCCGTGCGGCGGCTACGTAGAGGGTGTCGGACGCAACAAGTACATCGACGGCTGTTCGTCCTCGCTGCTTGTCATGCCACCCCAAAAAGGTGATCCGTGCGTAAACCACCTGCACATCGTTGCCGGTATCGCGCAGACGGAGCATCATCATCCGAGCGATCGCATCGGAATGGTGGTCCGGGGCCGGGGTCTGGCGCACCATGAATCCGGGGCTCCAATGGTCCTGCACCCTGGCAAGGCGTGGAAAATTCCCGCAGGGGAGCGTCACCATTTCGAGACCGGCGAAGACGCGCTCGACGTGCTGGTGTTTCACCCGGACAGCGTGTGGGGCCCGACCGACGCGGCGCATCAGATGCTGGACGCCACGATCCTTTGAGCGCCTAACCCGTGGCGTCGGGAGGCGCGATCGCGTCCCCTGGCGCCGAACGCTCTGATGGAGCCGCACCGCCCTCGTCATCCGGCCGTGCTCGCGCTTGCGGGCCTTCTGTCGCTGGCGGTCGGCATTGGCATCGGACGCTTCGCCTACACGCCGATCCTGCCTTACATGACGGCCGGTCTCGAACTCGCCAAGTCGGAGGCGGGCCTGATCGCCTCGGCCAACTACCTGGGCTATCTCCTGGGCGCGCTCGCGGCGGCATGGCGGGCGGTGCCGGGCGATGCCCGCTTTTGGCTGCTGGGTGCGCTCGCTGTGAGCGGGCTCAGCACCGGCGCCATGACCTTCACGATGAGCCTGGGCGCGTTCCTGGTCCTGCGCTTCGTGGGCGGAGCCGCCGGCGCCTTGGTGATGGTGCTCGCGTCCTCCCTGGTGATGGACCGGCTCGCCGCCGCCGGCCGCGACGGATGGGCCGCGGTGATGTATGCCGGCGTCGGCAGCGGCATCGCGATCTCGTCTCTGGCGGTGCCAGCGGCAGCGTCGGGAGCCGGCGACTGGCAAAGCCCGTGGTTCTTCTGTGGCGTGCTCTGCCTCGCTCTCTCAATTCCGGTCGCGCTGCTGCTGCCAAGGCCACAAGGGCCGGCACGGGCAGCGCCGGGCGCTCCGTCCGGCACGCGGAGCGGCGGCCTTCTCCGGCTGATCCTCGCCTACGGCCTGGTCGGCTTCGGCTACGTCATCACCGCCACCTTCGTCTCCGACATGGTGCGCGCCGATCCCGTGCTGCAGCCGGTGGAGCATTGGGTCTGGCTCTGCGTCGGGCTGACGGCGGCGCCGTCGGTGGCGCTCTGGGGCTGGGCCGGGCGGCGCTGGGGCAATGAGCGCGCCTTCGCAGTCGGCTGCCTGATCGAGGCGGTGGGCGTCGCGCTCAGCGTGCTGGGCGGCGGCGTCTGGTCGATCCTGCTCGCGGCCGGCCTGCTCGGCGGGACCTTCGTCGGCTTGACCGCGATCGGTCTGATCGAGGCCCGCCACCGCTCGGCCGGTGACCCGCGCCGCATTCTGGCGTTGATGACCGCGGCCTGGGGGCTGGGCCAGATGGTGGGTCCGACGCTCGCCGGCGTGCTCTTCGATGCGCTCGGCGGCTATCTGGTGCCGTCGCTGCTGGCTGCAGCCGCGCTCGCCGCCGCGGCCGTGCTGGCCGCGAGCCTGTCGGGGAGCAGGAGCGCCGCGTAAACGAGCCCGGCTATCGGGGCGAAACGGCTGGACGGATCGCCGAATTGCTGGCTTGCTTCGCTTCGGCTCGAGACGACGAAGAGGACGAATCCCGTGGCCCTGAACGACGCGCGCGGCGTGCCGACATCGGCGACCAATCCCAAGAGCCTGGAGATTCTGGAAGCGGCGATTCGCCAGTTCCAGTGCTACCGGGGCGATGCGGTCGAGACCATCGACCGGGCGCTGGCGGACGACCCGGACTTCGTCGCAGGGCATATCTTCCGCGCCGAGATGCACGCCATGCTCTGGGAAAAGACCGTGCTTCCGGAGGTCGAAGCGGAGCTGAACCGCCTCACCGAGCTTGCGGACAAAGCCACGGAGCGCGAACGGGCCCACATCGCGGCGATTGCGGATTGGGCCGCCGGCGACTGGGACGGGATGTCGGCACGGCTCGACCGCATCGTCGCCGACGAGCCGCGCGATGTGGTGGCGCTCCAGGTCGGCCATCTCTCCGACTTCTTCCTCGGCAACCGGGACAACCTGCGCGGCCGCGTCGCCCGCGCGCTCCCGGCCTACACCGGAGACGACCCCGGATACGGCTTCCTGCACGGCATGGCCGCGTTCGGCCTGGAGGAGTGCGGCGACTACGGCGCGGCTGAGGACGCCGGCAGGCGGGCCATCGACTTGGAACCGGACGACTGCTGGGCCCAGCACGCGCTCTGCCACGTGATGGAGATGCAGGCGCGGCAACACGAGGGGATCGCCTTCATGGAGGGGCGCCAGGCCCATTGGGCGCAGGACGACAACACCTTCGCCTTCCACAACTGGTGGCACGTCTCCCTCTTCAACCTCGACAACGATCTCTTCGACCGGGCGCTCGAAATCTACGACGCCGCGATCCGGCCCGAGGCTTCGGAGGTCCAGCTGGAGATGCTCGATGCGGCTGCATTGCTCTGGCGCCTCCGCCTGCGCGGGATCGATACGGGCGATCGCTACGAGAAGCTCGCCGCGACCTACGAGGCGTTGGCCGAGCACGGCTTTTACGCATTCAACGACATGCACGCGGCGATGGCCTACGTCGCCACCGGCCGGGACAAGGCCGCCGACGCACTCGAACGGGCGGTGGCAGAAGTGGCGCAGGGCAGGGGCAGCAACGCCCACATGACCCGTGAGGTGGGGCTCCCCATCGTGCGCGCGATCCGCGCCTTCGGCGCCGAGCGCTACGGCGAGGCGGTGGACCTGCTGATGCCGGTGCGCTACCGGGCGCAGACCTTCGGCGGCAGCCACGCCCAGCGCGACATCGTCCACCGCACGCTGATCGAGGCGGCGATCCGCGACGGCCAGCGCGGCCTCGCCCAAGCGCTCGCGAACGAGCGCATTTCCTTGAAGCCGGATTGCCCGTTCAGCCGCTCACTCGGGGAACGCGCCAGGGCGATGGCGAATTAAGGGCGGACGGGGAAGCTCGTCGGCCCTTTGAGGCGAGGCAGCAGCGGCTGGACGCGGGCGATCCAGTCGCAGAGCACGGGGCGGGTCTCGCGCGGGTCGATGAGGTCGTGGAAGGAAAAGCTCTCCGCGCGCGGCACAGGCGACTGCCGCGCGAGCATTTCCTCCTCGAGCCGTTTGCGCTCGGCCACGGGGTCGTCGGCCTTGGCGATCTGACGGCCGAACGCCACCGCCACGCCGCCCTCGACCGGGAGCGCGCCCATCTCGGCCGAGGGCCAGGCGACGACAAACCCGTCGGGGCCGAAATGCGCGGCCACGGCGACGCCGTGCGCCTTGCGCACGATCACCGACGCCCAGGGCACCACCGAGCTTGCGGCCGCCAGCACGGCGGCCGTGCCAAAGCGGATCGTGCCGGCCCTCTCCGCCTCCGTTCCCAGCATGAAGCCGGGCTCGTCGACCAGGCTCACGATCGGCAGGTGGAAGGTGTCGCAGAGCTCGATGAAGCGGCGCGTCTTCTGCGAGCCCGCTGCGGTCATCGCGCCGGCCAGGTGCCAGCAGTCGTTGGCGAGCACGCCGACCGGCTGGCCCCTGAGCCGGGCGAGGCCGGTAATCGTGCCCTGCCCGTAGAGCCGGCCAATCTCGAAGAACGAGCCCTCATCCAGCACCAGCGCGATCACGCGCCGCATGTCGTAGAGCTTGCGCCGGTTGCGCGGCACGATCTCGATCAGCTCCTCGGCGCGGCGGCCCGCCGGGTCGTCGGCCGCCGTGCAAGGCGGCAGCTCCCAGACGTTGGGCGGCAGATAACTCAGGAAGCGGCGGATCTCTGCGAAGGCCGCTGGCTCGTCCGCCACCAGATTGTCGACGACGCCGTTCCTGGCATGGACGTCGGGGCCGCCCAGCGCCTCCTTGCTCGGGCGGCGGCCGAGCGCGCGCGCGACCACGGCGGGGCCGGCGACCAGAACCTGCGTCGTCTCGGTCATCACCGAAAAGTGCGAGGCCACGAGGCGCGCGGCCGGCAGGCCCGCGACCGCGCCGAGCGCCGCCGAGGCGACCGGCACGGTCGCCATCGCGCGCGCCACGGAGGCGAAGCGCGGCGGGGCGTTGACCGGCGTGCCCACCGTCTTGGAGCCGGACCCGGCCACGCTGCCACCGGCACCTTGGTGCAGGCGCACCAGAGGCACGCGGTAGGTGCAGGCGAGCTCTTCCGCGTAGACGCTCTTGCGCAAGCCAGCTTCGTTGGGCGAGCCGCCCCGGAGGGTGAAGTCCTCGCCGCCGATCACGCAGCGGCGCCCGTCGACCGTGCCGAAGCCGAGCACGAAGTTGGCCGGGGAGAAGTCGGTTAGGCGCCCTTCGTCGTCGCGGGTCGCATCGCCCGAGGCGCCGCCGAGCTCCTGAAAGGAGCCGTCGTCGAGCATGGCGTCGATCCGCTCGCGGATCGTGAGCAACCCCCTGGCGTGCTGTCGGGCGACGCCCTCCTCCCCTCCCTGCGCCTGGGCGAGCACGCGCTTCTGCGCGAGCTCCTCGACCTCCTTCTCCCAGCTCATACGGGACTTATGGGGGGCTCAGGTCACGACGCCGGCGTCGTGCAGCGCGACGATCTCGCTGGCGGAAAGACCGGCCTCGGCAAGCAGCTCGTCCGTGTGTTCGCCGAGCATGGGCGCACCGCGACGGATCGAGCTCGGCGTCGCCTCGAATCGCGCCGCGGGCCGCGCCTGGCGCATCCTTCCGGCGACGGGATGATCGAGCTCGACCAACGTGCCGGCGGCGGCGACCTGCGGATGCTCGACCAGCGCGGTCCGGGTCAGCACCGGCGCGCAGGGAACGCCTTCGGCCTCCAGCCGCTCCATCCACTCGTCGGTGGTCCGCGTGCGCAGCACCTCCTGGGTGAGCGAGAGCCGATCATCGATATTCTCGTCGCGGAGCGCCGGCGTCTTGAAGCGCGCGTCCTCCAGCCATTCGGGTCGCTCCAGCGCACGCGTGAGACCGACCCACTCGCGGTCGCTCATCACGGCGACGCTCATGTGGCCGTCCTTGGTCTCGTAGATGAGGTCGATGAAGCTCGCCGCCCGCTGCTCCGTCGGCGCCTGCTCAAGGAAGGTCTGGCCGCCCATGTCCGACGCCCACAGGAATGAGACAACGGCATCGAGCATGGAGAGGCGCACGTGCTGAGCCTGCCCCGTGCGCTCGCGGGCGAGGAGCGCGGCGGTGACGGCCTGCGCCGCGGTCACGCCGGTGAGTTTGTCGGGCAGGATGGTGCGCACGAGACGGGGACGCGCATCGTCCGAGCCGCCCTGGACCGAGGCCAGGCCCGACGCGGCCTGGATGATGGGGTCGTAGACGCGCTTGTCCGCGTAGGGGCCGGTCTCGCCGAAGCCGTTGATCGAGACGTAGACGATCTTCGGGTTTGCTGCCCGAATGTCCGGCTCGGCGACCTTCAGTCTCTCGACCACGCCCGGCCGAAAGTTCTGGATGAAGACGTCGGCACTCGCCGCGAGCCGAAGCACGGCATCGCGCCCGCGCGGGTCCTTCAGGTTGACGGCGATGGAGCGCTTGTTGCGGTTGACGTTGAGAAAGCCCGAGGCGAGTCCGTTGGAGCGGTTGCTGCCGGTGCGCGTGTGATCGCCCTGGCCGATGGTCTCCACCTTGATCACCTCGGCGCCCTGGTCGCCCAGCATCATGGTTGCGAAGGGGCCCGAGACCATCGACGTGAGGTCGATGACGCGGTAGCCGTCGAGCGGTCCTGGCACTTGTCGTCTCCTCGCTGCGCCGGGTGGCGCAATCGTATCCGGACGGTGGCAACGGCTCTATCGGCCGGCCGACGTGCGCTTCTTCAACTCGATAGGTTGGCCGTGGGGGGTATGGATGGTCGCCTCGGTCCAGTCATGCTTGAGGCCGGCAAGCTCCGCTTCGGACCCGAGCCCCTTGTCGATCACCAGCTTCTCGAGCGCGTTCAGCCAGTGCTCGTAGTAGCGGTCGCCGAGGTCGGGATCGCCTCGCTGCCTCGCCGCCGCGATCTCGGCAGAGAGGTAGTCGACCCATTCCGACCAGGTGAACTTGCCAGCCTCCGACAACCGGACCGCCATGGCGAAGGCGGTCGCCTCCCACGGCTCCTTGAAGACCGGTCCGTCTTCGGCCTCCCAGGGAAGCTGCGGCAGGTCGTCAGCCGATTGCGCAGCGCTCATGCGCTGTCGAGATAGTCGTCGAAGAGATCGATGTAAACGCAGGCGTTCGCGTTCGCGTGGCTGCCCCAGAGCTCGCTCCCCTCGAAGCGCACGCTGTAGACGTGCTGAGGGTCGCAGTGAGTGCCCGATGCGGCCGAGGTGTCCGGGAACGCGAAGACGCCGTGATCGCGCGCGATCCGTCCGGTCCTGCCGCGGATATAACGCGGCAGCCTGGTGTGGGACACGGGGTTGATGTCGCGGGCCTTGACCGTGTCGCCGACCTTGAACTTCGGTGCGACGTCCACATCCATCCGGCATGACGCGCCGCCGGCCACCAGGCCCGGGACCATCTCAGGCGTCAGCGTTGGCATCACGACTCTCCCGCCTGGCGAAGGCTCTCGATCTTCGCTTCGATCTCTGCCTTGGTCAGTATGCCCCGTTCCACCAGCACGGTCTCGTAGACGTGCAGCCAGTGCTCGTAGTACGAGGTCTCCAGGTACTCGGCCGGGCCCATCCGCTCGATGGCGTGGCGGAACATGTCCACGTTGAAGTGGCCTTCGGCGAAGTTGGTGAAGAACATGCCGAAGACCCGGCCTTCCCACTCCTCGTGGAACTGGGGTTCGTTCTCCTCGCGAACAATCGGGCCCATGCACTGCATGCCGCCCATGTCGTGGATGCCGTTCATCGCTGTGCTCCCTTGGGAACCGGCTAGCTGGCGGGCGCTTCGGCCAGCGCCGTGCCGATCATCGAATCGCGGGTCACAAGCGCCGCCAGCTCGTCCTCGCTCAGGCCTTCCGTCCCGGCAGGCCGCTGCGGCAGCACCAGATAGCGGAGCTCGGCGCTGCTGTCCCACACCCGTATCTCGATATCGTCAGAGAGTTCGACGCCGAATTCCGCGAGCACCCCGCGCGGGTCGATGACCGAGCGAGCCCGGTAGGGGGCGCTCTTGAACCAGATGGGCGGCAGCCCGAGCGTCGGCCACGGATAGCAGGAGCAGAGCGTGCATGTGACCAGGTTGTGCACGTCATCGGTGTTCTCGACGACGACCATGTCCTCGCCCTGCACGCCGCTGAAGCCGAGCTCGGCGATCGCCGCGCTCCCGTCCTCAAGCAACCTTTGCTTGTAGTCCGGGTCCGTCCACGCTCGCGCCACCACCTTGGCGCCGTTGCGCGGGCCGATCTTGGTCTCGTAGGTCTCCACCAGCGCGTCGATGGCGGCGGGGTCGAGCAGGCCCTTCTCGGTGAGGAGTGTCTCCAGAGCCTTCACGCGCATCGCCGTCTCGGATGGAGGCGCGTTGTGAGCGTGATCATGTGCCATGGCCGAACCTCTCCCCTTCGCTGCCCTGCCCCGATGGTATCCGCAGGCCGGGAGCCGTTCAATCGCGTTCGCGCCGGCTCATCATTGTCAGCACGGTTGCGGCCTGCCCGGCACCGTGGGGAAGGGTCGGCGCGCTCTCCTTACCCCGTGCTGTCGGGGTCCGGCTGCTGGCCGTAGGTCTTCAACATCTCCAGCACCTCGGCCATCTTTCGCTGCGAGATTATCTTCAGGTCATTGCCAGTGGCAGCGCCGATGGCCAGCGCGCGGCAATAGAGCTCCGCCAAATACTCGATCTCGATGAGCAGATTGACGCAGTCATCCGGCGTCTCACCCAGGACGATGGCACCGTGATTCTGCAGCAGGCAGGCGCGCCGATCCTTGAGCGCCTCGACGGCAACGTCGGAGAGTGCCTGGGTCGTGGGCGTGCGGTAGGGCGCACAGCGGATGTTTGTGCCTCCTGCGGTTCCGACCATGTAGTGAACGGCCGGAATCTCCATCCCGTGCACGGCGAGCGCGGTGCAATGAACCGAATGACTGTGGAGGATTGCGTTCACATCCGGCCGCGAGGCGAAGATGTCGCGGTGGAAGCGCCATTCGCTGGTGGGGATTCGCGTGCCCCACTGGCGGCCGCCCAAATCCATCTCGACGATGTCGGCGGGCGTCATCGTGTCGTAATGGAGGCCGGAGGGCGTGACCAGGAACCTCTCGCCCACCCGGAATCCGATGTTGCCCGCAGTGCCGTGATTGAGGCCGATTGCATCGGTCCTGAGGGCGGCGTCGATGATCGCGCGCCGCGCTTTCAAATGCGTCAATCTCTTGCGGGGCATGGCAGCGGCAGCGCCGGGCACGGGCAGCGGCCCGCGCCGCGCCTCAGTCCTGGAGAGCGGCGGCGATGGCCGCCGTGATGGTGTCGATGCCGCCGGAGCCGTCGACCCTGGCGAAGCGGCCGCCGGCCTCGTAGTGCGGGATGATCGGCGCCGTCTGCTCGTGGTAGGCGGCAAGCCGCGCGACCATGGTCTCTCGGTTATCGTCCGCCCGCCGCGTGAAGTTCGTGCCGCCGCAGTGGTCGCAGACGCCCTCGGTGCTCGGCCGGTTGAATTGATCGTGGTAGCCGGCGCCGCAGTCGGCACAGGAGAAGCGGCCGACGATGCGTTCGATCAGCGCCTCCTCGTCGACCTCGATGGCGACCACCCTGTCGAGCGCGAGTCCGCGCTCAGCCAGCATGGCGTCCAGCGCATCGGCCTGCGCCACCGTGCGCGGGAAGCCGTCGAGGATGAAGCCGTTGGCGCAGTCCGGCTCATCGATCCGCTCCGCGATCAGGGCGACCATGAGCGCATCCGGCACCAGCTCGCCGGCTTCCATGATTGCCTTGGCCTGGGTGCCGAGCGCCGTGCCCGCCTTCACCGCTGCCCGCAGCATGTCGCCCGTAGAAAGCTGGACGATGCCGAAACGCTCGACCAGTCTTTGCGCCTGCGTGCCCTTGCCCGCCCCCGGTGGGCCGAGAAGGATCAAGTTCAACGCCGGCTCCCTCGGAGCTTCGCCTTCTTGATCAGCCCTTCGTATTGATGGGCGAGCAGGTGGGACTGGATCTGCCCCACGGTATCCATGGTGACGGTAACGACGATGAGCAGACTCGTCCCGCCGAAATAGAACGGCACCGCATACTGGGAGATCAAGAGCTCGGGCAGGAGGCTCACCGCAGCAAGATAGAGCGCACCCCAGAAGGTCAGCCGAGTCAGCACATAGTCGAGATACTCGGCGGTGTTCTTGCCTGGACGGACTCCGGGTATGAAACCGCCGTTCTTCTTCAAATTATCGGCCGTGTCCTCCGGATTGAAGACGACCGAGGTGTAGAAGTACGTGAAGAAGATGATCGCCGCCGCGTAGATGATCATGTAGATCGGCTGGCCGCGACCGAGATAGCTGGTCAGCGCCGTCAGCCACTCAGGGCCGGAGCCCGCGTTGATGCTGAGCGCGGTGATCGGCAGCAGCAGGATCGAGCTTGCGAAGATCGG
>JAJDVB010000045.1 GCA_022826345.1 Alphaproteobacteria bacterium
CGCGCATGGCGCCCGCCTCCTCCCACGCGATGGAGCCGCCGCCCGCGCCGATGACGTGGATGTCCACCACCGACATCTGCACCGGCAGCCCTTCAAGCTTGGCCTGGTTGGAGCCGGACGGCAGCCCGTCGATGATGAGGCTCGCGTCGAAGGAGGTGCCGCCCATGTCGATGCAGATGAGGTTGGGCCGACCGGTCGCGGCGGAGAGCGCCCGGCCGCCGATCGCGCCGCCGACCGGGCCGGAGAGGAGCGTCTGCAGCGGCGTCTCGCTCGCGGTCTCCGCCGTCATGACGCCGCCGTTCGACTGCATGACGTGGAGCCCCCGGCCTTGCGGCAGGCGGTCGCTGAGCCCGCCGATCAGGGTCTCCAGATAGCCGCGCACCACGGGCGCGAGGTAGCTGTTCATCACCGTGGTCGACGTCCGCTCGAACTCCCGCCACTCGGGCGAGACGCGGTGCGAGAGCCCGATGGGGATGCCCGGCAGGCGGGCGGCAAGATAGTCTGCCGCCTCCAGCTCGTGCTTGGGGTTCTTGAAGGCGAAGAGGAAAGCGATGGCGATGGCCTCGAAGCCTTGCTCCTTCACCGCGTCCACGAGGCGGTCGAGGTCGGCGGTCTCCAGCGGGGTCGCGACCTCGCCGGTCGCCGCCATCCGCTCCCGCGCCGTGAAGGTGTGCTCCAGCGGCGTCAGCGGCTCGGGCTTGTTCCAGCGGATCGAGAAGATCTCGCCCCGGTCGTTGCCCTGGATCGTGTAGATGTCGCGAAAATTCTCGGTGGTGAGCAGCGCCACCTTGGCGCCCCGCCGGGTGAGCAGCGCGTTCAGCCCCACCGTGGTGCCGTGCACGAAGAAGTCGATCGCGGCCTCGGCCGGAATGGCCGTCTCGATGCCCCGCAGCACGGCGAGGGCGGGGTCGTCGGGCGTCGAGAGAACCTTGGCTGCACCGCAGGCGCCGGACGCGCAATCCTGATAGACGATATCGGTAAACGTGCCGCCGATGTCGGCGGACACCCGGTAGTGTCGGGTCAACTCGCCACCTCCCGGCGCAAGGGCGCCGCCGGGACCCGAAGGCCCCGGCGAGTAACGTCGGTTACTGCTCCCACTCGCCCCTGAAGTCGGGGTTCGCGTCGAGAATGGCCTTGTCGATCATTGCCTGCAGCGGGCCCGAGACGTCCATGTTGATGGCGTTGTCGACGGGATTGCCCTCGATGGCGTTGGCGATCTGCTCCATGGCGAGCGCGCCCATGGTCTTGGGGAAGTAGGCGAGCGTCGCATCCCAGCGGCCCTCGCGGATCGCCTCGATGGAGATCGCCGCAGCGCCGCCGCCGATGAGATAGAGGTCGGCCACGTTGTAGCCCTCGGCCTCCAGCGCGATCTCGGCGCCCACCAGGTGCTGGTCGGCGTTCGACAGCACGACATGCACGTCCTTCGCCGCCTGCAGCATGTCCTGCATCGCCTTCAGCGAGGTATCCGGCGAATACCAGCCTTCACCGATCCCCACGATCTTGATGTTGGAGTGTTGGGCCAGGACCTTCTCGAAGGTCTCGAGCCGGAGATTGTCGAAGGGGAAGGTCTTGAAGCCGATGATGATGATGACGTTGCAAGGATCCTTGTCCGCGCAATAGGCCGCCGCGGCCTCGGCCTGCCAGGTGGCGCCGGCAACTGGCGGCGATGCGACGGTCGCCGTGATTCCCGGCACCTGCGGCTCGAGGCTGTTGAGCTCCGGCCCGATGGGGAAGAGCGTGGTCGCGATCGGCACGCCGGCCTCGATCACCTGCTCGAACGCACCGGAGATGCCGACCGGGTCGTTAGGCGCCACGATCATGCCATCGAAGCGGCCGCCGGCGAGCACATCTTCAATCTGGCTGTACTGGTGGCTGGCGTCGAATTTGCCGTCGTAGATCTCGGCCTCGTAGCCGAGCGTCATGGCCATTTCCTCGACACCCTCGTAGATGGCCTGATTGAAGCCGTTCTGCGAAGAGGCGGCGAAGAAGGCGACCTTCTTCGATTGCGCCATTGCCGGCGCGGCCAACGCAACGGCGAAGGCAAGGGCCACGGCCCCAAACAGCAGCGTGATGGATCGCGTCATGTCGATGTCTCCCTTCTGCGTCTTGACCCACACGGAGTTTATCACCTTGACTCACCTGCAGCCCATCATTATGCAAACATAATGCAATCTTTCAAGGCGATGCGTTCGGCGCTCTGAGCCACGTGGCATGGCAGCAGCGACCAAGGCACGTCCCCGGAAGCGCGGCCGCCGCGGTGCGCTTCAAGTTTACGACGTTCTGCGCGAGGAAATCCTGTGGGTGCGGATCGCGCCGGGCTCCGCCCTGGACGAGACCGCCCTCGCTGCCCGCTTCGAGGTCTCGCGCACACCCATCCGGGAGGCCCTGCTCCTGCTCGCGGGCGAACGGCTCGTCCAATTCCTGCCGAACCGGACCAGCATCGTGGCGCCGTTCTCGCTCGACAACACAGGCGACTACCTGGACACCGCGCTGATCATCTCGCGGGCTATGGCGCGGGCAGCGGCGCTCTCCGGCCGGGCCGAGGCGGCGGTGTTGAACGATCACGTGGATCGTTTCGTCCAGGCGGTGGAAGGTGATGACTGGGAGGCGTCGCTCAAGAGCGAGCTGGAGGCCCTTCGCCATCTGGCGGGGCTTTCCCGCAACATCTTCCTCATCAAGTTCTTCGATGAGGTGATCGATGCCGGCATGCGCATGCGGGTGCTCCACTACTATCCCAACGCGACCGCAGAGGAGCGCCGCGCTTCGGTCGGGCGCATGAAGGCGCTGGTCGACGCGGTGCTCGCCGGGGACGCCGCCGCGGGCGATCGCGCGATCGAGCGCATGATTCTGGCCGATGCCGCGATCATCGGCCGCTCGCTTGAGCCCCGCTTCGGCAGGGAGATGCAGCTCGAGCGCTTCGGCGAAGGGCTCAGCGCGCTATGACGCGCCATGCACGGCGCCGTGACCGTGCGGCCGTGTTGATTCGAGAGGCGGGCCTGGATGCCGCCGCTTTCGTGCCGGGGCCGAGCTTTCATTACCTCACCGGCCTCGACTTCCCGCTGATGGAGCGCCCGACGCTGCTGTTCGTTACAGGGAAGGCCGAGATACTCGCCATCATGCCGGAGCTTGAACGCCTCAAGTGGTCGAGCGCCTTCCCCGACGCCGAGACCTTCTACTGGCAGGACAGCGACGGCTTCGAGGCCGCCTTCGAGGCCGCGATGCGCGCGCTGGGAGCTGCGGCCCTCGGTGTGGAAGGCGGGCGGATGCGCATGTTCGAATACGACGCGCTGCGCCGCCATGCAGGAAACGGCGAGGTGCGGGATGCCGACGCGGCCCTTCAGCCGCTCCGCATCGCCAAGGACGAGGACGAGATCGCAAGCCTCACCCGTGCCATTGAGATCAGCCAGCTGGCGCTGAGCGAGACCATCGACGAGGTTCGGGCCGGCGATACCGAGCGGGCCATCGCGGCGTTGTTGAAGACCCGGATGCTGGCGCATGGCTCGGACGGGTTCGGCTTCGAGCCTATCGTGCTGGCGGGCGCCAAGGCGGCAAACCCGCACGGCACGCCGGACGATGCGCCGCTCGGGCCCGGTGATGCGCTGCTGATCGACTTCGGCGCGAAGATCGACGGGTTCAGCGCGGACATCACGCGCACCTTCTTCTGCGAGCACGTGGACGACCGCCACGCGGAGATCTACGAGACCGTGCGTCAGGCGAACGCGCTCGGGCGCCGCATGGCCGGGCCCGGAGTCACGGCGCACGAGCTGGACACGGCGGTGACCGACGTGCTCCGCTCCTCGCGCTTCGCCGACATGATCGTGCACAAGACCGGCCACGGCCTCGGGCTCGACGTGCACGAGGCGCCGCAGGTCATGGTCGGCAACCACCGGACGCTGGAGCCCGGCTTCGTCATCACCATCGAGCCCGGCCTTTACGGTGCGGGCGATGTCGGCATCCGCATCGAGGACGACGTGACCATCACCGAGGATGGCGCTCGTTCGCTCACGTCGTTCCCGCGCGCGCTTCGCCTGATCAGTTAGCCCACATTACTCGCGAGGGCGGGGGCGTCACCCCCCGCTATTCCCCAGACCATGGTGCGGTGCACGGTGCGGCGCGGGCACATCAATATGGCGCTATGTGTCGCTCCGCTTCCCCCCGCAAGACCCATCCGACTTGCGCGACCCTGCTCATGCACCCGCGACCCCTCTGGCGCGGGCTGCATCCCACTCATCCCACGGAATCCCACTTGTCCCACTTACATCCCACGGAATCCCACTTATCTCACCGAATCCCGGCTAATCCCGGCGAATCCCACTTAGTCCCAATGGGATCCCACCCAATCCCGGTTAGTCCCGCAAAAATTTGCTTGTCGGACGTGGGACGCGGAAGCGGATCGCGGATGCCGTGAGAGGTGCGGGCGATCAGTCGTCACGCCGCCGGCGTTTGAGCCGCTCGGCGCCGGCACGGAGGCGGGCCTGGGCTTCGTCGCCGCTCCAGATCTCGACCTGGCGGGCGATGCGGGTGGGCATCTGCTCCCGCAGGTCGGCACAGAACTTGCCGAGCCGCATGCGCTTGGATTCCACGAAGGCATCCGGTGCGAGGTCGCGCAGGAACAGCAGACGCTCCCAGGCCGTCCGCTCGATGTCTTCCTTCGGCCCGGTTTCGTGAACGAGGCCCAGCGCGCGGCCTTCCTCGGCGCGGACCAGCTTGCCGGTGTAGATCAGATCGGAGGCAACAAAATCTCCGGCGACGAAGCGCAGGAGTTGGTCGCCGTAGTAGGGGTTGGGCACGCCGAGCAGGATTTCGGGCTTGCCGATCAGCACCCGCCCGGCGGCGGCGTAGCGATAGTCGCAGGCCAGATAGATGGCCATGCCGCCGCCGATGGCGTGGCCCTTGATGGCGCCGACGATGGGCAACGGCGATTCCAGCATGGCCAGGATGAGTCCCGCCAGCGCGTGAAACATCTCGCTGATCTCGGCGCGCGAGCACGCAAGCGCCCAGTCGAGATCGAGGCCGTTGCAGAAGAATTTTTCGCCGCCGCAGAGCATCGCGCCGCGCGCTTCGCGGTTGGCCTCTTCGACCGCGCGCGCGAGGTCCTGGATGACCGCCGTCGTCAATGCGTTGGTGGTGCCACTGCTGAGGCGGATGCGCAGGCAATCGTCCTCGTGCTCGCACAGAATGTTGGCCAAGACCCTCTCCTTGCGCGCCGCTCAACCTCGGCGCGGGCGGAAGCGCGGCAGCGTGAGCGTCTCCGCCACCCGGTCGAACACGACCTCGACCGGGAGCCCGACCCGGAGCTTGTCCGCCGGGCAGTCCACGATGTTCGCGGTCAGCCGCACACCCTCCGCCAGCTCGATCTGCGCCACGGCGTAAGGGATATCGGCCTTGAACGCCGGGAACCAGTCCTGGTGGACCACCGTCCAGCTGGAGACCGTGCCGTGGCCCTGCGCCGCCTCCCAGCCGATCCGCTCGGAGAAGCAGGCGGGGCAGACTGGACCGGGCGGCCAGTGCCACGCGGCGCAGTCGCCACAGCGGGGCAGGCGCAGCACGCCTTCGTGCGCGCTCTCCCAGAAGCGCGCATTGTCCGGGTTGATCCGTGGCGCGGGCTTCTCGTCGACACTCATCGGCAGGCCTCGATCCTGTCAGTTCCGCAGGATGACGGAATCGCCCCAGGTCGTCGCCCATTGCAGGGCGCGGGCGTCGGCGATGTGGCGCGGCCCGGCGTCGCCCCGCAACTGGCGCACCATCTCGCAGAGCGAGTTCCAGCCGGCGACGTGGGCTTCGGAGAGCAGGCCGCCCGAAGTGTTGACCGGCAGCGCCCCGCCGGGGCCGATGCGTCCATCCTGCACGAAGGCCGCGGCCTCGCCTGGCGCACAGAAGCCGAAGCGCTCCAGCACGAACAGCACTAGCGGCGAGAAGGCATCGTAGGTGTAGAGGCCCCGGATCGCCTCGCGTGGGATGCCGGCCGAGCCGTAGACCGCCAGATCGCGTTCGGCAGGACTTGCCGGGCGCTCTCCGCTCTGCTGATTGATGCCAAGTCCGGGCGGCGCGAAGATGAACTCGTTGCGGCCCACCGCCATCCCCTGCATTCCCGCGATGTAGACCGGGCGTTGCCTGAGATCACGGGCGCGCTCGGCCGCCGTCACCAGCACCACGGCCGCACCGTCGCTCACGATGCAGCAATCGAAGAGCCGGAGCGGGTCCACCACCGTGCGCGAGGCTTGGTGGTCGGCGACGCTCATGGGTTTTTGCATCACGGCCAGCGGGTTGAGGCGCGCGTGGGCGCGGAGCGCCACCGGCACCGCGGCAAGCTCGGCGCTGGTCGTGCCATAGAGCGCCATGTAGCGCTGCATGGCGAGCGCGGCGCCGCCCGCCGGCGCGGTGAGGCCGTAGTGCGGCGTTTCCGCGTGGGTGCCGCCGGTCTCGCGGTAGCCCTCGAAGTCGTGCGGCCCGCCCAGGATGTCGCGCTCACGGGTAAAGCTCAGCACATTCACGCAGGCGATGACCTTCGCCATGCCGGTCGCGACCGCCATCGCCGCCGTCTGCAGGCTGCCGGTGACGAAGCGGCCGTGGGTCCAGGCCTGGTTGACGAAATCGATCTCGAGGCCGAAGGCCTGGGCCACCTGGTCGTAGTCGACGCCGAGCGGCCAGCCGATGTGGATGGAGAGGCCGTCGATGTCGCTCCGCTCGAGGCCTGCGTCCGCGAGCGCCGCCTTGAACGCCTGGGCGGCGAGCGCAAGCTGGCTCTCCGGCAGGTGGCGGCCGAACCTGCTGGTTCCGATGCCGACAATCGCCGCCTTGTCGCGCAGCGCTTCCGACACTACGCCGGGTCCGTGTCGAAGAACTCGGCGAGGCGGGCTTTCTGGAGCTTGCCTGTGGTGGTGAGCGGCAGGGCGCCCGCGCTGACGAAGCGGTACTCGCGCGGGACTTTGTAGGCCGCCAGGTGCGCGGCGCAGTGGGCCGTCAGGCTTTCGGCAGCGCACGCGGCGCCGTCGCGCGGCACGATGACTGCGGCGACCCGCTGGTCGCGCTCCGGGTCCGGCAGGCCGATCACGTAGGCAAGCTCGACCTCCGGCACCTCGGTCAGCACCGCCTCGACCTCCGCCGACGAGACGTTGATGCCGCCGGTCTTGATCATCTCCTTGAGCCGCCCGCGGAAGTGCAGGAAGCCCTCATCGTCCAGCATCCCGAGGTCGCCGGTGCGGAAGTAGCCGTTATGAAAGCTCTGCCCGTCCAGTGCCGGGTCCTTGTAGTAGCCGCAGGTGACGTAGCCCTTGACCAGGATTTCCCCGACAGAGCCGGCCGGGAGCGGCGTCAGGCTCTCAGGATCGGCGATCACGATATCGACGCCTGGCAGGGCCCGGCCAACCGTGTTGAGGCGCTTCTCCAGCGGGTCGTCCACGTCGGTGACGTTGGAATTGCCGTAGGTCTCTGTCAGCCCGTAGATGTTGCAGATTTCGCTTACGCCGAGGTCGATCAGCCGCTTGATCTGCTCCGGCGAGCCTAGCGTCGCTCCGGTGCGCAGCGAGGAGATGTCGCACGCCCGCCGCTCCGGATGCTGCTCCAGCGCGTGCACCATGTTGGGCGTGCCGTAGAAGACAGTGCAGCGCTCGGCCTCGATCAGACGCAGCGCGCAGCCTGCATCGAAGTGCTCTTGCAGCACGATGCAGCCCGCGTGAGTCATCACCGCGAAAAGCGCGTTCTCGCAGCCGAGGCCCCAGAAGAGCGAGACCGCGAGCCAGAGCCTGTCGCCGTGGCGCAGATGCAGGCGCTCGCCGATGTTCCACATGTTCTCGATCAGGGCGTAGTGCTGCAGCTGCACGCCCTTGGGCAGCGCCGTGGTGCCCGAGGTGTAGAGCAGGTAGGCGACATCCTCGCCGCGCACGGCGGCCTGGGCTTCGTCGATTACCGCGTCGTCGACGGTCTCCGCCAGCGCCCACAGGGTCTCGAAGCGCCGCGCCGGGTGATCGGTCGGGCCGCCGACGCGCACGATCTCCCGTACGCCCGCGAGCGCATCACCCTCGCGGGCCAGCGCGTCGAGGGTCTCCAGGTAATCGTACTTGAGGAAGCGATCGACCGTGATAAGGAACTTCGTATCCGAATGCCTGAGCACGTGGGCGAGCTCCCGCGCCGTCGCCCAGGTGTTGATCGCGACCATGGTGCCGCCGAGGAGGGTGATGGCGAAGTCCGCAAGGAGCCACTCGGGCCGGTTGCCCATGAGGAGGCCGACCTTGTCGCCCCGGCGGACGCCGAGCGCATGGAGGCCCCTGGCGAGCCGGCGCACCTCCGCGCGCAGTTCTCGATAGCTGAGCCGCGTTTCGCCGCCGACCAGGGCCTCGTGGTCGGGATAGCGCGCCGCCAGCTCGTCGAGCAGGTCCGGAATGGTCTTCGCGTCGGGCGGTTGCATGGTGCCGCTGTCGCCAAGGGTATCGATCGCCGGAGGATAGTCCGCGCGCGGGGACGGGTGAACCTTGCCGGCCGGCGTTATCTCGGAGTTGTGAACGGGGGCGGGATTGACGCTGCACGGGCTAACGGCCATCGTCCGGCCCGTGCCGCCCACCCTCAGCATCGTGATTCCAACCCTCGACGCCGCCCGCGTGCTCGGCGCTACACTCGCCGGCATGGCGCCCGGCATCGCCCGGCTGGAAGAACGGGGGATGGCAGTCGAGGTCCTGGTCGCCGATGGCGGCTCGCGCGACGGCACCGCCGACGAAGCCCGGCGCCACGGCGCGCGGGTGATCGAAGCCCAGGCGGGTCGCGGCCGGCAGCTCGCGGCCGGCGCAGAGGCGGCGGCGGGCGCGTGGCTGCTCTTCCTCCACGCCGACACGTGCCCGGCAGCGGGCTGGGACGATGAAGTGAGCGCCTTCATCGCGCAGCCGGCCAACCAGGGCCGCGCCGCCTGCTTCCGCTTCGCCCTCGACGACCGCGCCGTGGCCGCGCGCCTGCTGGAGCGGCTGGTGGCGCTGCGGGGTTGCCTGTTCGCGCTCCCCTACGGCGACCAGGGGCTCTTGGTCCACCGCAGCCTTTACGAGGCGCTGGGCGGCTTCCGCCCGCTGGCGATGATGGAGGATGTGGACTTCGTGCGCCGGATCGGTCGGCGGCGGCTCGCCCACCTGAAAACGCCTGCGGTGACCTCGGCGGTTCGCTTTCGGCGCGCGGGCTACCTGCCCCGCATGGTGCGCAACCTCTGCTGCCTGTTGCTCTTCTCCATGGGCGTACGGGCCGAGACGGTGGCGAGGCTCTACGGATGAGGGCCCGCGCGCATCTCGCGATCTTCGTCAAGGAGCCAAGGCTCGGCCGGGCCAAGGCGCGCCTCGCCCGCGATGTCGGGCACGGCGAGGCCTGGCTCTTCTACCGGCGGCTTGTGCGCCGGGTGCTGCCGCCGCTCGCCCGCGATCCGCGCTGGAGCGCGTGGCTCGCAACGACGCCCGACGGCTGGCAGGCGCGGGAGCCCTTCTGGCCCTTCGTCCTGCCTCACCTGGAGCAGGGGCCGGGCGATGTCGGCCAGCGCATGCTCAGGGTGTTCCGCAGCCTGCCGCCGGGGCCCGCGATCATCGTCGGGAGCGACATTCCGGGCCTCACGCCCGCCCACGTGGCGCGCGGCTTCGCGGCCTTAGGGCGCGCCGACATGGTGCTGGGGCCTGCCGAGGACGGCGGCTACTGGCTGATCGGGTTGGGGCCGCGGGCCCGCGCGATCGACCCCTTCCAGGGCGTGCGCTGGTCGAGCCCGTGGGCGCTCGCCGATACCGAGCGGAGGCTGCCGACAGGGTATCGCCTCGCGCTGGTCGACCGCCTCGCCGATGTCGACGACGGCCCCGCGTATTGGAACTGGCGCGGGCGAGCGAGGCCGGCTGCGCGTCTTTGCACTCAAGCAAGCGAAGCTTTGAGCTCGCGCACTCAAGCGAGTGACTCTTCGATTTTGCGCGCTCAGACGAGCGCGACGCACTCGATCTCGATGTCGAACTCCATCGGCCAGGAGGCCATGGCGACGAAGGTCCTCGCCGGTGGGTCGTGAGGGAAATAGCGCCCGTAGATCTCGTTCACGATCCGGTAGTAGGCCGCGTTGGTGACAAAGACCTGGCACTTCACCACTCGGTCGAGGGAGGAGCCTGCGCTCTCCAGCGTGTGCTTAAGCACCTTCATCACCTGCTCGGTCTGCACGTCGATCCCGCCCTTCACCATTTGGCCCGTATCAAGGTCGAGGGGCGGCAGGCCCGAGACGTAGAGGAAGCCCCCTGCGCGCACGCAGGGCGCGAGCGGCACGCCGATCTCGCGTATCGCGTCTGAGAGCTTGGGGATCTCGACGATTTCCTTTTCCACCTTCTCCTCCTCTTGGGGCTTGGCCGCGGGTTTCAGGCGGCTCCCCGGCGCTCGGTTTCTTGCAGGCGCGGCATCAGCTCGACCAGGTTGCAGGGACGCCAGCGATAATCCAGCTGGTATTGCAGGATCTTGTCCCAGCCGTCCTTGCAGGCGCCGGGCGAACCGGGCAGCGCGAACAGATAGGTGCCGCCGGCGACGCCGCCGGTGGTGCGTGATTGCAGGGTGGACGTGCCGATCAGGTCGTAGCTGAGCTGGCGGAACAGCTCGCCGAAGCCCGGTATCTCCTTCTCGTAGACGTCGTGGAAGGCCTCGGGCGTCACGTCCCGGCCGGTGACGCCGGTGCCGCCGGTGGCGATGACCACGTCGACCTCGGGGTCGGCGATCCAGCCCTCGAGCGCGGCCACGATTTCGGCCCGCTCGTCGGCTATGATGCGGCGGTCGGCGACGCGGTGGCCGGCGCCTTCGATCCGCTCCACCAGCACCCGGCCGGAGCGGTCCTCGGCGAGCCCGCGGGAGTCCGAGACCGTGAGCACCGCGATGTTGACGGTGCGGAAGGGCCGCTTCTCGTCGATCCCGATCATGGCGCCGTCTCTCCGTTCTTCATCTTGTCCTCGATGTCCAACAGGTCGCGCCAGACCTCGCGCTTCGCCGAAGGCGTGCGCAGCAGGTAGGCGGGATGAAAGGTCGCCGTGGCCTGGATCGTCCCCTCCATGCGCGGCGTCGCGAAGGGGAACCACTGGCCGCGCAGCCGGGTGATGCCCTCGCGCCGGTTGAGCAGGGCTTTCGCGGCGATGCCGCCCGCCAGCACCAGGATGCAGGGCGCGATCAGCTCGATCTGGCGTTCCAGGAAGGGCTGGCAGATGGCGAGCTCCTCGGCGGTCGGCGAGCGATTGCCGGGCGGCCGCCAGGGCAGCATGTTGGTGATGTAGACGGCTGAGCGGTCGAGGCCGATGGCGGCCAGCATTCGGTCCAGCAGCCGACCCGCCGGCCCGACGAAGGGGAGGCCCTGGCGATCCTCTTCGGCGCCCGGCGCCTCGCCCACGATCATCAACGCGGCTTGCGGGTTGCCGTCGCCGATCACGGTGTTGGTCGCCGTGCGCTTGAGCGCGCAGCCGTCGAAGGCGCGCACGGCCGCCACCAGTTGATCAAGGTTGGTGCAGGCGGCGGCGATCTCCTGGGCGCTCCAAGTTGCATCGCCGGGCGGGAGGAGTGAGGCGGACGGCGGTGGAGGAGAAGCAGGCGCCGCCTCGCGTGTGACTGCGGGCTCGGGTGCAGGGGGTGGCGGGGGCTCGGCCGTGGCCGCCAGCGCGTCGGCCGCCTCCCGGTAGCGATCGCGCGGCGCGTGATCGATCGTCTGGTCGACGCCGGCAAGCGTGTACCACTCCAGAAGCGCCCGGATCGCCTGGTCACCGCTCATCGCCGGCACGATATCAGACCCGCCCTGCGCGGGCGATTGCAACGCCCGGCCCGGCGGCTCAGGATGGGGCAAACCGGCCATTCACACGCGGCAGGGAGAGGGAAGGATGAGCGACTACGAGATTTTCGACGCGGGCGATGTGGTGCTGCAGAAGGGCGCGACGCTCAGGGACGCCAAGCTCGCCTACAAGACCTACGGCACGCTCAACGCCAAGAAGGACAACGTCATCATCCAGCCGACCTGGTATTCCGGCCACCACACTGACGTGGAGTGGACCATCGGCGAGGACCAGGCTCTCGACCCCAGGCAGTACTTCATCATCGTGCCCAACATGCTGGGCAACGGCCTCTCGTCGTCGCCGAGCAACACGCCGGCGCCCTACGACAAGGCGCGCTTTCCCAACGTGACGGCCTGCGACAACGTGCGCCTGCAGCACCGGCTGGTGACGGAGGTGTTCGGGATCGAGCGGATCAAGCTCGTGACCGGCTGGTCCATGGGCGCGCTCCAGACCTTCCACTGGGGCAGTCTCTACCCCGACATGGTGGAGCGCATCGTGCCGACCTGCGGCTCGGCCAAGTGCTCGCGCCACAATTTCGTGTTTCTGGAGGGGGTGAAGGCGGCGCTCACCGCCGACGACGCCTGGAGGGGCGGCTGGTACGACGCACCGCCTACCAAGGGCCTGCGCGCGATGGCGCGGGTCTATGCGGGCTGGGGCTTCTCCCAGACCTTCTACCGGGTGGAGGAGGACCTCAAGCTCGGCTTCTCATCGCTTGAGGATTTCCTGATCGGGTTCTGGGAGGGCTTCTTTATCCACAAGGACGCGAACAACCTGCTCGCCATGCTGTGGACCTGGCAGAACGGCGATATCGGCGACAACGAGCTCTACGGCGGCGACTTCAAGCAGGCGCTCGCCGGGATCAAGGCCAAGGCCATCGTGATGCCGGGACGGACCGATCTCTACTTCCCGCCGGAGGACAGCGAGATCGAGGTCGCCAACATGCCGAACGCCGAGCTGCGCGTGTTCGAGTCCTACTACGGCCACTTCGCCTCGAGCTTCCTCAACCCCGCCGACGTGGCGTTCCAGAACGAGGCGATCCGGGAAATTCTGGCGAGCTAAAGAGGCGGGCGCGCCCGCGAAGCCTGACACGCCTGATATCGCAATTGCCGGCTGTGAACGGCGATCTTGGGCGAAGTCAGTCGGGGAGGTGTGGTCGTGGTCAGGCGGCGTCGCGGGGGCCAGAGCGCCAGGTGACCGCTTCGCGCAAGCCGTCCAGCAACCCTTCGAGCCGTGCCATGCGCTCCCGCAACTCCGCTTGGCCTTCGCGAAGTTCCGCCTGACCTTCGCGCAAGGAGGCGATATCGTCCTTCAGCTCCTTACGCAGTTGGGCGTTATCAGCCTTCAATTCTGCGCGCGAGTATCGGACATCCGCGCGGGTCCACGCGAAGAGCCCGATTACCAGCGCGGCGAGGCCGACAAAGCCGCCAATCTCGATCATTGTGGCCCACCATCACCCGTGCCATAGGCTCCCGTCAACGACAAAGCTTCGGCTATGTCGCAAAAACTTATGACCGTGGTCGGGGATGGACAAATCGAGTGGGCCGTGTCGCAGTGACGGAGAAGAGTTGCTGGCAGGAAAGCCTTACCCCCGCCCGATGAAGGGCATCGCCGTCGCCATCACGGTCATGAACTGAACGTTGGCGTCGAGCGGCAGGCGCGCCATGTAGACCACGGCCTGGGCCACGTTCTCCACCGCCATGGTTGCCTCGGAGGCGATGGAGCCGTCGGCCTGCGGCACCCCCTGGCTCATGCGCTGGGTCATCTCGGTCGCCGCGTTGCCAACGTCGATCTGGCCACAGGCGATGTTGTACTTGCGCCCGTCGAGGGAGGTCGAGCGGGTGAGCCCGGTCACGGCATGCTTGGTCGACGTGTAGGGCGCGGAGTTGGGCCGGGGCACGTGGGCGGAAATCGAGCCGTTGTTGATGATGCGCCCACCCATGGGCTCCTGCGCCTTCATAATGCGGAAGGCCTCCTGGGTGCAGAGGAAGATGCCGGTGAGGTTGGTATCGACCACCTGCTGCCACTTGTCGAAGCGCAGGTCCTCAAGCGGCACGGCCGGCGCGCTGATGCCGGCATTGTTGAAGAGCAGATCGAGCCGGCCGAACGCGGCCTTCGTCTCGGCGAAGAGCGCCGCGACCTCCTCCCGCTTGCCGACATCGCAGGTCACGGCGATCGCCGTGTCCGCGCCAGCGCCGGCCTCGGCGATGGCCGCTTCCAGCGTCTCCTGCCGGCGGCCAGAGAAGACCACGGTCCAGCCATCCGCCAGCAGCGCGTGGGCCGCCGCCTTGCCGATCCCCTGCCCTGCGCCAGTGACGAGGGCGACCTTGCGATCCACGCTCATGGGTGATGTTCCCGCATTCTCGCCGCCAGAGGCGGCGCGCATATCCGTTTCGAGGCGCCGCGTATAGCATGGCGCCGGAACATCGCGAAATCTTGCCGGGACATCATCGTGAGCGCTTGCGCTCGCGGAGATCGTGGCAGCCGGCGACCTGGCGCGGGTCGGTGCCGTCGGGGAAGAGCTTCACCTTCTGCACCTTCTGCGTGCTCGTGACCGGCAGTGTGTCAACGAACAGCAGGTAACCGGGCGCCTTGTAGTAGGCGAGCCGCTCCAGGCACATATCCTGCAGCGCCTCAGCCACGTCTCGATCCGCGCCCGCACCCGACGCCGGCACGATGCAGGCCATGACTTCCTCCTGCCGCAGCTCGTCGGGCACTGCGATCACTGCCGCCTGGGCCACCCGCTCATCGGCTTGGAGCACGGCTTCCACTTCGGCGGCGGCGATGTTCTCCCCACTGCGGCGGACGATGTTCTTCTTGCGATCGACAAAGCAAAGCATGCCCTCGGCGGCCTGGGTCACGACGTCGCCGGTGTGGAACCAGCCGCCCCGCCAGGCCTCGTCGGTCGCCGCCGGGTCCTTGAGATAGCCGGAGAAGAGCCCGCTTCTCGGGTCGTCGCCCTCCATGCGCAGCGTAAGCTCGCCGGGAATGCCCTGCGGCACCGCGCGGTCCTCGTCGTCGACCACCCGCACCTCGCAGCCCGAGAGCGGGCGGCCGAAGGCGCGCGTATCGGATTGCCGCGGCTCGACGCTCGCCCAGGTGGGCATCGCAACCTCCGTCATGCCCCAACCCTCGATCAGCGGAAAGCCGAAGCGTTCCTCGAACGCTTCGTGGTGCTTGGGATCGATGCCGGCGCCAGCGCCGAACTTGACCGTATGGGCGCGGTCCTCGGGCCCCGGCGGCAGGCTCAGCAGGAGCGGCGGCATGATCCCGAGGTAGTGGATGATCGTGGCCCTGGTCGCGGCCACGTCGGTCCACCAGCTACGGGGGTGGAAGCGGTCGGCCATCACGATGCAGCCGGCCGCGCTCAGCATCGCCATGCTGCCGATGGCGAGCGCATTGGCATGATGAAGCGGCAGCGGGTTGAGCAGCCGCTCGCAGCCGTCGGCCAGCGCCATCAGACCGCCGGCCTCCCGATACCAGCGCGCCGCATTGAGGAAATAGCGGTTGGTGAGGATGCAGCCCTTGGGGCGCCCCGTGGTGCCCGAGGTGTAGAGCAGCGCCGCCTCGTCGTCGATGCCGGGCGCGCCACCCGCGCTAGCGCCGCCGAGAGCCGCCGGCAGCCGGGGAGGGAGGGCGGCGGCATCAACGACTGGCACGCCACGTTCGCAGAGGCGGACCGCGGCCTCGACATCGGCCAGCCGCTCAGGCACCGAGACCACCAGGGCGGCCTCCGAATGGTCGATGAGATAGACCAACTCGTCCTGCCGGTAGGCCGGATTGATGGGCACGATGCCGCAGCCCACGGCGTTGAGCGCCCACCAGTGCAGGTGAAAATCGGGCCGGTTCTCCAGCAGCAGCGCCACGCGGTGACCGCGGCCGTAGCCCGCCTCGCGGTAAAGCGCGCTGAGCGCCGCCACCCGCTCCCGTGCCGCGCGGTAGCTGATCTCGACGCCCTCCGGATGGTAGGCCCTGCCCGCCATCGGGGGCGCACAGAGGCAGCCACCCTCCGGTACCCTGAGCACCGCCGCCTCAAACAGGTCGAACACCGTCTCCGTCATCGCCGCTCCACTTGTCGCTCCACCACCGGGACTCTACGGTGTCGCTCGCATCGCCTGGAAGTGAGAGTCAAGGGATGGCCAAGTTCTACGAGCCCGATCTGGGCAGGAATCCGGACGATCCCTTCGCACGCGACGGGGACGGCAAGCTGATCCGCCGCGCCTTCTGGCTCGACATGAGCGACCGCTCGCTGGTGCTGGCGATGACGCAAGGCATCGGCGCGGCGCTCAGCAACGACCACAAGCGCGCTCACCTCGCCGACATCGGCCGCGCCCACGTAATCGACGACGTGTGCGTGCAGGAGATCCTGCCGCCCGAGAGATAAGCGGCTAAGGCGTCGCCGGCTGGCGCCTTGCCGCGTGGATCAGCAACGCGACGCCCGCCAGCATCAGCACCGCGGCGGCCCAGACATAGGCGCTGTGGCTCTCCTGAAAGAAGAGGATGCCCCAGCCGAGGCCGGCCACCACCACCACGTAGTTGAACTGCGAGAAGAACACTGGGCCCGCCGCGCGGATGATGATCAGGAAGGTGACGTACATGGTGATGGTGACGCCGGCGGCGCCCAAGATCGCGAGGTCGGCGACGGTGTCCGGCCCCGGCACCACGTAGGTCTCGCCGAGGCCGATCATCACCGGGGCTAGCATGATCGCCGCCGCGGTCACGATGCCACTCGCGAAGGTGAGCACCGGCGTCTCCGGCGGGTCGATCAGGGCCGCGAGATTGTTGGTCAGCGCGAAGGAGGCGGGCGCCAGCAGGGCGAGCAGGAACCAGACCACCATGCCGGGCTCGGGCAGGGAAAACGTCGGGATCACCATCAGCAGGATGCCGACCACTCCGCACAGCACGCCGATCAGGCTCAAGGCGCGCAACCGCTCCAGCCGGAGCGCGAGCGCGATCAGATAGGTGATCGGCGGCGACAGGGTCACCACCATGGAAAGGATGCCGGTCGGCAGTTTCGGCGCGAGCCAAGTGATCAGCGCGATCGGTGCGGCGATGCCGAAGAGCCCGAGCACGAAATAGGCCTTGAGGTGCCGGGCCTGCAGGCGCGGGAACGCGCGCCGCCAGGCGGCGAGGATCAGCAGCAGGACCGCGGCGCCGAGCGTCTGCCAGAAGGTGAAAGCGACGGGCGGAGTCCCCGCCTCCACCGCGATTTTGTTCATGGTGAAGATGAGCGGATAGACCGCCCCGATCGTGAACAGCAGGAATATCGGGAGAGAAAGCGGCCCGCGGCGCCGCATCAGGCTTGCGGTCTAAGGAACGGGAATACTATTGGACGGCGGCGGTGCGCTCGGATTCCACCAGGAGGCAGTCGTCGCCGAGGGGCTCGATCGGCGCAAAGTCCCGGTGCGCAATGTACTCCGGCCGCTTGAAGCGGCGGATGGCGTTGTCCACGCGGTTGGCCGAGTAGTAGACCGCGAGCCGGCCCCAGGGCGACATGTTGGGCGCTGAGCCGTGCACCAGATTGCAATGGAAGAACACGGCGGCGCCGGGCTCGCCCTTGGGCGCGACGATCCCGCCTTCCGCCACCAGCTCCGTGATGGTCTCGTTGTCGACCGTCCAGAGCGGATAGCTCGTGGTCTCGATGTCGTGGCCGGCCTCGATCCGGCCGCGCCGGTGCGAGCGGGGGATGAACATCAGTGGCCCGTTGAACTCGTTCACCGGGTCGAGGAAGACCGCGAGGTTCATGCCCTTGGCCTCGGGCATCAGGTCTTCGCGCGACCAGGTGCCGTAGTCCTGATGCCACTGCCAGACGTCGCCGTCGAAGGCGGCCTTGGCGTTCACCTTGAACTGGTGGATGTAGATCGGGCCGCCCAGCACCTGCATCGCAGGCTCGACCAGGCGCGGATGGCGCGAGAGCCGCCAGTAGATGTCGCTGTAGGTGTGGACGCCGAAGGCAGTGCGCACGGCGCCGTTGTGCTCGCGCACGATCTCCGGCCCCTTGCACGCAAAGACGGCCGGCAGTGCCGCGCGCAGCGCCGCAGCTTCCTCGGCCGAGAAGAGATCCGGCAGGAAGAGATAGCCCTCGCGGTCCAGGGTCTCGCACTGTTCGGCCGTGAGCTTCATGGGCCGCTCCCTCTCGCGCTTCAGGCCCAAATTGCGCCCAGAGCGGCGGCTGCGTCAAGGCGCCGGATCGGATGCCTTGCTCTGTGGCGTGGCCGGCCGGTTGACCAGAAAGAGACCGGCCAGCATGAGGACGAGCGCGAGCCAGATCCAGTAGCTGTGACTCTCGCCGAAGAAGAGCACGCCCCAGCCGATGCCGGTGAGCGGGATCATGAAGTTGACCGTGGTGAAGAACACGGGGCCGGCGAGACGGATGATCTCCACCATCAGGTAGAAGACCAGCGCCGTGACCCCCGCCGCCGCAGCGAGCGCCCAGTCGCCGTCGGTCATCGGCCCCTCGAACCACCACCACTGACCGGTCGCCGCCATGACGACAAACATGAAGACGGCCCCGGTCGCGAGGATGCCGCCGGCCAAGGGAAGCGCTCCGTCCGGCGGCGACTTGAGCCACGAGATGATCAGCGCGTTCGCGACATAGAGCACCGGGCCGACGAAGCTCAGCAGCACCCAGGGCGCCATGTCGCGGCTGGGCAGGCTGGTCTCGGGCACGACCACCAGCGCCACGCCGCCGACGCCGAGCACCAGCCCCACGGTGCGGATCGCGCGGAAGCGGTCCACGCGAAAGAGCGCCGCGGCCGGATAGGTGAGGATGGGCGTGAGAGTCGCGCCGAGCCCGAGCACGCCGGCCGGCACCTTGGGCGCGACGAAGGCGAGCACCGTATAGGTCATGCCGAAGGAGATCGTGCCGAGCACGAGATAGCCGCGCATGTGCTTCCACGAGAGCCTGGGCAGCGTGCGGAACACCGCGCCCAACGCCAGCAGGATCAGCGCGGCGCCGGTCCCCATCCAGAAGACGTAGGGGATGAAGGGAATGCCGTCGGTGGTCGCCAGCCGATTGAGCGAATAGAGGATGCCCCAACCGAGGGCCGAGACGACCAGCAGAACCGCCGGCCAGAGCAGCGCGTGTGCGCCGCCGCGCGATTCAGGTTCTGTCACGCGCGCTACAGCCTCATGCCGAGCATCCGGCCCTCGTAGAAGGCCATGCTCGCGGTGCGCGCCGCGACCATGTCGCCCACGACGTGAACCTCCAGTCCGTCATCGGCGAGCGCATGCGCAAGCGCATCGTCGACCGTGTTGGTGGTCGCGAGCACGAGGCTGTCGGCCTCCACCTGCCTCTCATCGCCGGTGTGGAGGTTCGTAATGGTGGCCACGTTGCCGGCCCATCGTGTCAGCGCGTGGGCGCAGATCACCTCGACGCCTTGCTTCGCGAAGCGCTCGCGCGTGCTCGGGCCGAGATGCGAGATGTCGAGCGCCTCCGCCGCCTTCTCGGATGCGGTGACGATGGTCACGGCGTGGCCGCGCTCGGCGAGGTGCAGCGCGGTGCCGGACGCGGGCCACCAGCCGTTGAGGTCGTCGAGCAGGAGGACGCGCGCGCCGGGCTGGGCGGTGCCGTCCAGAACGTCGTTGGCGGTGCAGACGTTCTCCTGCTCGACGCCGGGGAGGGCATCGACGTGGGGGAGCGCCCGCTGGAACCCGGTGCGCGTCGGCACCGACCCTGTGGAGAGCACGACCGCATCGGCCCCAAATTCACGGATGGCGTCGGCGGTCATTTCCGTGCCCAGCTCGATCCGGACCTGAAGCTTTTCGAGCTGGGTCCGGTACCAGCCCAGCAACTCGCCGATCTCGTCTCGCTCGGGCTGCGCGGCGGCGAGGCGGAACTGCCCGCCGAGTTCCTCCGCCTTCTCTGCCAGCGTCACGTGGTGCCCGCGCGCCGCCGCCATGCGCGCGGTCTCCAGCCCCGCCGGGCCACCGCCCACCACTAGCACGTGACGGGGCGTCTCGGTGGGCGGGGCGCTGTCGCCATCCCACGCGAACTCCCGACCGGCGGAAGGATTGACCAGGCAGGAGATGTGATAGTCCCGCATGCGCCGGCCGAGGCAGAGCTGATTGCAGGAGATGCAGGGCCTGATGTCTTCCGCGCGGCCCTCGCGCGCCTTGTTGGCGAGGTGGGGATCCGCGATCTGCCCGCGCACGATGGAGACCAGATCGCAGCAACCGTTCGCGATGGCGGCCTCGGCGCGCGCGGGCGTCTTCACCCGCGCTTCGGCGGTGACCAGCGCGTGCTTCACCACCTGCTTGATGGCGGCGGCGTCCTCGGTGCCGAGGGGTGCGGCGTAGTGGAAGCCCGGCACGATCGCCGTGAACCTGTTGATGTAGCTGCCGGTGCCGCAGGAGAAGTAGTCCGCGAGGCCGCGCTCGTCGAGCCAGGCGAAGATCTCCTGCTTGTCGGCCATGGAGAGGCCGCCGGGGTAGGGTTCGGCGCCTGAGACGGTCATGCCGACGATGAAGTCCGGTCCACAGGCCTTGCGGATGCCGTCCGCGATCTCGGTCACGAAGCGCAGCCGGTTCTCCAGGCTGCCGCCCCAGGCATCGTCGCGCCGGTTGGTGAGCGGCGACCAGAACTGGTCGATCAGGCAGGAATAGCCGGCGAAGAGGTCGACTCCGTCGAATCCGCCCTTCTGGTCGCGCACCGCCTGGCCGATGAAGGCCTGGACGAGCTCGCGGATTTCCGGCTCGCTCATGGCATGGCTGCCCCAGGCATCGTGGTGGCTGACCTGGCCGGAGGGGGACCAGTAGGGCGCCCAGGAGTTGTCCTGATCGCCGTGGGCGCCCACGTGATAGATTTGGTGGCACATGACGGTGCCGTGGCTGTGGCACTCGTCGGTGATCCTGCGGAAATGGGGGATCACGGCGTCGTCGGCCATGAAGTTACCACGCGTGAGTATCGCCGTCGGATGCGGCGGCGTGGGCTCGACCACGATCATGCCGGCGCCGCCACGGGCGCGCTCCCGGTAGTAGCCGAAGTGCCGCTCGGCCGGCAGCCCGCCCTCCGCCATGTTAGCCGTGTGCGCGCCGAAGACGATGCGGCAACGGAGCGTATGCCCGCGCAGGCGCGCAGGCGTGAACAGGTGCGGGAAGTGTTCGGGCTCCGTCATTGCGTTCCCCATGACGACTGCGGCCGCGAGCAGGCATTGCGCGCCGCCCACGGCACGGCCGGCAACGATAACACCTTCTGTATCGACAGGTTTTCGTGGACATCGCGGCGATGGCGTGACATCAGGCACCCACCATGACCTGCGAGAGCGTGAGCTTCTACAGCGAGGGCGTGCGGCTCGAGGGCGATCTCTATCGGCCCAAGGGCGCGGACGCGCACGAGCTGCGCGCCGGCATCGTGCTCTGCCACGGCTACACCGGCGTGAAGAGCCTCTACCTGCCCGATAACGCGCGGGTGTTGACGGAGGCGGGCTACGTGGTGCTCACCTTCGACTACAAGGGCTGGGGCGCGAGCGAGGGGCCGCGCACCCGGCTGGCGCCCTTCAGCCGCGTCGCCGACGTTCAGGCCGCATTGACCTATCTCGGGACCCGGCCGGGGGTCGACCCCACCCACCTCGGCCTCTACGGCACCAGCTACGGCGGCGCCACGGCGGTTTGGGCGGCGGCGCTGGACGAGCGGGTGCGCTGCGTGGTGAGCGTTGTCGGCATCGGCGACGGCCGCCGCTGGATGCGGAGCGTGCGTCGGCCGGACGAATGGCACGACCTGCTGGAGCGGGCGCGCGAGGATCGGGAGCAGGCCGTGATAAGCGGCGAGTCCGCGCCCGCAGCGCGCGACAAAATCCTGATGCAGGACCGGGCGTCCGCCGCGCTCTCGGCTGCGCAGCGGGCGAACAATCCCGACGCGGTCTCCACCGTGCCGGCCTCCTTTATCGACGAGACGCTCTCCTTCCACGCCGACTGGGTGGTGGGGAAGATCGCGCCGCGCCCTCTCCTCCTCATCACCACCGAGGACGACCGGCTGGTGCCGCCGGAAGAATCGCAGTCCCTCTACAACCACGCCGGCGAGCCCAAGAAGCTCATCGTGCTCAAGGGCTACGGGCATTACGACGTCTACGCCGAGCCCGCCTTCGGCGAGGTCATGGCGGCGACGCTCTCCTGGTATCGGGCGCACCTGCCGGCACAGGCGCTCGACGCTCCGACGACGGGCTGACCCGTGACCGAGCCCGCGACGATCAGGCTGGAGCCCTCCGGCGACAGCTTCACCTGCGAGCCCGGCGAGACCATCCTGCGCGCTGGCCTCGCGGCAGGCTTCGCCATGCCCTACGAGTGCGCGAGCGGGAGCTGCAGCTCGTGCAAGGGGCGGCTGCTCGACGGCAAGGTGGATCACATTTGGGCCGACGCGACCGGGCTGAGCGAGCGCGATCGGCGCAAGGGCGACCGCATCCTCTGCTGCCAGGCGCTACCGCAAGGCGACTGCACCGTCCAGGTGCGCCTTGGCCAGGTGGAGGGCGTGCGGGAGGAGCCGAGGCCTGCAGCCTTCACGGCGACGGTCGAGACGCTGGAACGATTGGTACCGGGCGTGATCGCGTTCAGCTGCCGGCCGGCGCAGCCCGTGCCTTTCCTGCCCGGGCAGTACGTGCTGCTCCAGGTGCCGGGCGGCCAGCGCCGCGCCTACTCGATGGCCAATACCGAGGCCGAGACCTTGGCGTTCATCGCCAAGGAGAAGCCAGGTGGGCACGCCTCACGCTACCTCTTCGACAAACTCGCCCAAGGCGACGCGGTGAGTCTGGAGGGGCCATACGGCCGGGCTTACCTGCGGACGCCGCCCGAACGTGAGATCGTCTGCGTCGCCGGCGGCTCCGGGCTCGCACCGATACTGTCGGTGATCGAGGGCGCACTCGCCCGGCCCGACACGTTCGGCATCCGGCTCTTCTTCGGCGCGAACAGGGCCGAGGAGCTCTTCATGGTGGACGAGATGCGGGCGCTCGCGGCCACGCACGATCGCTTCTCGCTCACGCTGGCGGTCCGCGATGGTACGCCCGGCGCGGCCACGGGCCTCGTGGGCGATGTCGCGCTGGCGGCGATGGAAGACCTCGACGAGTGCGACTTCTACATGGCCGGGCCGCCGGGCCTGATCGACGCGCTGCTCCGGCCGGTCATGCGCTGCGGCAAGGTCCGGCCCGAGCGCATCTTCTTCGACCGCTTCTACTAGCCCGCGTACTCATAAAATAATTGTCTGTGAGAGCGCATCATGATTCAAGCTCCCAAATTGCGGGAGCCTGCCAATGAACCGCTACGACCTGACCGACTTCGAGTAGAACGTGATCGAACCGTTGCTGCCGAACAAGCCGCGCGGTGTCCCCCGTGTGGGTGACCGGCGCGTGCTCAACGGCATCATGTGGGTGTTGCGCTCCGGGGCCCCGTGGCGGGACCTGCCGGAGCGCTACGGGCCCTACACCACCTGCTACAACCGCTTCAATCGCTGGCGCAAGAACGGGGTCTGGGATCGCCTTATGGACGCCATCGTCGAGGCTTACGACGGCGACATACAGATGATCGACAGCTCCAGCGTCCGCGTTCACCAGCACGCAGCGGGCTCAAGAAGGGGGTCCGGATCGTTGCATGGGTCGTTCCCGAGGCGGACTGACGACGAAGATCCACACCGTGGTCATCGTGCGCGCCGCGCGCGTGGCCGCGCGACGCTACCGGCCTGCCGCTCCGCTTCGCCTTGAGCCCAGGGCAGGCCCATGACAGCACCCTCGCTGGGCCCTTGCTCGACGATCAATCGCCGCCTGATGGCTCCGTGCTCGCCGACAAGGCCTACGACGCGGAATGGATCAGAGAGATGATCGAGGCCCAGGATGCGGTGCCCATCGTCCCCAACCGCAGTACCGCCAAGACGCCCCATGCCTTCCGCCACGATCTTTACCGCCTGCGCAACCGGGTCGAGCGCTTCTTCAACAAACTCAAACAGTTCCGACGAATCGCAACGCGCTACGAAAAGCTCGCCGCCAACTACCTCGCCATGATCAAATCGCCACTATCCGCATCTGGCTGCGTGCTAATGAGTCCACGGTCTAGTATTCGGCGCGGTCGTCTACTGCGTGGCCGCGCTTCGGCACCAGCACCGTGCGCTCGTAAGTCATGAAGACGGTGCCGTCGGACTTCTTGCCCGTCGTCTTGACCGTGACGATGCCCTGGGTGGGTCGGGAACGCGACTCCCGCGTCTCCAGCACCTCTGATTCGGCATAGATTGTATCGCCGGCATAGACGGGTGCAGTGAGCCTGATGTCGTTCCAGCCGAGGTTGGCAATCGCCTTCTGACTGATGTCGCTCACCGACATGCCGGCGACGATCGCCAACGTGAGCGCGCTGTTGACCAGCGGCTTGCCGAACTCGCTGTACGAGGCGTAGTGGCTGTCGAAGTGGATCGGATGGGTGTTCATGGTGAGCAGTGTGAAGGAGATGTTGTCGTACTCGGTGAGCGTCCGGCCAGGCCGGTGCTCGTAGACATCGCCCACCACGAAGTCCTCGAAGTAGCGCCCGTAAGCTTCGCGATAGCGCTGCTCGGCCACCTCTTTACGCTCCACGGCCATGGCTCGATGCCTCCTGATTCGCCCTGTTTTCACGCCGCAAGCGCGCGGCGGGCGGGACCTTAGGGAGTCGATTGGCAGGGGTCAACGACGGCCGGGCGGCAGGCTTGCTGCCGGGACGCCATCGACTATAGTCATGACACCTTCGGCGGCACCATGGGCCGTCCACGACGAGGGAGATGGAGAATGAAGGCGTTGAGAGCCGGGTTGATCTCGGCAGGCGTGGCATTGGCCGCGCTGACCGCAGCAGATGCACAGGCGCAAGACGGGCACGTCACGTGGCACGACGATGGCTCGGTCGACCTCATCATGGAGGATGGCGCCGTTATAAAGACCTCGCGGGATGAGCTGGGCTCCCTGTTCGGGCCTGGCGAGAAGCCCTTCGAGGGCACCACGCTCACGGTGCTGACCCTGGATTCAGGCCCGCGCGGCGGGATCTCGGGTCCGATCTTCAGCTTCCGTCCGATCTGGGAGGAGCTGTCCGGCGCCACGCTCGAGATCGCGCTTACGCCGGTTACCGACCTCTACGCCAAGATGATGCTGGATCTGCGTCAGGGCACCGGCCTCTATGACGCGATCATCGTCGGCGCCTTCTTCTACGGCGACTTGGTGGCCGGCGACTACATGCTGCCGATCGAGGAGTACATGGAGAGCGGCGAGCATCCGCAGTGGACCTACGATTCCATGCCGCAGTCGCTCAAGACGCTGCACACCTGGGGGGACACCGCATACGGCGTGCTCAACGACGCCGACGGACAGGTGCTCTACTACCGCCGCGATGTGCTCAACGACCCCGAGCATCAAGCCGCGTTCAAGGCGGAGAAGGGCTACGACATGCCGGTCCCGCCCAAGACCTGGCAGCAGCTCCTCGACATCTCGCAGTACTTCGATGGCAAGAACTGGGATGCCAACGACGACGAGGCCGATAGCGGCACCGTGCTCCACCTCAAGGTGGGTGAGCAGGGGCACTATCACTTCCAGTCGCTCTCCGCGTCCTTCGCCATGACGCCGGGCGATGCTGTGACCCAGTACCACAACGTCTACTGGTTCGATCCCACCGACATGACGCCGCTGATCGACAGCCCCGGCCATGTCGCGGCGCTCGAGTTCCTGCAGGAGCTGCACAAGACGGGCCCCGAGGCGCAGGTTGGCTGGAGCCTCGGCGAGGCGTGGGACTACTTCCTCCGTGGCAAGTCGGTGTTCGTGTTCAGCTGGGGCGACGTGGGCTCGCTCTGCCAGGATGAATCGCGTTCCAAGATCAAGGGGATTTGCGGTTCGGCTCTCATGCCCAGCTCGGACAAGTACTGGGATCACGAGAACGGCACCTGGGTCGAGACCGACGACCCGCAGCCGGTCGGCAACACCACCGGCGGTTCGTGGCACGGCGTGATCTCGGCGTTCTCGGAGAACCCGGACGCCGCCTACTCGTTCCTCTCGCTGATGGCGATCAAGCCGTCCTCGAACTGGGGCGCGTATCACGGCTGGACCGGTGTCGATCCGGGGTACTACTACCAGTTCCTGGAGCCGCTGGGTGAGGCGAAGATCGAGGACTACGTGGCCGCCGGCTGGCATGCCGACGATGTCGCCGAGTACACGCAGGCCTACTACGACAACTTCACCGCACCGACGATCCTGACCTATCTCAGGATCGAGGGCGCGCCCGCGTACTGGGACATCATGGACAAGAACCTGTCCGCAGCCATGAGCGGCCAGAAGACCGCTCAGGAAGCTCTTTCCGATACCGCAGCGTCCTGGCAGGACATCACGGACCGTTTGGGCCGTGAAAAGATCCTCCAGCAGTACCAGGAGGCGATCGGCTTCGGCGGATAGTCCAGGGTCATCGACTGGGGCGCAGGGCGGCCGCATTCAAGCCGCGCCTGCC